>CAJHIS010000006.1 GCA_905067555.1 Candidatus Argoarchaeum ethanivorans
ACTCGGAAATGATACGATAGCGTATGATGCTGTGAAACAATACAATGCGACTAGCCACCATTTCGAGGACGCAACAACGATGGATCCGGGTACCGGATATTTCGTGCATGTCACAACCGCCGGCAACTGGGGATATGAGGGCACTGCAGTAGATTCGACGAGCACCGGACTGAAGGCAGGGCTGAACATGATCGGCGTTCTGAACTGCACGAAGACTGTCAGCGATACGATGAGTTCGATTGCAGGCGACTACCGGTATGTTGCGAGATGGAATGCGACAGCACACAAGTTCGAGGTGTACAACCCAAATGCACCATCTGCGTTCCACCACTTCACAACGATGACAGCAGGAGAAGGATATTTCGTATCTGCCAAGACTGATTGTACACTAAACATAACCTGTACTGGCTAACGCTGCAAGGCGTTGGCTTTTATTTTTTTAACAGGACAGTAACCCCTCTATAACCCCTCTATAAATTGGAGTATTACGAAAATGACGTTTTGGAGATATAAAGTATTAAAAACTGCACAACTTCGTTGTGCAGAAGCAACTCTTGACTCTCGCAAGCACTGCATAACTCCGTTCTGCAGAAAACAACTATCAACTGCATAATTCTTGATTGCGATAGCAATCAAGTGCAAGAGAAAATGGTTGCGTTTTATACTTTCCTATAAGTTAAAAAAAGTATTGATATGACAGAAACAGGAAGAACATCGCCGAAAGGCGATATACAGGGCAGGCGAACCCTGCAAGATATTTGGATAAACATAAAAGGAGGAAGATAACATGAATAAGACAATAATAATCGCTCTCTTGAGCGTAATAATGGTGTGCCTGCTGGCGGTGCCGGCAATGGCAAACTACAGTTTCGATGGTTGGGATGTGACAACCAGAACGAATGGCACCATCAATGGCAGTGTCTTCACTGACAGTGTTGCATGGAATGGACAGACAACCCTCACACTGAGTACCGATGTGCCAAATGGAACTGTTAAAGCGGCGTATCTGTACACAGGCGTATGGGGCGGCAACCCATCCAATGCTGGATGGCATAATGTTACATTCAACGATAACTGCACTGCAAACGGTCTTGGTCCAATACATCTCGAGGGCAATAAACCGGATGGAAATCCAAATGTCTGGTGCACAGGCTACGGAAAGTATTGGTGGTGGTATAATGTAACCAACCTGACCAATGCAGGAGAGACAAACACTGCAACCACATCGAAGATCAACGGCTCGCTTGACGGCAGGGTCTATGGCACTGTCCTCGTGGTAGTGCTGGAGAACACAAGCGAACCAAGGATTCAATACTGGATCAATGACGGAAGCGATGCTCTTAATTATGAGACGCCAATTAACGATGGAACGACATACTTCAATGGCAGTGTGGATAATGCTAGCGTAACCAAGTCAGCACTTACGGTGGTGCATCTGACCGGCTACTCTCCAACCTGCAGTAATTGCCTGGATTTCAATGACCATCCGCTTGATACAAGCATGGTTGACAGCAACACCATTGAGGTGAATACATGGGATGAGACGAACAACAACGTAAAACCAGAGAACGTGACGTCGTCTGGAAACCATGCCGACTACCGTCGGGGTGAAGATCCCCTTGTTAACATCTGCAATGCAATTCTGGTATTGCAAAAGGAAGCAGCAGAGAAACCAGACCTCACAGTTACTGACATTGAATTCCCGGATGTCATAAGACCGGACAAGGATGCCACGATCAACGCAACGATAACAAATCAGGGCAGTGCATGTGGAGCGTTCAATGTAAGTCTGTACGTCGATGATGTCCCAAACGGTACAACAGTAAATGTTACTAACGGGCTCTCAGCAAGCAGCAGCATAGACGTAAACTTCACTGTGAATCTGTCAGAAGGCTGCTACACATTCAAGGTGGTTGCTGACTCAGGCGGCGTTATAACTGAATCAAACGAGGGCAACAACGAGAGTTCAGAGAACTATCAAGTTGGCTATGTCATCATTGTGAAATCCAACAGCGACTTCGAGAAGTTAAACACTTCCGGGGATTACGCTTTGCCTGACGACTGCTTCAAGAATGTTAGCGGCACCTACTACATACAGAACCTGACGATAGAGAACTGCGCTGGCAAAGGCATCTCCATAGAGAATACGGATGCGACGTTCGTGATCAATAACTGCACGGTCAAGAACTGTGCAGACAGCGGCATATACTTCCACGACCTCTCGTATGGAACGGTCAATGGCAGCACCGTACAGAACAACACAAAGTACGGCATAGAAGTCGGATTGGTACCGCTGGGCAGCGATGATCCGGAGTTTGTTAATATAACGAACAACACGATCGAAGAGAATCTATACGGCGTTGAACTGATCTGTTCTAACTGCACCGTGGATAAGAATACGATCCTGAACAACACCGACTATGGGGTATACCTGCTTGCAAATGACACCAGCGTAACTGACAACATCATAACAAACAGCAGTGACTACGGCGTGAAGCTGTATAACAGCGCCAGGAATTATGTCTACTGCAACACCTTTACCGACAACAACGCCGGCAACCCAGGACTCCAGGCATGGGATAACGGGACTACCAACTACTGGAACACAACTGATGCAGGCAAGAACTACACAGGAAACCGCTGGAGCGACTGGAAGGATAACAGCGGATTCCCAAGTAACTATACCATAGACGACGGTAGTAATGCTGACGAGAGGCCGAAGGGACTCTACGACTTCCTTACCGGTGCAGGCACAGATAAGTGGGCATTCAGACCTCAAATAAATCAAGCAGAGTTTGACTCCGGCTCGCCCATATACCCAAGCACCGTGTTATCAACAGAACCAGTGGATCAGTACGTCAACATCACAGTGGATGATGGAACGTTCCTGTTAGATAATAGCGGAAACGATGGCTACTATGCAGCGCATCGGTTCAACTTCAGTATTACAGAAGGTCCCTCAGATATAGCCAAAATCAACGTTACATGGAACGGTATAGGATACCATGAACAGGTTACTGATGGCGCAGTGCTATACATCTGGAATTTCAGTTCCACAGGATATGAACAATTGGCAGATAGCGGGAATACTGATGCAGAAGTAACTTTGACTGGAGAGGCAACAACGAGCATCAGCAGCTACATCAATGCAGGTATTGTGACGGTACTGGTGAAACAAAAAAGTGCACATACAACCCCAGGAAACAATATCAGAATGTCGTGGATCAAGACGGATTATGTTAAGCTGGTGGTCGCACCATGAAACATAATCCTTTTTTATTTTTAAGAGGTGCATAACATGAGAACAGCATATATTGTCGGTATTATCGTGCTGTTATGTGCGATGATGGTGATGCCAGCAGCAGCAGAATTTGAACCCTGTGAATGTGATGTATATGTCCACGAGGGTGAGTATATACATTGGGCGATCAGAGATCGCGCATCTCCCGGTGACACGGTCTGTGTTTATAACGGAACACATGCGTTTTTTTATACACAGAAACCGAATATAACAGTGAAAGGAGAGGGTGCAGATGTTGCAACGATCGATGGTGGAGGAGGCAATTGGGTTAAAATGAATTCACCTGGATGTGTTCTCGAAGGATTTACGCTTGTGAATTCTCCCCTAGCTGTAGAGGTAACCTCTCCAGATTGCATCATCAGAGACTGTGTCTTTGATTGCATGATTGAAAGCTTCTCGGCAAATATTGCGCTATACTCAGACAACATCACTTTCGAGAACAACGTCGTAAATGCAACTGCTGAACATTTTGCCATTCACCTCCAATACGGTACATCAAATAACACTATCAGGAACAACGTTATTTCATTATCGCCAGTAACATACAAGGCAATAGCGATGACCGGACTGGATTGGGTATGTGCAAACAACGTAATTACAGAGAATACTATCATCACCGACAACGGATACGCTATCGGGATCGAGCTATATGCCGATGATGTGGACAACAAGGTATATCGTAACAACATCATCAACAGCAGCATAGACATATATCGTCTTAATGCTCCATTCTACTGGAGCTCGCCAGAGCCGATCGAGTATATCTACAACGGCGCCACCTACACAAGCCACCTCGGCAATTACTGGAGTGATTATACAGGAACCGATGCTGGCGGAGATGGAATAGGAGACACAGCCTACACCATAAAGAAGCCCGCTAATGTTGACGACTATCCGCTGATGGAGCTGTTCGAGAACTATCCTGAGGCGAAGCTGCCAGACCTCACGACCGCAGCAATGACCGCCCATCCGCTGGTCATGAACCAGCCGAGCACGATCACAGCAACGATCGCAAACATCGGCACTGATGACGCTTCTTCGTTCAATGTATCGCTATCTGTGAACGGAAGCGTCGTTAACTCGACAAGCATCCCGGCATTGAGCGCAGGCACAAGCACGGACGTGATCTTCCCGTGGACTCCGGCATCGACCAGCGACTACGAGCTCTGCGCTGCTGCTGACCATGGTGACGTGATCCGCGAAAGAGATGAAGCGAACAACGATAGATGCACAACTGTAACGGTTGGTGCACCCGACCTCACAACAACTGCGATAAACGCTCCACCGCTCTTTGTGGATCTGACGAGCACGATCACAGCAACGATCGAGAACATCGGTACTGCTGAGGCATCCGCATTCAGTGTATCGTTGAGTGCTGGCGGAAGCGTTGTTAACACAGCAAGCGTTCCATCGCTTGGTGCCGGGAGTTTAACGAACGTGAGCTTCTTATGGACGCCGGATTCGGCTGGTGACTACAATCTCTGCGTTGTTGCTGACACGGATAATGCGATCGATGAAACTGACGAGACGAACAACGCAACCTGCATAATGGTAACAGTCAGTGAGGTCTCAGCAGAGATCGTCTGGCAGCATGGTGCGCTTATACCGTGGGATGCCGGGCGGCTTACCGATGGCAATACGCTGATCACCGAGTTAGGGGGTCATACCATAACCGAGGTAACCCCTGCCGGAGCGACTGTCTGGCAGTATGGGACAGGAACACAGGGTTCAGATCCTGGTGAGCTTAACTGTCCACATGATGCCAAACGGCTTACCGATGGCAATACACTGATCACCGACTACAATAACCATCGTGTCATTGAGGTGGACATTTCAGGGGCGATAGTCTGGCAGTACGGGACCGGCACGGCAGGCAGCGGGACAGATCAGCTTGACTACCCGACTGACGCCGAGCGTCTCTCAAACGGCAATACGCTCATTGCAGACCGTCTCAACAATCGTGTCATCGAGGTTGACAGCACCGGAACAATAGTCTGGGAGATGACCGGGCTTTATCATCCCTTTGATGTCGACCGTCTTGACAACGGCAACACGCTAATCGCCGACTACCGGAACCACCGTGTCATTGAGGTGGACCTTTCAGGGGCGATAGTCTGGCAGTACGGGACCGGAATACCGGATGAATACGGCTCAGGGGTAAATGAGCTCAACTTCCCGACAGATGCCGAGCGGCTCACAAATGGCGACACAATGATCGTGGATGCAATGAACGACCGTGTCATAACGGTCAGGACATCGCATTGCGACCCTGCAAGAGCGAACAACGGGTTTACCACGCGCAGCATCGTCTGGGAGTATCATTCTAACTACCCCACGGATGCCGAGCGGCTCCCAGGCGGCAACACGCTGATTGCTGAGGCTGGAAACAACCGTGCCATCGAGGTCCTCACACCGGCTGCGGAATCTGAGTCATCGATCCCGTTCCTGATCTTCGGCGAAGTCAATCACGACATCGATGAACCTATCCTGGATCTGAACGTTACCGTTGAGAATATGGATACGACAGGAGACTTCAATGTTGAGATACATGATAACTTCTATCAGGTCATAACCGCTTCAGGACGCATACTCGCAGGTGACACACTGCACTTCCGTGCGAGCGATGACAACACGACCGAGTTTGACCATACCGTGACCGTGGAAGAGATGGACAGCGGCGGATTTGTGCAGAATATCACCATCGTCAGCCCCATTGTGTGGATGCCTGACCTTGTGGTGACAGCGATCAATGCATACCACTATAGCACATACGCATCAGCATGGTTCAACCTTTCGAATGAGGTGGACGTTACAATCGAGAATACTGGCACCACACCTGCAAATGAATCCAATCTCAGTCTTTACATCGATGGCGTATTCTTTGGCAGTCTGCCTGTATCTGGTTTGGGTGCAGGCGAGAGTGCAACCGTGACATTCACAGGCTGGATGCCGGTTGGAAAAGACTGCCTGCAAGAACCTTGTGTATTCGAGTGGTCATCCGAAGAGTACAACTTCACTGCTGTTGCGGACTGCGACAACGATGTTGATGAACTCGACGAGACGAACAACGAGATAACCGTAGTGGACATGGCATGCTACAATGGATACACGGCAGACGAACCACTGGAAAACGTTGCGCACGGAACGCTTCACGGCGGACTGCTCTTCACGACCGGTGACGGACAATACAGTAGTTTGTACTCTGTCGGTGATGCTCAAGTTACGAACTATGACATCACACTACCAGACGGAGCTACTGTGGAACTCGCTCACCTGAATGTCTACTACACGTGGAACAAGCCCTTAGGGACGTGCCCGGAGATGGAAGTGAACATAACAACTCCAGGTGGAACAACATACACGGCGCTGCCACTGCTGAAGGCATACAACGACGTCAAATGTGAATGCGAAGGTTCGGCGTGGGTATTACCATTCGGCAACTACGTCTATGACCTCACTGATTACATCACTGAGAGCGGAACTTACACGGTAAGGGTGACGAATGTCTGCACTGCATGTCAAAACTTCTGCCTGGCCGCTCCCGGCATCGTGCTTGTCTACGGGGATGCAAACGCACCTATGATCGAGTACTGGATAAATGAGGGTGCTGATGAGCTCATCGGTGGGCGGAGAATCGATGGCGGTTCTCTCTCGCTTGAAGAATGCATAAACAACGCAGCGTTCCCCGGAAGCATTGATCTCAGCACCGTTATGAATGCAACGCTCGGTGTGGTATCGCCATGGGGTGACGAAATGCCGGACGATGTGCTGTACTTCAACGAGATAGAGCTCGGAAGAGGTGTGTATCATGGATATAGCAGTCCATACAGCGCAACAATAGACGGCATCTCAATGGAGATAGGAGCTGGTAATGCGCAGGTAGGTGTGAACGTTTCCGATGTAACCGACCAGCTCAGTGACAGCAATAATGTGGCTGGTCAGGGCGATGACGCTGACTGCATGATGCCTGCGAATGCGTTCTTGCTCGTTGAGTACGGAGGAGGAGCTGTCATACAAGCAAGCGTGAGGATAGAGCCCGAGGTACTGAACCTTGATAACAACGGAGTTGGAGTCTTCACAGCATTTATCACGCTGCCAGATGGCTACGATGTTGCAGAGATAGACATAGACACAGTAATATGTGAGGGTGCACCTGCCCGGAGTGGAACGGTTGCGGCTGCGGGCAACGGCACGTATGTTGTGGATTTCAGAAGAAATGACCTGAGAGACGACCTGCCGACTGATGATGTTCTGATGACGGTTGAAGGAAACCTCTTTGATGGAACGCCATTTGAGGGAAGCGATACGGTAGAGGTGATAGGGAAATAAAACAGGAATAAAACCACAACATGGCATGATGCACCTGAAGCCAGAACCGACGGCAGGTGCATCGACATGCTTGCAACCCGTATCAGCAACTCGCCAGATGCCGATTGGGCATCTGCACTTTATAATCTGCTGATATTTATGGGTTGCTTGCGTTGGCCGCTGGT
Organism: Candidatus Argoarchaeum ethanivorans; assembly: GCA_905067555.1. Classification (GTDB taxonomy): domain Archaea; phylum Halobacteriota; class Methanosarcinia; order Methanosarcinales; family EX4572-44; genus Argoarchaeum; species Argoarchaeum ethanivorans_C. The sequence goes on from CAJHIS010000006.1 coordinate 7,795, forward strand.
CATGCGCCGGAAATGTATATAACGGGCAGGGAACTGCCCGGATGAACAACAGAGACAAAAGAGGTATTGATATGATAGAAACAAGCAAAACAGTGCCGAAAGGCGATATATGGGGCAGGCGAACCCTGCCAGATATTCAGATAAACATAAAAGGAGGAAGATAAATATGAAAAGAACAATATATATTCTTTGCATCATTGCGCTGATAAGTGCAATGGCAGTGCCGGCAACGGCAGAGTACGTAGCTGAGCACAAAAAAATGAGCATCTACGAACAAGGCGCAGGCGACTTAGCCTATACGTATGGAACACCATTCTACCAGTGTATATGGGGTTACGATAGCGTGGGTAGTAACGCTGAGACTGCAACGTACAACATAAACCTCAGTAGTTTACCTGATAATGCGGTAGAAGCTCGATTGTACGTGTACTGGACATGGAGTGCAGTTGATGTGTGTGACAAACTGACTTACATGTCGTGGTATAGAGACTATGCTGTCTATCCCGAGTTAGAGGTGGAGTTCAATGGTGAAACGGTGTCATTTGACTACGCTGATGGTACCAACTGGATTGACCACTACACTGACGCTAAAAACATTTCCGCTGTTGGTCTACAATACGGGCAGCCTGGTTACCAAACTTACAACTTCCCAAGCGGAACGAACTGCTCTTCGATACCACTAAACTTAGTGTCAGGCAATAACGCCGTGAACGTGACGAATGTGAAGTCATATCAGGGACCTGACTGTGCCGGTTATTGTACAGGATCGTACATTAGTAGTATTAATAGCGGCAGGGCAAGAGTCTGTATCCAGGGTGTTGGTCTATTGTTGACACTTGAAGACGATGACAAGATGTACTGGATTGCCGAGGGAAACGATATGACTTACACCAAGTGGAAAAACGGTGCATGGACATATGGGATAACCCCGGATATGACCATCACGAAGGTGAAATTCCCAGGTCCGGTACCATCAGGGATGGATACAGCAACGTTGACAAGTGTGGTTCCTGCTGGTGACCTCGGTTACAACAGGCTCTATTTCAACGCATTGAGCGAATATTGGTGGGACGGCTTGTGGAATAGTGTACCTGATAAGAACCTTGCTGTAAGCGAGACCGATGTCTCAGCCGCCCTTAGAAGCCAGAATAACATGGCAAGGTTCCAGAATGGACTGGAGAACCCAAATAACGGCGATAAGCAGATGAACGTAGCCAATGCGTTTTTGGTAGTAGAATAGACTCACATAAGAGCGAGAAAAAAACGACAGAAATAGAAACAAGTTGAGAAGGATTTATTTCCCTTCTCATTTTTATTCAGGTAAGAAAATGATGAAGAAAGATAGGATAAAGACGAAAGAAAAATGAGAAAAAATTCAAGAGGTGAAAACAGATGAAAACACGATATAGATACATAGTGCTGCCGATAGTGCTGATAGCGTTGTTGGCAGCGTTCAGCGTACCGGTAAGTGCGGTAACCGGTGGCTGCCCTTCAGAAACTAAATACAGTGAGACAATCCATGGCGGCATTTACTATGTGGCGCAAGCTCCCCCGTCGGCTGTATTTACTGACGTGCCCGATGGAATAAAACTTGCACGGCTTTATACCGGTGCCTGGGGTGGCTCTCCGGGTAGCTGTGTGGACTTTAGCTTGACCATTAACGACTTTACCACGGAAACCTACCATGCATGCGACCCGGACAGTTATCCGGAGCGATGCAGCGTTATTGATACACCGGAATGTCACGATTGTGTCACTGGCTGCGGTGTCCACTTTATCACCTATAATGCAACTCCTCATATCGTTACCGGTAACAACACGATATCAACGAGTGTGCCGAGTTATTACGGTTACGTGCTTGGTCTTTTAGTCGTGTACGAGGACCCGAGCATGCCGGAAATCACATACTGGATAAACGAAGGAAGCCCGCTGATGATCAGTGGCAGCGGCTGTGATCCGGATAGCGATGAAATTTACATACATTTTAACGGCACTACCGGCAGTACAAGTGCAATGAAATACTGGACCTTGGGGTTCCCAAGTAATTCCGGGGTAAACCCGGAGCTTAACGGAAACGATATCGGTGCACCTGACTATATGAGTTATCTGTACAGGTGGGACAACATACTAACCAGTTATCTAAACCCATCAACCAATCTATTCCATTATTACCACCCGGGTGCTGATTACGAGCGTGTTCACTCTGCCGTGCTCATGCTCGAACATGGCGAGTCATCTCCTGACACAACACCACCCTACACCACTGGACATGGCCCGGCAAAAGGTGCGGCAGATGTTCCTCTCGACACGAACATCGTTGTTCATGTCAAGGATGACAACACTGGCGTTGATAATACAACGATCGTGATGACAGTTGAAGGCAGCCCGGTAACACCAGTTACCACTGGCACTCAGGCTGATTACACACTCACTTACAACCCGCCAGCCGATTTCGGCTACGGGCAGGTAGTGGACGTAACAGTTGACGCCAGTGACTTGAACGGAACACCGAATGTGATGCCCGTTGATTCGTACTCGTTTACGATAATGGAACTTGAGTCATCAACACCGTTTTTGATCTTGGGCTGGGTCAACAACAGCGCAGGAAGTCCTGTGAACAATCCCCTGGTGAATGTAACAAACACGAACACCTCCGAGGTCTTCACCGCGGAGACGACTGCTGATTCCAGTTACTACCAGGTACTGACTTCATCAAACAACGTCAGCGCAGGTGATGTGCTGCACTTCTATGCCAGTGACAGTAGCAATGTGGAAGAGTTCGACCATACCGTTTCCGAAAGCGAGATGAATGCAGGCGGCTTTGAAGAGAACATCACCATACGCTTCCCGTATACCGACCTGGTCGTAACAGGGATCGATGCATACCACAATGCCACCGGTTATCCGGCATGCTTCAACCTCTCAAACGAGATCGACATAATAGTTGAGAATACAGGCACCAAAGCTGCAAATTCGTCCCATGTTGCTTTGTATATAGACGGCGAGTTCTATGGAAAGCAGAGTGGGCCGTCAATAAATCCCGGATGCAGTGCAACCGTGCAGTTCGAATGGACTCCAACCGGAACCGACTGTGAGGATGGAGGCACTCCAACTACCTACACGCTAAAAGCGGTTGCAGACTGCGATGGTGAGATAGGTGAGGAGAACGAAGGAAACAACGAGTCAACTACGCTGGAAACGGCATACTGGGCTGGATACAGTGCCGATGAGGTGTTAAGCACCGCGTTCCATGGCACGGTTCACGGCAGTTTGAACTTCACAACCGGTGACGGCGTCTATACGGCTTTGAACGGTCCGGGAGCATCTACGGATATAAACTACGACATAACACTGCCGGATGGCGCCAGCGTGGAACTTGCACGGCTGAACGTGTACTACACATGGAGCCAGATCGATGAGACAGGTGTTTACCCATCCATGGGTGTAAATATTACAAAACCATCTGGTGGAACATACACGCTTTTATCTGTCGCGGAATACAATGACAGACCCTGCGACACTCCCGCAATTACATACAACTATCCTTTCGGAAACTACGTGTACGATCTGACGGCTTATGTTACAGAGAGCGGAACCTACACCGTGACCGTGGAGAATACAGGAACCACAGGGCACAGCTTTGCCATTGACCCACCCGGACTCGTAATCCTATACAATGATACGACAAAGCCAGAGTATGAATACTGGATACTCGAGGGAGCGGACCTGCTCGAAGGCGGACGCAGAGGCGGTGCTGGTAATCTCGCACTGAGCGAATGCATCAACAACGCGACTATCGAAGGGACGATCGACCTCAGCATGATGGGGAGTGCAACACTCGGACTGGCAACTCCATGGGGCGGAGATGGCGGAGATCCAAGCTACCTGTACTTCAATGGCGTTGAGATCGGGAAGGATGTCTATCACGGCTACAGCGAAACATACAGCGAAACATTGAACGGAATGTCGATGCACATAGGAAGCACGCATGCGCAGATGGGTGTTAACCTGACTGATGTGACGACTCCTCTTGCTGCAAGCAATAATGTTGTTGGCCAGGGAGATGACGGCGATTCGATGCTGCTGGCTAATGTGTTCATGCTGGTTGAGCGTGGGGAAGCGAAACAGGACGACGTGGCAAATGCGGACATACCTGTTTCTGGCACGATGTCAGGCAGCTATGTGGATACACAAACCACTAATAATGTATCCGAATCCATAACCGAAGTGGAGAGTAAAGGAAAGCCCGCTAACAGATACAGCTATCTTGAGCACAAATGGACGGTTGATGTAACCGGTGGAAACAGCGTTACCTTCTACCTTGAGGCGTATCGCAGTTCAAGCAACGATGGCGATGACTTTGTGTTTGCATACTCGACCGATGACAACACCTACACTGACATGGCAACGGTTACCAAGATCGCTGATGACGACACATATCAGACTTTTGATCTGCCGGGCGATCTCAGCGGCACAGTTTACATCCGTGTGGTGGATACCGATCAAACTGCAGGAAACAAAGCTCTGGATACGATTTGCATCGACCATCTATTCATTCGCTCGGTACTTGGTCCACCGAGCTACGAGGTTACTGTTACTGTCGATGAGGCATCACAGACAGTGGCACCCGGGAATGGCACGACCTACACGGTCCGGGTTAAGAACACAGGCGATCTCAATGCATCCTACAGTGTTGTGATGGGCGGGACTGCGGTTGACGAGGCTACAATTGATGTTAGTCCGCTCAACTGGAACACAGGAACCTTAGCACCGAATGCAGAGTATGTGCAGACAGTCACGGTTTCCACAACGGCAGGCACTCCGGAGACTACATACACGTTGACTGCGGCAGCTACATGTGACCAGGATGTAAGCGCTACCGATTCTGTCACTTCTGATCTCGTGGTTTCATCGGCTGGATATGCAGATGACAAAGCCAATGTGGACACACCAGTAACTGGCACGGTGTCAGGCAGCTATGTGGATACTCAAGTCTCTGACGATGTGTACGAATCCATAACCGAAGTGGAGAGTAAAGGAAAGCCCGCTAACAGATACAGCTATTTGGAACACAAGTGGACGGTTGATGTAACCGGTGGAAACAGCGTTACATTCTACCTCGAGGCATATCACAGTCCGAGCAGCGATAGCGATGACTTTGTGTTTGCATACTCGACCGATGACAGCACGTACACCGAGATGGTAACGGTTACCAAGACTGCTGATGACGACACGTACCAGACTTTTGATCTGCCGGGCGATCTCAGCGGCACAGTTTACATCCGCGTGAAAGATACCGACCAAACTGCAGGAAACAAAGCTCTGGATACGATTTACATCGACCATCTATTCATCCGTTCAGTATCTGGTGCACCAGATACGACGGCGCTGGCAGCAGTAACTGATTTAGCAGCCAGCGACCCAACTCCCAGCTCGATAAAGCCAGCACCACAACCCGCTGGTTCGGGTGATACGTTCACAGTAACCGGGTTGGATGCAAGCATTACATACGATTCTACGCAAACAAAACCGAAACGTTTATTGATATAAAGTACATTTGCTCTATATCAAGATAATTTGGTCAAAATACTTTGCAGTGAAAACATCGGATGAAGTACAAATGAATCGCCACTTTCCAACGTTGCAAGCAACACGACAAAAGAAGCATCTTTAAATACGATGCATGTTAATAGCATTGATATGTTGCTTAAAACATAACGATTGTTGATGCCACTGGCGCGCCAGTCGATGGTGCAACAGTAGAAGGTCACTGGTGTGATGCAACCAGCGATACCGATTCTGGCACAACAGATGCAAGTGGACAGGTATCATTGAATTCAGACAAGGTGAAAAACGCTCCCGGTGGAACAACCTTTACCTTCGCGGTGGATGGTGTTTCGCTTGCTGGACGGGCATACGACTCAGGAGCAAACGTGGAGGCGAGTGACGGCATAATAGTGCCATAAAAGCAGATGACAGATAAGTGCAAAAGCAGGAGAGGGATCTCGATTCCTCTTCTTTAATTTATTCCAAAACCATTACTTAAAAAATCCGAGGTGTACGGGGATTTGCCTTTAGATGGGTGATGTTGCTCATCATGGGTGAGGTGGTAAGTGCATCATACGTCGGAAACGGCGCGCATATAGAGTGACTCATGCTGCTCTGTGGAATCGAATATGAACAAACAACACAATAAAATAAGAGGTGAATATAAAATGAAAGAAGTAGAGGTGAATATAAAATGAAAGGAATATTAGCCATATTGATGGTAGGTATAATGGTACTGGCGATGATTACGCCAGCTATGAGTACAGATACGAGTGCGACCGTGACTGACGCAACTTCAACATACGACTGCACTGCAACTGATATAACTACGCAACCAGACCCAGTCACTCCTGCTGATGGAACAGTAAGCTATAATCTTGTGGTTTCTGACGACAATGGTGATGACACCATACCTGCTGGTACATGGAAGGCAGAGGTAAATTTCGGCGCTGGTCTTCAGACTACAACGCTAACCGCCGATGCTGTAAATGGCGACCTGCAAAGGACTTGCACGGGAACTGATTCTGTACCAGCTAATACAGCATCAGGCAACTACGTAGTAACCTTCAGACTCGATGCTGGTTCCTCGATTTGCACTAAAACCGTTAATGTCGGCGAAGTGATGTCTATCAGTGTAATGGATATGAGCTTTGGCGCAGTGAACCCAGGAGAATTGGACAAACCTGGAAAACACGTCGTGACCAATACAGGAAATGTTAAAGTAAAGTTCGTTGATACCACCCCATTAGGTTATGACACTACCGGTGATGGAATCACATGGGAAAATATGGCAGGGTCGGGAACTGCTGCTGGTGAAACAATTGCAGATAGTCAGCTAACAACAAACTGGGCTGCTGCAACAGAAATTGCAGTAGGTGGAAATGCTGATGCCAACTTCGAGTTAGATGTGCCAACAGGATTGAAGGCAGGACCTTACGGAGGATCGACCACTTTTACACCGACTAAGGCGTAAAGTAAATTGAGAGAAGCATAGAAGGGATAATAATTTTTTTCCCTTTTTTCCCTTTTTTGAAGGAATTGAAAACAAGAAATAAGAAAATGAAGCAAAAAGTGAGTATGAGGAAAATGAAACTGACAGCAGCGGTAATTGCCGCATTCTTAATCTTGAGCTTATGCCCTACTGCAAATGCTACCATTGGTATTGGTATATCACCAGCAAGCATCATAATCAGCGATACCTTTAAAGGTGGGTCGTATGAGAGGACGATAACGGTTTTTAATAGTGGTGACGAAACAGGCACATTTGGGCTCACCGCCGAAGGCGAATGTGCCGAATGGATTTCTTTTTGTAAAGAAGACGAGCCAGATATACCACTAACAGAGATTACAATACCAGGCAAAGATAAAGCAAAAGTCCTCGTAAAGTTTGATATACCCAAAGACATCGCAAATGCTGATTATACCACAACGGTCTATGCGCATAGCATTCCAAAGGAAGAAGCACCGGAAGGAGGTGCGGTTGCTCATGCGGTTGTCCGCATACCGTTAGAGGTTCTTATCCAGGTCACAGGTACGCAAATCCTGAAAGGAACCGTAAAAAGCATAACGACCGCGGATATCGAAATCGACTATCCATTAAAGATAAAAGTTGAGTTCAAAAACGAAGGCAACGTGGTTGCAAAACCGAAGATCGCGGTTGCAATAACAAAGGGTGGCAAACTAGTCGACAGTTTTGTCCACGATGAAACCGGCATAAAACCAGACTGTGAAGACACGGTAACAGTGCTCTGGAACACGACAGAACAGGGGACAGGAGATTACACCACAGATGTGGCTGTTTCACTCGGTGAAGAGCTTCTTATCACAAAGAGTCTGCCCTTCAAGATCCTTCCTTTCGGCACGCTCACAAGGCAGGGCGAACTTACGAGTCTCGTAACCGAAGGTGAACCCATGATCAGCCGTGTGATAAAGATACTCGCAGACTTCGAGAACACCGGAAAGATCGACAGCCGGGCAACATTCAGGGGAGAGGTATACCGTGATGGCGAATTCGTTGATGTGATCGAGAGCGATGAAATGATAGTCGAGGTTGGCGAGACCAGCAGGTTGACCGCCTACTACAAGATACTGTCGTCTGGCAGGTACGTGGTGAAGGGATATGTGCTCTACGAAGGAAAGGAGACCGGTACAGAAGAGATCTTGTTCGATGTGGCTTCAACAAATTCTAAATCAGGAACTTTTGACATTCCAGGGTTTTCCGGATCAATATTAATTATTGCAATCGTGTTAATTTATTTCATATACAAAAAAAGGTGATAAAAATGCATAATAAAATACCAATTGTAATTGTGGTTGTATTAACGGCATCGATACTACTGGTCAGTTCATCTGTTTATGCAAACGATGCGACATCGAGCACAACCGTGCTCAACGCAGCCCCGGCAATGGCGATTGAATTGGCACCAGATGACAATCCGGTAGCACTGGGTGTACAGGTAATTAATCCAAACTGGGAAACCCAAAACAGGACAGTCATGATCACAGCGACTGTGACCGATATGAACGGCTGGGATGATATTGTTAATACCAGTGTTACAGCAACTGTTACTGGTCCAAGCGTGGTTGAGGACAGTCCTGTGAGTTTGAGTTTCGACAGCGTTGTTAACGTAACTACAGCCACTTACACGGGCTCGTTTAACATGTCAACCCACACAGAGGGCGATTATAAAGTGGTGGTTACCGCAACCGATGTCGGGGGATTGACTGCTGCCGGGTCTAAGAATTTCACTTATCTATATTCCACTCCGGTGGTGACGATTACGGTTGCACCGGAATCGGCATTTGACAGCATGGGGAACGATGTAACCACAAAAGTTCTTAATCCCGATAGCGAGTATGCCGTGTTAACCGTTAGAAAAGGGACGGAGGCATACGTTGGAATGAACTTCGTAGCTGACATTCCTGATTCCGCAATCATCGAATCCGTAACCTTTTACTATGAACACCATGAATCGTCTACACTTGACAGTATATTTATAGAGGTCTATGATAACGACACTGCCGAATGGGTGAGATACTCAGGGACTACGAGTGGGACAGACACCCTCGACAGCCAGGATGTAACCATGCAGATCAACACATCGACAGAGGCTGGAAACAACAGGATTAGATATGTGTGCTATGAGAGTGGTGGCAAGACGGAAAAAGGCTATCTCGACCATGGGTATCTGAACATAACCTATTCTTATGTTCCGGACACAACGCCGCCTGCAAAGGTGACTGGTGTTACAGTAACACCAGTTAGCTGCGCACAACTTGATGTTTCTTGGACTGCGAACAACGAGTCAGACCTTGCCCATTACAATGTGTACCAAAACGAAAATCTTGTCGCTTCGCCAACGACTAGCTCATATTCTGATACCGGGCTGACTGCCAATACAACTTACTATTACAAAATAACAGCCGTTGACAACGCATGTAATGAAGGAACGCCATCTGATGAAAAATCCGGCACGACCGCCACAGACACTATCGGTCCTGTAACCTCAGACATGGTTGCTGAGCCGAACCCGACCAATGGTGCAGAAACGGTAACGTTGACTGCAACTATTAGCGATTCGAGCACCTGCAATTCCATAATCGCTGCTGCGGAATATTTTGTTAACGCAACTGGCGATAACGGTAATGGAACAGCGATGAGTGCATCAGACGGGGCATTTAACGCTGTAACGGAAGCAGTAACAGCAGATATAAACGTATCCGGCTGGTCTGCCGGTGATTATACATTATACGTGCACGGCAAGGATGAAGCAGGCAACTGGGGAGGAGCATCACCGGTGGTACTGGAGGTAACAGAAGAGTCCGTTAATGTCATGCATGTTCACAGCATCAATATGTCGGTAAGCAAGAGAACAGCCGGCAAAAATACGTTTACGCATGCTACGGCAGTGGTAACGATTGTTAATGCTACTAACAGTCCTGTTGAAGGCGCAGCAGTATATGGTACATGGAGCAATGCAACCAGTGATAGTGATTCCGGCATTACAAATTCTGCCGGGCAAGTGTCACTCGATTCTGACGAGCTTAAAAATGCTCCATCGGAAACAACTTTTACCTTCACGGTGGATGACGTCAGCAAAGCTGGCTGGACTTATGACCCGGCAGCAAACGTTGAGACCAACGACAGCATAACTGTGGGTACTTACGACTTCTCAACCGGTGCAGGCTCAGATAAATGGGCATACCGGTATCAATGTAATGCCAATCCGCCATCCATCAGTGATGTCCCGGATGATGAGTTCAAAATAAAGCAATACAAGGGTATCAAGATAGACGATGATACGATGCAGGGGGATGCCAGCTCTGCTAATGGCTTCTACGCAATTCATCGGTTCAAATTCGACATTGAAGAACCCGAATCAAGCATAACAAAGCTCGATATTCTATGGGATGGCGCTGGATTCCGGCGATATGGAACGCACGGTGCAATGCTGTACATCTGGAATTTTGAAGCGGGCAAGTATGAACAATTAGATAGGAAAACTGATACTTACATAACTCTGGAGGGAACCATAGCCACTAACATTGGGAATTACATTGACGATGGCACCATGATTATAACAGCAGAGCAAAACAGTCCGCAAGTGAGACTCCTTTGGTGGACGTTCCGCTCACGACTCGGCACGGATTACGTGAAGGTGGAGGTTACGCACACACCACAGCCGAATGTTGTTATACTCGATGTAACGCCGGGTGCTGCTGCGGTTCATCCTGGTGATAGCATAACTTTTGCAGTTGATATCAGAAACGATGGCGCACCTGCTTATGGCTATGCCGGTGGTGCAGCACGCTATCCCGATGGAACGTACTGCAACACAGAGTGGGAGAAGACCAATTATCTGGATACCGGAGACACCGCAACCGTCGACATTGACTGGACGGTTCCGGCAGATGCGCCTGCTGGCTCGTATGGGTTCGTATCCGCAACCTGGGATGGATGCTGGACCGGATGCGAGGGAACTCCATGCTATCTTGATGGATGCTGTGATGGTGAACAGGACAGGTATGAAGAGGCTAATCTCTTTGAGGTGGTATCATGAGGATGAGTGGATTGCCAATATTAGTTGTAGCAGTAATACTGCTTGCCGCTGTATTAGCGCCTGCAATGGGTATGAGTTTGATGAATAACTCTAACTCTTCGTCCAACTTCAACGAAAGTTTGAATAACACAACAAATCCTGTCCATGACTCTAAGACGCCATGTCTATCTCCGTCAATTGAAGCTGCTCTACCGATTGGCTCGCCTGATGAACCTCCAGTTGTAGCCACTCCCAGAACCTACGGTAACACCACCCTGGAAGAGAAGACCGTTTTTGAAAGAAACGATTCCATGTTTATCAATGTCTCCATAAGTGATGTTAATGGAGCTTCAGACCTGAATACCATTCTAATAACGATCTTAAATGCAAACAGTGATACTATCCTCGACAATGACATCATGACACAGGACACTCCAGTAACCAGTGGCTATGTTTATAACTACTTTTGGATGGTGCCAGACGATGCGGATTCAGGAACATGGACAATAGAAGTTTACGCCAATGACACGCTTGGAAACATGGGTTCAGCAAGTGTTCGGTTCATTGTGAACATTACGAACGCAACCGTTCCCGAGAACAAGAACGTTACGGTAGATTTAATCGCCACGAAAGAACACTTTGTTTTAAATGAAAATCCGGAATTTACATTCATAGTTAATTACAACACAACCGGGGGTGAATCAAAAGCAAATAAAACCGGTTTAAAAGCTCCTGCTCTTGGCGAACCAAAGCCGAATATGAAGCCCTTTTCTGTCAACGCTTTTTCTAAAAGGGTTGGATTGAAAACTCTGGCAACACCCACGGAAACGATTAGTACCTCTGTTTACTATAAAGACGAATTACTTGACATCGAACCAGAGATAGAGAAAATAGGGGAAGGCGATTTCTCTATAAAAATACCATCGAAAAGAGCATTCCGCGCTGGTTTGTATAAATTGAAAGTGGAGTTGGCTAAAGATAACGTAACTTATGTAGAAGAACAAGAGTTTGAATGGGGTTTGGTTTCTCTAAACACCAGAAAGAGCATCTACAAACCCGGCGAAACAGGCAAGTTCATTATTGTCGTTCTGGATAAGGCTGGACACCCGGTCTGTGATACCGATGTTTCTCTGGTCGTTACCAATCCCAATAACGAAAAAGCTGTTTATTCTACCGCTGACGGCACAATTTTACCGTGCAATGAATGCGGGATTTATACTGCTGATTACCCAACTGAGGTAGAAGGAAACCATATAATAGATATCACTGCTTTGATTGACGGTACCGAGGTTGATTTTTCAACCTACTTCTTGGTTCAACAGGATTATGAATTTGATATTATAAGAACCGCCAAGAGCAAGATTGACCCTGTAAAGCGGGACTGGTTCGACGTTGCGATAAATGTAGAATCTTTTGCCGGTGCAAACGTGAACTCAATAACAATAAAGGAGTTTGTTCCTGCAGAGTTCGATTTGAACACCGATGCTGATATTATTGAAGCAGGAGATACAAAAGTACTAACGTGGAATAAAAATTTAACTGGGAACAAAGCGTCTGTCAGTTATTCATATTCTGTTCCTCACATCTGGCCTTATCTGTATGCGTTGGGTCCTGCTGAGATTGGATATGGTTCTGAAAGGTTCACAGAGGCAAGAGCGTGGTATGTAGCTGTTGACCCGGAAACCATTTTCCACGAGACATTCCCAAATTCCACCGGTACTGGTGGATGGGATGGGTCCGCACAGGATAAGCCGGGCTGGGTAACAATTCAGGGGGACGGTGATCCCAATGACATTCAGATCAACGCCGAGGACATAAACGCAGGAACATTACCCCCATCTGGAGGCAATAATTTAAATTTTGAGGACTGTGATCATGGTTTTCACACACCTGAGGATTTTGACATTGCTTACGTATCCGTAGACCTGAGTGGTTACAGTGGTGTTGAGATAAGTTACTACTGGCAGGACGGCGGTTGTGGTTCAACTGAAGGGATGAGATCTGCCTATTCAACAGATTCAACAGACGGAAAAGACGGAACTTGGACGCTAATGTATGAGCATGTTGACGAGGCTGATGATGTATGGGTTAAAGATACATATTCACTGCCTGATGCTGCCTGTGTAGCAACCTTCAAACTCAGGTTCTCTGCGAAAATGAGCGCATCAAAGGAGCATATTTATATTGACGATGTAATGGTTACGGGTAGTTTACCAGATACGACATCTCCGTGGTGGTCAAGTCCGGAGACAGACCCAGTAATAATCTACGAAAACGATGTGGTAGCCTTCTTTACCGATTGGAACGACAATGTGGCTCTTTCTGGTTACATATTCTCAACGAACCACTCCGGAACGTGGGTAAACGAGAGTTTCACATCCTTTGGCTGCACTCCGGACACCGCAGAGCAGGAGATGACAATAACGGCATCCGCGGGAACTACGGTTGGATGGAGGTTCTATGCGAACGACACATCAGACAACTGGAATGTGACAGATGTTCAAACCTTCGTTGTTCAGGATGGAACACCTCCAGAGTGGTCATCCCCGGAGACAGACCCTAAGACGGTTAAGGAAGACGATGTGGTAACCTTCTTTACCGATTGGAACGACAATGTGGCTCTTTCTGGTTACATATTTTCAACAAACCACTCTGGAGCATGGGTAAACAGCAGCTTCGTGTCATTCAGCGGCACCTTCAACATATCAGAAAACGTGACGCAAATAACGGCATCCGCGGGAACTACGGTTGGATGGAGGTTCTATGCGAACGACACTTCAAACAACTGGAATGTGACCGCTAATCAGAGCTTTGTTGTCCAATCGGCAGAAGTAATAACGCCTGTAACCACATTCATGATTTGCGGACGTGTATTTTACGAGGATGGCAGCGAGTGCAACAATTCACTTGTAGTCAATATAACCAATCTGAATAACAGCAAGCAATGGTCGGCTAAGACAAATGCAAGTTATAATTACTATCAGCTCATACTCGCTAATGGCACTGACCTGAATGCTACCGAGGTATTGCAGTTCAATGTCTCGGATGGATTTCGGTATAACGTTACAAACCATACAGTAACGCAAGAGAATATAACAGATGGCGGACTGTTCAACTTTAATTTTACACTGCCGACACCGCCATCGCCGTCAACACCATACGTGATTTGCGGCAGGGTATTCTACAAGAATGGAACCGCATGCAACAATCCAACGGTGAACCTAACCAATATGAACAACAGCAGGCAGTGGCAGGCTGAGACGAATGCAAGTTATAACTACTACCAGATAGCGCTTGCTGGTGGCACTGACCTTAACGCAACAGAGATACTGCAATTCAACGTTAAAGCTCCTGACGCATCACAGTTCAATACCACCAGCCACACAGTAACACAGGATAAGATAGACGGCGGCGGGTTATTCAACTTCAACCTTACGCTTAAAGCGCCAGAAACGCCGTTCATAATTTATGGCCGGGTTAACTACGATAACGGCACTGCATGTGATGACCCAACCGTGAATATAACCAATACTAACACGAGCATCACATGGCAGGCTGAGACGCATTCCGGTTATAACTACTATCAACTCGTTCTCGACACCACGAACATAAGCACCGGCAATGTGCTTTCGTTCAATGCTACAGACGGAACGGAGTTCAACGTTACTAACTATACGGTAACACAGGAGAATATGGCCGATGGCGGGCTGTTCGACTTCAATCTTACGCTCCTGTCAGGATCACAAACAGAGGGTCCGACCGTGGACAGCATTACGATAACGCCTGATGATAGTGGTGAAGCAGGGGTTCAGATAAACCCGACTCCAGGCGGTAACACGACTGTTAATATATCTGCGGTGGTAAGCGACCCGGAGGGCTGGGATGACGTAGATACAGTAAATGCAACTATAACAGGCCCAGGTACTGTTTCAGACAGTCCGGTTACATTGTCTTTCGTTTCAAACAGTAGTTTGATGACTGCAACTTACAACGGAACGTTCAACATGAGTTTCTATTATGCTAATGGAACTTACACGGTGGACGTAACGGCAACAGACAACGGCAGCTTAACAGGCAGCAATTCCACTACATTTAATTACACAACTGCAATCGCTCTGGAACTCGATACAGGTACGGTAAACTTTTCCAGTAGCGGTCCGATTGACCCCGGTGAGATGAACGAAGTACTCGGTGACGAGGATATGTCAACGCTGAACAATGCTACCGTTCGAAACATCGGGAACGTGGTAATTGACATGAATGTGAGTGGAACAGACATGACTTCTGCGGGCAACGTAGTCACAAAGGATAACATAGAAGCACGAATAAATGAAACAAACTATCAGAACATGAGCATGTCAAGATGCTTTGATGTGGACATGTCCATAGGGTTTTCAAGTCTTGAGAACGCAGACTTCACGCTGTTTGTACCTTACGGGACACAGCAAGGGGATTATAGCGGAACGATTACACTGACCGCAAAACCATCGTGACAATTTTTTAAAAGAATAAGAAGAGGTGGAATATAAGAGTGAAAATAAAATTGAACGGGATGGAAAGTAAAAAGAACAGAATAATGATATCTGTATTTGCAATATGCATAGTGTCTGCGGCATTAGTATCTGCAACGGCAAGTGCAGTGAGCTTACCATTTGAAATCTCCGGCTACGTATTCAACGCTGATGGCTCTGCGTGCAACGGTCCAACGATAACCATAACCAATTTGAACACCGGTGAAACGTTCTCTACAATGACGTTACCATCGAGTAATTATTATTGTACAAAACCAGCGCCGTTATTGGACGATGTGGATGAAGGAAATGTGTTGCAGTTTAACGTAACTGCTGGACTTGAATCAGGTGATATAGAGCACCACATATCTGCATCAGATCTTAACCGTGCTGCACTGCAATTCAATATCACGTTTAGTGAAGGTGGAGCTAAAGGTGAGAGCGTTGTAGAAGAAGAACAAATACAAACACCAATCCAGACACCAATCCAGACACCGGTGCTTCCACCTCTGCCGCAGGGACCAAACACAACGCCAACAACGGCACCATCAGAAGAGGAGGAGGGTAAAGGAATACCGGGATCCGAAGCTGTATACGCAATAATAGGATTTATTGCGACGATATTATATTTAACATTGAAGGGAAAAAAAGGAGGTTCATAAAATATGAAAACAAAAGGATTGACCGGTCTGATCATAACGGTTGCGATGTGTATGCTTACGGTGCAAGTAGCAGCGCAGTCCACACCGTTCATGATCTATGGATACGTATCTTACGAAAATGGTGATACGTGCAATAATCCAACGGTGAACATAACGAATCTGGATACAGGTGTAGAGTGGCAGGCTGAGACAAGTGCAAGTTATAATTATTATCAGCTTATTCTTGACACCACGAACATAAGTGTTGGCAATGTGATTGAGTTTAATGCCACATCCCCGAATGGAAACCAAACAAATATTACAGAGCATACTGTGACGCAAGAAGAAGTAAATACTGGCGGGTTTAAGTTTAATATCACGCTCGCACCAAACGTTGTGATTAATGAGTTTGTTTCGAATAATGCAACCGAATGGGTTGAACTATACAACAAAGGCACCACATCGGTTAATCTGAGTGGCTGGACACTTAAGGATGGCGCTTTAGCAGCAAAACCCCTGTCCGGGATGATTCTTGCGAATGACTACTTGGTATTCAGTTATAGTAGCGGCTGGCTAAACAACGATGATGATATTATCTATCTGAACAGCACCATTACAAACATTGATAAGGTTGCATACGACGACTGGGATGATGGAAACACTGCAGACAATGCGCCTAAAGCTGGTGCAGGTGAATCCACCGGCAGATTCCCCAATGGCGTGGACACAAATAATGACAGTGCAGACTTCCGGGTTTTCGATAATCCAACGTCTGGAGCGCCGAATATTATAGACACAACACCTCCGTGGTGGTCATCTCCGGAGACAGACCCGGAAACAATCAACGAAAGCGATGTGGTAACCTTCTTTACCGACTGGAACGACACTGTGGCTCTTTCCGGGTATATCTTCTCAACGAACCAAACTGGCTCATGGGTAAACGAGAGTTTCACAGCCTTTAGCTGCACTCCGGACACCGCAGAACAGGAGGTGACAATAACAGCATCCGCGGGAACTACGGTTGGATGGCGGTTCTATGCAAAAGACACATCAGACAACTGGAATGCATCCGATATTCAAACATTCGTTGTCTATGACACCACAGCACCGGCAAGCATCACCGATCTGCAGAACACAACATACCAGGAGACCTGCATCAACTGGACATGGACTGATCCAGCGGATGCTGACTTCTCGCATGTGAAGGTTTATCTCGATGGAATATACAAGGAAGATGTCCTGAAAGGAGTCCGGTTCTACAATGCAACCGAGCTCACTCATAATACCACATACGAGATTGCCACGCGTACGGTCGACGAATCCGGAAACATCAATGCAACATGGGTGAACCACACCTCATGGACAAAGACATCTTCCACCTCTGTCGAAATAGGCAATTACGGGATGTCATCACCATCGGGCACCCTGACAGTACCGATAATGCTTCAAAACATTATGGGCTACGGTACAGCCACGGTAATCTTGGAGTATAACGAGAGTGTTGTGCATGTTACAAATGTAGCAAACGGATCGTTCTCATCAGTGCAAGCTTGCAACATCAATAACACAACAGGCACCGTGAACATATCCGCACTGAACACGAGCGGAGTTAATGGGAGCATCGAGTTCGCGCTAATCACATTCGAGGCAGTTGGAGGCGATGGCGATACCACACCACTCACTTTGAGCGTACAGAAGCTTTGCGATACCGGTTACCATAATCTGGCAAACCATACCAGCAACGGCTCAATCACCCTGATAGAGGGTACGCCACCAGTAATCAGCAATGGAAACGCAACTCCCGGCGCGATTATACAGACCATCCTGAGTGATAGGAATAGGACTGTCAGCAGGAATACCACAACTTTGAGTGTCAATGTTACGGATACAGGCGGCTCTGGTGTGAAGAACGTAACCATCAATCTCACCCTAATCGGAGGAAGTGCAAATACATCAATGACCAATGGAGGCAGCGGCGATATCTACTCAGTAGATACGACTGCCACAGATGGCATCAACCTGACACACAACCTCGTTGTAACAGCCATGGATAATAACAACAACACCGCAACCTCCACCATAACGCTCGAGGTGCTTCGAAGAGGTGACGTGGTAAGGAACGACAAGGTTGACATAGGCGATGCACTATACATTGCACGGTATACTGTAGGACTTGAACCGCTTGCAGATAACTGGCTGCTTGTTGGTGATATTGTAGGAGAAGACGGCAACGAACTGGGCGATAACTCTGTCGATATGGGCGATGCACTATACATTGCACGGTACACCGTTGGGTTGGAGGAAGAACCATAGATAATATAAGATGGTATTCGTAAGAATGCCATTTCTATTTTTTTTTATTTAATGTGATTATACGATTTCCATCGAAATGTTAATATATGAAAATCAACACAATTTCAATAAAAGTGCTATTCATTGGTTTACTACTGTCATTTGCTGTGCAATGCTGCGCAGCCACAACGGTATCCATCGGAGATATCACGGCTGATCAGGGCGATACGGTAACCATACCAATCGTGATCGATAGTATTGAAGGCTATGGCGCTGGTACGATAAATCTTGCATACAATTCAACTGTTGTTTTTGTTGAGGGTGCCACAGGTGGTTCAGATTCAACAGTCAGTGGAAAGAACATCAACAACACCGCGGGACTTGTCAGAATATCTGCATGGAATCCGGGTGGAGTCAGTGGGACTATCGTCTTTGCAAATGTTACGATCAAGGCGGTTGGCAATAGTAATGACTCAACCACGCTTACGCTCACTGTTGATACGTTACAGGATATTTCATACAATGAGATTCCAGTGGACATCACCAATGGGTCGTTTATGATCACAGGGCAGGCGTCAACCATACCCTCATCTACAGCACCAGCACCGTTTCTGATCAGCGGATATATCTATTACGAAAACGGTACTCCATGCAATAACCCACTTGTGAATATAGCCAACTTGAACACTGGCAGGGAATGGACAACTGAAACGAATGAGATCTTCAACTACTACCAGCGCATACTCGTCAATGGCACTGACCTGAATGCCAGTGAAGTACTACAGTTCAACGTCTCGGATGGAATAGGGTATAACACTACTAACTATGCGGTAACTCAGAGCGATATCAACAACGGCGGACTGTTCGAGTTCAATCTCACACTGCCGTCACTGTCAAATCCTCCAACACTTGTTGAATACACCATAAGCAACAGGACGATCGCGCCCCCACAAACGACTGATATCGATGTGAAGTTCTCTGAAAAAGTAACATGGAAGATCGCTATCGAAAACGGTGGTGCGGTCTACGATTGGACTGGAACAAGCACGAATCCAACTTCAAAGCAATGGAATGGAACATACGAGGGAAATAGTACGATCGTGCCGGATGGCACATACACAGTAAACATCACATGGACGAATACAACGACAGGTCTTGGCGGTCAGAATAACACAGAGACGATAACCGTATCAAAACCACCAGCAAGCATCACGAATCTGCAGAACACAACTTATGAGCAGACCTACATCAACTGGACATGGACTGATCCGGAAGATGCGGACTTCTCGAAGGTGATGGTGTACCTCGATGGAACATTCAAGGAAAATGTCACAAAGGGAATCCAGTTCTACAATGCAACAGGACTCACTCCTGACACCGAATATGAGATCAGCACACATACGGTCGGTAATGCTGGAAACACCAATGATACATGGGTTAACCACACCTCGAGGACAAAGCCGACTCCGGATACTACAGCACCTGTCATCAACACAGTGATCCTGAACACAACCACACCAAACACTGGTGATGCGATTCTGGTTACAGTGGATGCAACCGATGATGTTGCAGTGACAAGTGTGATAGTAGGCAGTGTTGAATTCACATCCCAGGGTGGAAACATCTGGAATGGAACGATCACAGCAATAGAGGGAACTCATTCTGTGAATGTATCAGCAAAGGATGCAGCAGAAAAAACTGGATGGAACAACTCAACCAGTTACACTGCAACAACACCAGACACCACGGCGCCTGTCATCACCGACGTCGCAAATGGTACGCCATCAGCCAGTTCGGTAACCATCACATGGACTACGGATGAAGCAAGCGACAGCGTTGTCAAGTACGGCACTGTATCTGGCGATTACCCGTACACCAAATCCAATACAGCGATGGTAACCTCACACAGCATCACGCTGACTGGGCTTGATCCATCCACCACATATTACTTCGTGGTGAGCAGCACGGATGCAAGTGATAATTCGGCACAAAGCGCAGAGCACAACTTCACAACGGCAGCATGGAATGTAGCCGCCAACGGATCAATCACCGGTAAAGTCACCGATAGTGTCACAAAATATACTATCGAAGGCGCTACCGTTACCGCTGGTGGCGCGGCAGTACAAACAAACAGGGAGGGTGACTATACCATCTCACTGAAAGCTGGTACGTATACTGTGTCTGCAAATAAAGCAGGATACGTTGATCCAACACCTGTAAGTGTGAATGTTGCAGCAGGAATCCAAGCGACGAAAGACTTCGTACTCGTACGTGATTACGTCGAACTTGAGCTTGAAGCGGGCGAGACTACCACAAAAATAGGAAACGTCAATGAAGATATTTCGTTTAATTTGACGGTTACGAATCACGGAGAATCTGCTACGTACAATATTACCAATTCAAGCACAACTGCCAATATACTTATCAACCCGATCACAACCGGATTATTACACGACAGTAATACAAGTAATATATGGGTGAAGATAAATGCTTCGATCACTGGAAGTTATCCAGTTACAATATCGGCGATCACTGGTAGCAAATCCGCAGCGATAACTATTGTAACACTTGCGTTGAACAGAAGTGAAGCTGGGATAAACGATTCCAGTAGTGTCACTAATAATTCAAAACTGTTGAACGGTACGCTTGTACAGAATAATTCCGCAGTAAACGACTCCACGGTAACTAGTTCCATAGTCGATAATTCGACTGTACTCGACGCCAATGTAACAGATTCTTTCCTATCTGAGGACACGAATGTAACAGGTGGAGATGTAACCAACTCGACATTGACAAACGCAACCACAACCGGCACAAACGTTACTGGTTCTGAGATCGAAGATTCGACGACATCAGGAGGAACGGTAGAAGGGTCTATAGTTACAGGCTCAACCACAACGGATACAACGGTTAGCGGTTCGAAATTAGATAATGTTAATGCAACAGGCAGTACGATAACCGATGTAACCCTGCATAACATCGAACTCACGAACGCGACTGTATGGAATACAACTGCTGGTATGCCAACGGTAAAAGGCAGTGAGACTACAGAAGTGACAACAAAGGGCGTACACTTCACGAAAGTTTACGAAGATGTTGCGGTAGCCAACCTCGTCAAGAATCAGACGAGGGAGCAGCCTGTTCCCGCGGATACGCCTACAACCACACCACCGGATGAGGCGAGAGAAGTTGGAGCTTCACTCACACTTAATAGTAGTGATGTTGGAAACGTCACGATCTCCAGATGTGGTATTAACCCAGGCGGAAGCACATTCGCATTGAGAGGGTTTAGCGGTAATATAGTGGGAGATTATATACACATCACCCATGACATACCAGAGGACGCTGAGGTGAATGTTACAATCGACCTATACTATGGAACAGATAAGCCAGGTGACGACAAGCACATCACATGGTACAATGAAACTGCAGATCCAATGGTATGGGAGCAGCTTTCGACAACTAAAGTCGAGAAGATTGATGGATGGTACTTACGCGTGACTAATCTTAACCATCTCAGTACCTTCGCGCTCGTCACATCCTCAGCACCATCCGACAGTGTCAGCAGCTGTGGAGGTGGAGGTGGCGGCACATATCCACTGATACCAGCATCATCCCCGGCGATAACATCTGCTGCAGGAACGCCAGTAGAAGAGGGGGCAGCAGCGGAAACACCGACACCGGAACAGGTCATGGAATTCCGCGCAGAACCGCCATCGCTTCCACCCCCAATTTTGTCTCCGATCGCTGGAATTGTTATAGTGGCAGTAGCAGCGATTTTTGGGATAGTGATGGCGACCCGCGCCGCGGAAGATCATAAGAAGGCAACCATCGGCATTGTTATCGTTGCGGTTGCTGCGATCATTGGGATGATGCTGATGTGAGCGGTGACGGCAATTCTCGCAGTTGGCCGAGGCGATGTCGTGAGTAACGGGAGCGATGAACAGGAGGAATAAACAAGATGAGAACAGAGATGAGAACAAGCAGACTCATCGTGGTTGCAGCACTGCTCATGCTTGCTGCACCAGCGATGGCGGAGCCAGCACCGTCGATGCCGTTTGTGATCGATGGATATGTACACGAATTCTGCGGCGACCCATGCAATGGGACATGGGTGCAGATAACGAATGCGAGTGTGAGCTGGGATGCCGAGAACAGTTCAGACTCGAACTACTACCGGCTCGTGCTGGACAGTAGTAATGTGAGTGCTGACAATGTCCTGCGGTTCGATGCATCAGGATGCTTCCGGTCAAAGACGATCGAATATACAGTGGCCGCGGGTGAAATACGGGACGGTGGATTTACAGAAGAGATAGAATGAAGATTTTGAAATCGCTTTTAGCTGGAACGAGTTCGATTCTCGTGTTCATCGCTGTCATATTCTCGCTTGGATTCATTGGATATACAATACCGTTCTGTGCAGTGGTTGGTGCATACTTGCTTCCTCTTGTGATACCTCTGTCAGTGGTTTTCACGCTGTGCACACTTTTGAAACTGCATGTAAATGTAAGTGGTGGATGCTGCGATCAAAGTTGAGGAAGTTCGGAGTTTGATCCACTATCAAAATAGTAGATTCAAAGTGCAACAATTTCCAAAAGGTGAGTAGTTACGATACGTTTATATAATAATATGATACCTTTCTTGTTATGTATCATTATATCCTACAAAAACATGAGGTAATATGAATATGAACATATATACAAGAATGCTAATATGCTTAACAGTGATGGCTATTCTCATAGTGCCATCCTTTGCACAGCCGACGCCATTTGCGATTAAGGGGTGGGTTTTCTACGAGGGTGGTAATCCATGCGATGATCCCATGGTCAATATAACGAATCTGGACACCAGTGCGAAATGGCAGGCTGAGACAAACGCGAGTTCCAGTCACTATCAGATCATTCTCATAAGCGGTACCGATCTGAACGCAACTGAGATACTGCGGTTTGATGTTACTGGTGGAACGAATACCAGCGTCACAAATCATACCATAAGCGTAAGTGAAGTGAATGATGGTGGGATATTCAATTTCAATATCACGCTTGGACCGACATCGAGCGATGCAGATCTGAACGTAACAGGTGTCACCGTAAACTGCGGCTATCTCTTCGGTAACGAATCGAATGAAATCAGCGCAACGATAAAGAACAATGGCTCTGGCAATGCAGGTGCCTTCAACGTGAGCTTCAGTGTGGGCGGTATCAGCGAGCAGGTAACAGTAAGCAGCCTGGCCGCCGGTAACAGCACAACAGTATCAGTTACTGATCCAACGATTAGAAATGCTGGCGATTCCGTGCCGATAACCGTGACTGCAGATTGCAACGGTGAGATTGTAGAATCAAACGAGACGAACAACGTATCAAGCATCACTAAAACGGTGGTGAACAATGGCTACAAGGGCAAGCGATACACTGGCGGTACGAACATGACCACATGGAAGTCGTATGATCTCAACGGCAATCTGGTATATTCGGCTGGTGACAGCTACTATCTGAGTAGTTATTCCTATCCAGACTGGACAACATACAACGTAAGCTGGACTGCAAGTGATCTCCCAGTTTCAGGCACAGTTATAGAAGCAAGGCTGTATACGATGTACACATGGGATAAGAAGGATGTGATGTCGAATAATGCCAATTTGAAGTTCAATGATGCTCTTCAGACAGTGGATAAGCACTACAAGGATGAGAAGATGTATGCTACCAGCTACCCTTATGGAATGCTGGTATACAACGTGACCGATGACTTCAACGCAACCGGAAACTATGCGAATCTCACTAACTCATATCCGGGTGGAGGTAACGTATCGATGCGCGGTATGCTTCTCGTAGCGATATACGAGGATGCAGGTAAACAGCGAAGGGTGATCTATATCAATGAGGAGTTTGACCTGCTCTATGGTGGCTCAGGTAAATGCACAACACCAGATGAGGCAACTGATTATGCACCAATCGGTGGTTCGATCGATGCGCCAAATGCATCGTGTGCCAGACTGATAACAATCGCACCAGGGGCTGATGGTTCTGGTAGTACCGGTGAAGGTGAATTAATCTTCAACGGACATGTCTGGAACGATGAGTGGAGAGATAACGAGGTTCACCAGATTGGAATCAGTGATCGTGATGTGACCTTGTATCTGCAGTCAACAGACAATCTGGTAGGATTCCAAAGTAACGCAGACTGGATGGAAGCAAGCAATGCATTCCTCGTGGTCACTTTTGGGATACTGGGCGATGTGAATCAAGATTCTGAGATCACACCTGCCGACGCCGTGATGGTGCTTGAGATGGCTGTTCGTGGTGAATACTCAGAAGCGGCCGATGTGAGTGAAGATGGGTGCGTAACATCTCTTGATGCACTGATGATCTTACAGGCAGTGGCTAATAACGTAACGCTATAAATGAGGTGAGAGGCTATGAAAAGAACAATACTGATACACCACACGTTGAATATGCTCACGTAATTCTAACTTTACGTGGATTTCCACACAATACATAAGTAATGGATTTCATCTGAACCTGCCGATCAGATACACCACAAAAAGCATACTTACTGCAAGCAGTATCTCGTACACTATCGTCTCTGATAGTTTCTGTTTCGGTGGCGTGCTTACAGTTTGTGGTGTGTCGATAGTACTATTTTTATCATTATCTATTCTCTTGATATCTGAACCTGTTATTTCAATTACAGGCATCCTTGATGTGGTAACACTGCTGTAACCACTGCTAACAACTGCTATTTCAGGTGAGTCGAGCATGATATTCGTGGTTGAGTTAATCGTCATCGTGTACACCATTGTATCGATCTCTCCTGGTGAAAGAGTCGTCTGCATGGTTGTATTACCATTAATCACAAAAGCATTTACAGGTATGACATCTGCAAGTTTGATGATTGCATCCTTATTTCCGGTGTTTGTCACTGTCACTGCAACGGTTACATTCTGTCCCTGTATCACTTCTTCCGCTTGTGCTGTTTTATTGACGATGATGTACGCTCCATCCACCATAACAGTACAGGCATTTGAAGTAATATTCAGTGTTTTTCCATGCACTGAAAATAGAATAGTTGCTGGCGGAACTTCAAAGATTCCGGGTCGTGTTGGTTTCATGAAATACGAATAATGCAGCATCTCTCCCTGTGTGAGGTTATATTCCCATGTGAGGTTTTGATTATCACACAGGTTGAAACATGGTGGAAGGGTATCGTTTAGCCTGATAGAAAGATTTTTCCCCCCTTCGTTTTCCACATCAATGGAGACCAGTGCTTTCTGTCCCATCGTTATGTTCGTTACAGTTTTCCTAATCTTTAAATTAAATCTCGGAAGTACTGTTATCTCTGTTGAAACTGATTCTGTATGCATTAGATTTTTCTCATCAAACCCGGTTGCATTAAGAAAAACAAGAAATGATTTTCCTTCTGAACCAGTGATCTCTGGTGGAACCTGCAGTCTTGCATAAAATTCCTCTTCCTCATCTACCAAAAGACTTACCCAGTGTCTGGTAAGGTCTCCGCCGATCAATCTTAATTCACCCGGGTTAATTGAAGCACTCAGATTCTTGATTACAGCGTCCCCTTCATTTTCAATCGTTGCTGTAAGATAAATTAGAGAATCCTGTGCAGTATATGTTTTAGTGTTTGTTGCAAGCTCAAGTGAAATATCTGGTTTATTTCGCAGATAGAAATTGATGTGAATGCATGGATTTGGCCAGTTAATCGGACTATTAGACCGTGGATCTTCATCAGTATCAGCATAAATCTCGATTTTGACTTCATCATTCCAGATTAATTCATCACAGACCGTTGTTGTCGTACTTGACACATTACAGGAAGAATTGAGAATAGACTCATTTAATATGCTTTCCCCTTTTCGAAGCTGTATGAGTACAAAGTTGCCTTCAAACTTAACAGATTCATAGTCGACAAATTCAACGGTGTAACCTTCTACATTGTATGTGTCTCCTTTATACAATGCTGCATCGCCGACATCATCCCAGTAATAGGGGTCTTCTGCATCAAAGGAAGCGGATGTTGCATGTATCGATGCCATACACAGCATCACTATCAATATTACCCGAATGGTCATTTTTCTTCCACGTATATGGTGGCACCTTCTGGTGTTTCATAGAGGATAGCAAGTTTCCTTCCAGTGGTTGTAACTGTTTCCTCAGTCATATTCAATGTCTCGATTTCTGTTCCGTTCTTGATAATCACTTCCATGTTCTCCTGCCCCGGATTTTTTACAATGGTCATGTCCTGTGTGGTGAGAAGCTCTGTAAGATTAAAGTGCATCATTGTCACAATAAGCAGACCAACAGCAAATAGCATCGCCACATCAAAGAGGTTTGCAACACCAGTCAACGGGTCTTCCTCATCTTCAAACGTTTTTGTTCTCTGTTTCATAAATTTCATCGTATCACATCACCTGCACAACTTCGTTGTGCAGAAATAACTCTCGATTGCGGAGCAATCGAGTTTCATAAATTTCATAAATTTTTTAGATCACCCTGTCTTAACAACGCGTCCCGGCAAGATTGCATGTAGGATTCCAAGATTGTGTGAGGAATCTCTTTCAACACATCCAATATCGATCCATTTATCTCTTGTCAGGATTTTCATCGAATGCTTGTGCCATGATTTCATAACCTCTACGCCAACGATGTCCTTGTAGGCGATCTCAAAATTATATGCATCATCCTTTAAAATATCCTCCGGATGTAACTGCATGAGGCGATCTAATTTTTTTCGTGCATGCATCTTACTCAGGTGCATCGTAACAATAAGCACAGCACAGATAAATAAGTTAATAACTATCAAATAGTTAAAAGAAATAACAATCTCAAAATACCTTGCAATAATTGTTATAGCATTGATACAAACGATTAAGATCATAAAAACGATCGGATTAAAAAAGAATGAGCTGTTGGTTTTTGCAACGATTACTTTTGTTGCAGTAAAAAACAGACTGCAAGAGATAGATCTGCCAGATCGAAAGGAATTTGTGTTGATGACACCGGAAATATCTGACGAATCGTTGTTATCTGTTTTATTATGCCTTGCGGATGCAATCGTTTTCACTTCGCTTTTTGATGCAGCATCTCCAAACATTACCTCAGATATATATTCAATATCACTCATATCCTGCCCGTACCATCGGGCTCGTACCATCGAGACCATAAAACCAATTACTCCTGCTGTCAGTCCGACAACTGTCGTACCAAACGCGATCACAAGATTATTAGCAAGAGCTACCACATCGCCTCGTATAAGTCCCATCAGTGCCGGACCCATTGGTATTAGTGTTCCCATCAGCCCAAACATTGGTCCGGCTCTTGTCAGAAATTTTGTCTTCTCAAGCCGCTTTCGCATCGTTACCTCACAGTCCTGGATGAGTTTTTGCATCTTGACTGACAGAAGTTCTGGCCTAAATTCTACACAGCTCTGTATATCTTCTATAAAGTTTTGAACGAAGTAATTGGAACCACTCTTTCTCATTGCCTGCACCGCTCCGGAAAGGTCTTCATTCTGCAGAAGTGCCCTTGCATGGAGTGCCCCATACTCAAGCTGTTTCAGGTCCCTGTGTCGAAAACGATACTCAAAGATAAAACCTCCAAGTTCTAAAATACTCCATGCCGCAAGTGCGAGAAGTATGATCATTACAGGATAAAGCATCGAGGTTGATACTGTATAGATAGCAGACTGAAGTAGTGATGCAATACTAAACATTATTGTGTAAACTGTTTATTCTATTCTATATAAATAGATTATCATAACAATTATTGTTATATTTTTTAGTTTTTGTAACATATAAATGAAGCACAACTTTAAAGTACAAGTTCTATTACTTTATGTAGTAAATTATGAGATGGCAAGGAAATTCAAAACGTAAATTTACCAGCGGGCGACTTATCAGAGCACGTGGAAAAAGAAAATTTGAAATTGGACGCGATGCAGCAGACACACGCGCCGGCAAAAACATAAAAAAAGTCATTAAATGTTTTGGAGGCAATAAGAAATACCGACTCCTACAAACAGATACTGTAAACGTAACAGACAAAAAGAACAACACTACCAGAAAAGCAACGATTGAAACCGTCACAGAAAATCAGGCAAACCAATATTATGTCAGGCGGGACGTTATGACAAAAGGTGCTGTGATTAAAACAAGTATTGGGCAAGCGAAAGTTACAAACAAACCAGGGCAAGATGGCATCGTAAATGCTGTGTTAGTAGAATAAGCAGCAATTATAAGTGTTTGGGGTTCTTTATAATCTCACGTTGCAGTGAGCTTATAACCTATCCAGAAGAATCGGAAGCATTTTGTGGTTAGTTACAGCGTAACTTTGTATAAATGGATTTTTCTTCACCTGAGTCCACAATTTTTCAGACCTTTGGCACCAGACTTGTGATAAATATCTAATAGTAGTAACTCTTTATTGTTTGATGTATAATTATGGATCTAAATAAATATAAAAATCTTAAACGAGGCATCCAGGATAATTATATCAATGTCAACCCGATACAGCGCGGCGGTGTGCTGACTGGCGAGGCTCGAAAAGCTCTGCTTGAGTTTGGGGATGGGTATTCTGTATGTGATTATTGTTTTGACTCTCGTGTTGATCTGGTACAGAAGCCTCCTATACGCGATTTCACGATGGATGTTGCAAAGTTTTTGAATGTGGATGAAGTGCGTTTTACAGCAGGCTGCCGCCATGCTATGTGGGCGATCATGCATATGATCACAGAGCCTGGTAATACGATAGTTCTTGACTCTCTTGCGCATTACACATCATATCTCGGTGCCGAGGCAAATCAACTTGATGTAGTGGAAGTACCGCATACTGGCCACCCTATGTTTCATATTGACCCTGAGATGTATGCACAGAAATTTGAAGATGTAAAGAGACACACAGGAAACCTGCCAGTACTTGCACTTCTCACCCACGTGGATTCTCGATATGGAAACCTTGCTGATGCGGAAGCTGTTGGGAAGATCTGCAAGCATTATGGTGTGCCACTTATTCTAAATACTGCGTATTCAACTGGTGTCATGCCTGTTGATGCAAAAAAATTCCGTGCAGATTTTCTCACTTGCAGCTGCCACAAAAGCTGGGCGGCATCAGCTCCAATTGGGATACTTGCAGCATCGTCTGAGTGGAGTGATAAGGTGTTTGGCAAATCAAAGATTACAGGTGACTGGAGTGGATGCAGTTTCAACAAGAAAGAGGTTGCCCTCTTTGGTTGCCCTCCGGTTTTTGGAGCTCCGGTTGCTACTCTTATGGCATCATTCCCAACAGTTGTTGAGCGGGTAAAACACTGGGATGAAGAGGTCAAGAAAGCCTGCTATTTTGTTGATGAACTTGAAAAAATTGATGGAATCTGCCAGATAGGCCACAAACCCAAACAACACACACTGATAAATATTGAAAGTCCTTCTTTTCATGCAGTTGCTGGAAAAGATCGCAGAAAAGGATACTTCCTCTACCGTGAGTTAAAAAAACGCAGAATCATGGGAGTTCGCCCTGGTATGAGTAAAAGTTTTGAAATCAACACGTATGGGCTAAGCTGGGAACAGGTCAAATACGTGGCAGAAGCTTTCAAGGATATTGCACTTAAGAATAGTATATGTGTAAAGCCCTGAAAACCGACTCCTATTGTTATTTTCTCTGGAAATCTGTACAATCACGTGGTTAACTTATATGGACGCATGGATACATTCACCGGCAACGACTCGCTCAATGAATCCATCATCACATTTAATGATGAGCGCACCTTCACGATCCACCCCAACTGCCTTTCCGTAGATGGTTGTTAACGGGTTGTTGATTTGCACTCTTTTTCCAGTAGTAGCAAGAAGATATCTCCACTCATCTAATATTCGTGGGAACTGTTTATATAGCCGAAGATATTCGTATTCAAAGCCTGTAAGCAATCTTTTGATAAATTCTACACGATCTATTGACTCGCCGAGTTCTGTTTGTAAGGATGTGGAACGGTCTCTGATCTCTTCAGGAAATAAACGTGTGTCAATATTTGCATCCACTCCAATACCAACGATTGCATGTTTTAGTTGCTCTGCTTCCGCGTTTGTTTCTGTGAGTATGCCGCACACTTTTTTGTTTCCTATAATTATATCGTTTGGCCACTTTATCTTTGCATCAATCTCATAGGCGCGGATTGTTTTTGCTGCTGCAAGCCCGGCAGCAATGGTCAATCTATATGCTCGTGCAGCAGGCATTCTTGGTTTTAATACAATGGATAGCCAGATTCCGCCCCTTGGAGATACCCAGGTTCTTCCTATCCGACCACGTCCACGCGTTTGTATCTCTGTAATAATGGTTGTACCGTCTTCCACGTCATCTGCCATGCTTGCTGCTACACTATTTGTTGATTTAACTTCTCTGTAATATTCTATTGTTTTACCAATAATTGATGTGTTAAGCCCTCTCTGGATTTCTGCTGGAATCAGATCAGGTACTTCTTTGAATATGTGTCCCATACCGAATGTTGAATCGACACGGCTTTTATCTTCTCTTTGTCTTTCAATGTCCATCAACACTGTACTCCTAATACTATTTTTTTAGTGTGTTTCCTGAAGGTTTTGAGTGGGTCATCTTTTGTATCCATAAATGATCACTTTTTACCTTTATAGTACATAAACATTGATGAATCAAAAGAAAGGTAGTAAAGGAAAATTGTGAAAACCAGAGGCAGAACCTAAAAGTGGACAACGACAGGCAGTTATTTTAAATAGCCATCGTTTTTCAACAGTTTTAACAGATTCAAAACAGAAAATCCTGCACGTGTTAAACCCATACTTCGTCGGTCAGTATCAGTTCCAACAAGGTATAAATTCTTAACAGGTGTTCTGTTCTCTGCAATATAGCCATTGATCGTCACCGATGCCTTTTCAGGTGTTGCTATCTGATAATGTTCCATTTCTATGGACTGCTCAACCCGTGGCACAGCCTCAATAATTGTATCCATTGCCTTTCGTTTTTCAGACTCGATCGTTTTGGTCTCATCAACAACAAACGTGAAACCAACGAGTTGCTTGCCTTTTGGTGCAAGACCATCAGTATAGTTACTGATCGGCATCGCCCAGTATGCATGCTTCTGAAACCATATCTCAGAGCCGATATAATTAAATTCAGGCATCTCATGCGACAAACCGAGCCACACTGTTAAACTCTTGGTCTGGGTGATACGTCCGAGATTAGAAACGTACTGCTCTGGCAGCTCATTTACAAGAGACGGCAGTTGCTTTGCAAAACCAGAATATACAACCACATCACAGGTAACCAATTCATCATCAGTTTCAACACCCATAACAATCCCGCCAGATGACAGGATTTTATTAACACGCTGGTTTGTTCGAATTTCAACGTTTTTGGGCATGGAATAAATAACCGCGTTTAAAAAGGATTTTAATCCACCTCTCACGTATGCTTGCGACTTGGAGACCCTGTTTGTTGCAAGGCGACTTAATCTGGTAATACGACTCGTGAGCTGTTCAGTCAGTGTTGAGTGATTTGCATCTTCTTTCATCTCATCATCAACAAAATTGCTGCCTGCAAGCACGCGGTGAACCGATGTTTCTCTCATGCTTCTACCTGTCAAAAAATAACATATTGCATCTGTAAATTCAATCGACTGACTAGATAGATTCCCTGGCAGAAAATCGTAGACTGACTGTAGAGAAGTATCAACTCCAAAGCTTGTAAGTGTCAACGCTTTGGTAATAGCCTGCGATATCATCAGTCGATCACGTCGCGGCAGCACATCAAAACCAACAAACTCTGCAATAGTGGATGGGATCTTTGTAATGCCTTTTGAAGTGCGCACAAAATACGTGCCATAGGTTAAAAAAACCGGCGTATAATCAAGGTACTCGTTGATAATCTGTCGAAGCGGTCCCTGTATAAGCCCTGTAATGGCGTGAGGTCCTGTATCCACCTGAAAACCATCAACCATATAACTATTACAATTACCACCAAGAAGACTTTGCTCTTCGACTACCAGCACCCGTTTTCCATGTTTCCCAATGGCAAGAGCAGTCATCAATCCACTGATGCCGCCACCAACAACTATCACATCATATCTATTCATACATTTCAACCCTGTACAACTTTGTTGTGTAGAACTGTACACTTCGTGTACAGAGATAACCAGTAACGGCACAACTTCGTTGTGTAGAACCGCACACTCCGTATGCGGAAATAATTCTTGATTGCGAAGCAATCAAGTGCGTAAGCAATCAAGATATGTATAATCTTGTTCTCCTTAATATTATATATGCTTAAAGCAGATCATTGAAAAACAGGTCTTAAAACATTATAGAGTCCCGCGTTCAATCTTCTATCACATATTCAAAGACAAGCTGTGCCACGATAAAAAATATGATGTCGTAGATAACAAGTATTTGTACCTCTTCTGTTATGTTTGCAAATCCAGCGCCTGTTAGTATTTTGGATGTTGCTGTTACCGATGAGATAATTACCGGTATTAGTACCGGGAAGATTAATACTGGCAGGAGGATTTCACGTGTTCGTGTGTTTACCGTCAGGGCTGATAGTAATGTTCCAACAAACATAAATCCAAGTGTCCCAAGAAGGATTATTAGTACAAGAAGCGGCATTCCTGTGATTGTGTAATCAAATAATACGATGAACAAAGGTATTGTGAATAGTTCCATTATAAACATTAAAACCGTGCTGGATATTACTTTGCCTTGAAACAAACTTGTTCTCTCGCATGGGCAGAGTTTTAATCCATCGAGGCAGCCTTCTTCCTTTTCGCCTGCAAAAGAACGTGAAAGCCCGAGCATGCCTGCGAAGAGAAATGAGATCCACAAAATACCTGGGGCAACCATTGTAATAAGATCCTGGTCTGTAAGAAACTCAGCAAAGGAGAAGCTAAAGATGATTATTACCAGCAGGGAAAAGATAATCATGGAGTTTAGCATTTGTTTTGTGCGAAACTCTGTTTTAAGATCCTTGTATGCAATATGCAGGGCATGATTCACAATCGTTACTCTCCCGTTACCAGATGTTCATACACACCGCGATACTCTTCAATACTGCTGATTTTATCACGTACAACTTCGTTAACGAAGCTTCCATTGTTTAAAATAAATGCTCTGTTACAGAGCTTGAGTCCGCGTTCAATATCATGCGAAATCATAATCCGTGTGATGTGTTCTGTACCAAGCTGCTGCATGATTTTATCAAAGATTGCAGATGCATGCTGATCCAAACCGGTATATGGTTCATCTAATAATAATATCACTGGATTGTGAAGAATTGCACGTGCGATGGATAGCCGTTGTTTCATGCCGCGGGAAAACGTGCCAACACGGTGGTTTCCACGATGAGCTAAACCGACACGCGAGATAACATCGCGAATACGCTCTTCGATATGGTCTATCTCATACATTTGCCCATAAAACCTGAGGTTCTCAACAGCAGTAAGTTCATGGTATAAATATGTGTCGTGTGATATTACGCCGATAGACCGACGCA
>CAJHIS010000007.1 GCA_905067555.1 Candidatus Argoarchaeum ethanivorans
TAAAAATTCTAAATTGGATGTGATAATATGTTTCCCTTATGGAATCACCACCAGGCAACCTTTGTGTACGGACTGGATATCTATGATAAGTTAATACCGGTAGACCATATTCTCCACAAAACAAACCAGCAAGTGGACTTTTCATCTGTGAATGAAGCATGCAAAGACTTTTACTCGCAAGATAACGGCAGACCAGTGAAAAATCTCCCTGAAATAATGTTTCGTTCAGCGATAGTCCAGTACATGAATAATTACTCTGATAGAGACATGGGAGAAGCTGCCAGATACAATCTTATCGTAAAATGGTTCATTGGGATTCCTGTGGAGGACATATCTTACGATTACAGTGCACTGGGTAGTTTCAGGAACAGGCTTGGGGAAAAGAGATGGAAAAAATTATTTTCCATGATATTGAAACAAATAGAAGATGTAGTCCTTCTGCCAATTCCATCGGTTAGTGCAGAAGAGCTCTGCCAGTACATTAATTCAATGATTGCAGCACAACTTGAAGATAGGGATAACATCAAAAGCATCATGGTGCAGCTGGATGAGGGTATTGGGCAGGGAGCAGGATGCACTCTCGACTGCAAAGCTTCGCTTTGCAGAACCGCACACGTAGTGTGCGGAAACAGTTCTCGATTGCGTTAACAATCGAGGCTACAAAAAGTACAGTGTTACTGGCAGAAGTATGCATCCCATCAAATGACTCTTTCGAACATTAAGATAATGCGGAAGCATTCCAATTGGAATGGCAATTGCAAAAATAACAAGTCCGAATACCCCGGTAAATATTACAACAATTAATAAAAGTCCGGACAGAATCACAGTGGATAATCTTGTATAGTTTATTTTTTTAAAGAGTTTAACGGATTGTTTTCCAATAAAAATGGTTGTAGGATAGGATAATAGTGCTGTAACGACTATAACCACAAATAGTAGTACCATCAGGTCAATGTTCAATTGAATAATCTGGTTTATGGCAGAGACTGCACCACTACGGCTTTTTCCAATCACATAGAGTGCTATGAGGCTGAATAGTGCATTTGACGTATTAGCACCACTCAAAGAGACAATGAATTCATTGTGAGAGTGTTCATTATTTTTAGGGAGAGCAATACGTGCTATAATCGTTGCAACTGCCGAGGATACCCCGGGAAACCATGCTACAAGCGAACCCGCGGTGCTCCCGAAAAAGATTCCTCTGAGCAAGTTTGCAGCAGGAAGATTGTATTTTGTATCCCGCTGCGGTGGAAGAACAGTTTTCGAGAGCATGCTTATGAGGAGTACGGAAGCCCCAAAAAGACCGCTTAATAACGGCAGAAAAACAGTCTCCCCAACAGTTGGAATTATTGAATTCATCAATGCTCCTTTTTCAAAAGCAAACAGTCCAAGAAGACCTGACAATAAAAATACGATCGCTGCATAAGCTTTATATTTCAGGTGTACGAGGCTCCCCTCTCCTCGTATCTGCTCGCCTTTTTCAGTTAAAACCATCATAAGAATCAATGTGATGAGTAGCCACGCCATGTATTCCTGCAATGCAGTATAATAATTTTTAAATATCCAGATCATGGGCAGTGCGAGCAATAATGAGGTAAGGATTGCCCCTGCACTTCCAATAGCAGACAAACGTATGGCTTCGATTCCACGTCCCTCCATTGTCAAGGTGTGGCCCGGGAGAACCGCGAGAGCAGTGTCTGACTCTGGAACTCCAATAAGCACTGCTGGTATGATATCGATAAAAGTATGGGTTATAGAGTTAGAGAGGATTATTATTACAATATAAACTGCTAATACGTTGTATTGAGATAATAAAGGCATTATGGCAAGAAGGATTACTGCGATGTTGTTAACATGGAAACCAGGAACCATCCCGGTTATTATGCCAAGAAAGTATCCAATGAAGATTGATAATATCACTGGTAGAATGGATACTTCCATTTTTGCATCATCCTCCTTAGTGCAACTGAACTCAACGTTTCTCTACCTTAATGCCAGTAATGTTTGTTGCTCCATTGTAGATATCCTCTGCGATTTCTGCCAATCCCGCTGCTGCACTCCTTTTCCCTACTGAGATAGTCTGCGCGTGGAGGTGTTTTTCAATCTGCTTTTTCACATATTCTATTTCGCTGACTGAACCTGAAAGATATACCTGACAGTGCTCAGGTGATATGTTATAGTCGCGCATAAAAACCTTCATGGCGGCAATCTCCATGGCACAAAGAAGGGAGAGACTGTCAAAAGATAGTATTGCGTCTGCTTTACGTTGATTGTATGCCTGTGTAAGTTCATCGAGATTCTTATATGGTGTGTGTTTGATCACACCTCCCTGTGTGAATGCTTCGTTTGCTGTGCACTCTCTGGCATCTATTTTTCGAATGGCTTCAACATCGAGCGGTCCATGCTGGATGCCTGGTGCAAAGATACAGGCATCAATTGCCCCGATTATCCTTCCATTGGCTACTGCAATTGTTACTGTATTGGAGCTAATGTCACACACAATAAACTCGTTTGTTCCTTTTTTTATAAATATGGTATGCGATGCCGATTTTTTCAGGGCTTGTCCCGTGAGAATAGACATCGAGCCGCTCATCACAGCCACTGCCCCTGTGGACTCCAGGTATCACCACTGCACGCAACCCTGATGACTGTATCAGGTCAAAAACACGGGTGCCGCCCCCAACATGCAGTCCTGCACCCTCTCTTGTTATAAGAGCGCGATTCGTGGTTTTTTCGATTGGCGTAATGCTGTTAATACCATCCCCCATGGAATATGTCAAAGCGAACATTTTAATATCATCTCGCTTTACGTGGAGTTTTTCTTCTATGTGTGCAAACAGTGTTTCGCAATCAAGAGCTGCTGCTTCTTCGCGGGATAATTCAAAATAATCATATTTTGTTGCAAATCGGATGGCAGTTGTGCCGTGCTCAACTCCTATGAACATACATGTTTCAAGTGGTGTTCCCCAATATAGACATTGCTATTGATGCCACCAGGCGTGCCTGGTACTAAAAATTACACGAGGCACACTTTGCAGATTCATCAAAACCTGTAAAAGCGGCACAGTTCTGTATGAAAAATAGCCGCTGCTTTTACTACAGTTGACTGGCAGTCATGGGAAAGTTTATACTTTCTTTACACATTTAAGTGAGAAATTACGAGGCACTGACAGGAGAATAATTCACAAAGTGTACTCTGGTGGTAAAATATGGTAAACTATTATTCAAACAAAGAGATAATAACAAAGGAACTTGGAGATCGTAGAAAGATTATATATGATTACATTTTTAAAAACATTCAAAAATTTAGACCAGATGATATTTATGAATCTGTGATGTTGTATCCGGGAAGTTCTGGAAAATCATTGAGACCGTCTGTACTTTTACTTTGTTGTGGTGCAGTTGGCGGGGACGAGAAAACTGCTATGCCAGCAGCTGCGGCAGTGGAACTGTTTCATACATGGACTCTTGTTCATGATGATTGGATTGATCGGGATTCTTTTCGGCGCGGCGTACCAACTGTACATTCCCTGATGAAGGAAAAAGCCCTTGAAACATATAAGTTCGATCAGGATGAGGCAGAACATTACGGTGGAGCTATTTCCATGTTAACTGGTGATATCCAGCAGGGCTGGTCTATTGGCGGATTTATGACAAATCTCAGCCTTGAACATTCGGTTGATCCAGTGATTACGCTAAATTTAATTAAAAAATTAGCTCTGGAAATCAACATTCAAATCGTAGAGGGAGAGACTTTAGACGTTATTTATTCAAAAAAACCAATAAACGAAATATCTGAAGAAAATATCATCATGATGCTGTATCTGAAAACAGGTGCACTTTACCAGTTTTGCGGGGAGGCTGGTGCTGTTATAGGTTTAAAGCGATATGAACCTGAAAACGAGTACGTGCAATCCCTATCAGAGTTTACTAAACACTGTGGTATAGCGTTTCAGATACAGGATGATGTTATTGGTGTCGTTGGAAACGAAACGGTGGTCGGGAAACCCCGCTGGTCAGATATAAAAGAGGGAAAAAGAACAATTATCTTGTGGAAAGCGTACCAGGAAGCTGATAGTAAACAAATAAAATTTTTGGAATTAATTCTTGGAAATCAGCATGCTACTACAGAAGAACTGCAATCAGTGGAAGATTTGTTTATGGATCTTGGTGCAATTGACTATACAAAAGAGCTTGCTAAGTCGTATATAGTAGGGGACCACAACCGATCTATCAAAGGTGCATTGAACTATCTTGATGTTTTGCCAGATAGTAATTATAAAGATATTTTAAAAGCATGGGCATATTATATGAT
Organism: Candidatus Argoarchaeum ethanivorans; assembly: GCA_905067555.1. Taxonomy (GTDB): domain Archaea; phylum Halobacteriota; class Methanosarcinia; order Methanosarcinales; family EX4572-44; genus Argoarchaeum; species Argoarchaeum ethanivorans_C. Next base: position 4,316 of record CAJHIS010000007.1, read on the forward strand.
TGAACGTGATTTTTAGCATCAATCAATTCCTGTTGGGAGTCCTGATCTTTTTTGTCGTGATCAAACGCAAGGAATATACAATGATATGAATCACAAGATTGCATAGATCTTCACGAGCTACAACAGAGTTTCAATTTTTATTTCTTTTTTTCTATAGTTTTTTTCTTTTTGTGCTGGTCGAAGATTGTTGTTAGTGGTACTATATATTCACCTTCGTTTTTCAGTCCAAGTACTATGTCTTCTCTATTAAGCAGCGAATCGAGGTTGAGTTCGTATTCACCTGTCGAGATTATTCGTACTGATTCAACACTTTCAGGTGTCATTTTTCTTCTTTTCTTGGTCGTGGGTGCTTCTTGAATGATGTTATCAATATCTACTTTATCTTTTTTCTCTTTGATGTACTCGAATTTGTTGTTTCCGCATTCTGGGCAGCCGTTCAATATCACAGTACTGCCTTCTTGATAAATGGCATGGCATTTTGTGCATTGGTGCGGCATGATTATATCATCTTTATTCTATTATTTTGTTACGATGGCTGTGATCATGTCCCTATCTTTTTTGATTGTTTTAAGATGATCGGCTGGTCCAATAACTGTTAGACGTGTTTTGGTGGTGGTTTTACCCAGTATTTTTCTGAGAAAGCTTGTGTTTTGTTCTGTTGGGTAGCTTTCGATTTCTATGCCACTGAACTCGTCTGGTGTTATTTCAGTCATCGTCATTTCTATGAGCTTTGCTTCCTCATCTGGTGCAAGTCCGCGCTCAAGGACGATAATCTTTCCCGAGCGGACCTCATCAAGTACCATACGTATTTTTTCCATAGGGGCCATCTGTGCAAGTTTACTTTCTGATATGAAGTCAAGTTGTATGTTTGTTTGGGAATTGTTTTTGTTTTGTGACATACTGTATTCACCCGAACCGCTTTGCTATTTCTTTATAAAGTTGGTCTGTGTTTATCCCTTCAAGAGCTGATATTGGTACGGTGGGATGTTGCGGGAATGCCCCCCTGATACGAGCTGGTGAAGCTTTTTGCATATCTATCTTATTTGCTGCAATAACCAAAGGCAGATTTCTTGCTTCCATATTTCCGATAACGGTGACATTTACCTGTGTGAACGGGTCTTCTGTTGCGTCCATCACAAGTATTACTCCATCCAGATCCTCAAGCCATTTGACTGCTTCTATTACTCCCTCGGTTGCTTCCTTTGCTCGTCTTTTGGCTTCTTCTTCTTCCATCCCACATGCCATAAATCCATGGAAGTCTATTTTGGTTGCAAGCCCTGGAGTATCAATGATGTCAAGCATAACCGTGGTACCGTTTGCTTCTATGATAACATCCTCACGTCTTCGCGCTCTACGTGTTTCGTGTGGTATATGTGATACTGGTCCCATAGCATCACCAGACCAGTCGCGCACTATGCGGTTTGCAAGAGTGGTCTTTCCTGCATTCGGGGGCCCATAGATACCTATTTTAGCCTTCTTCTTCTTAAAAAGGCGTTTTACCCATGAAAATAAATTAATTACCATTTTTGTCCTCGATGTGACTTATTATTATCTTTTCTACTATCTGTTTCTTACATGTTGCTTAACCATATTATTCTATCCCTATTTTTTTAACGTATAGGAAAGTATAAACGCAACCATTTTCTCTTGCACTCGACTGCTTCACAGTCGAGAATCGAAAGTTCCCGGTTGCCTTCTGCACAACGAAGTTGTACAGTTTTTCAATATCAGCGGGAGCGTTTCTGCGCTTGATTGCCATTGCAATCAAGAATTATGCAGTTGATAGTTGTTTTCTACATACGGAGTATGCAGTACTTGAGCGACATAAATGCACTCCAGGCACCCAACCGATGTCAAAATAGCATGAGTCCGACAACACACGAATAGAGAACGCAACAGCGGTTTTTGGTCTTCTGGGAAGCACGATACAAACTACATTCTCACAACTACTTTTGATCTGTCAATCTTAACATTATGCGGTGTTGCAATGAGTTGATCCTCACCGATTCCAGCAATGTCGCCATGAACGTCACCAGTTACCTGTTTTAGCTCTTTAATAACACGTTCTAACGTAAGTTTATCACGTTTTGTAGCAGATATATCAATTAGCAGTGTATTTCCTTTATAAATTTCTTCTTTAAGCTTTGGGAGTTGTTCAAGACCGGTCAGCTCTGCAATTTTAACATACATGCGGGGCACTTCACCTTCAATGTCCTCTTCAAACTCACTCAAATCAATTTCGCTGTATTCCCCAGCTTCAGGTTCTTTCGTAGAACCGGTTCCAATGATTTTATCTAAAATACTTGGCATAATGTATTTACCCTCTTTTGTCAATATATATACTTGTCAGGTTAAATTTTGTTCCAGACATAATATATTGTTGGTTTTGGGATAAAAAGTTTTAGTATTTGCATAGAAAAAGGAGCTCAAAACAGATACAATTTATATTGCCAGCAAGTCATAGAATGGATTGGTAAGTTTCATTTCACACAGGATTTGAATTTCTTTGTTAGCTGTGTGAAACAGTAGCGTCAACGTTTATTAACCACTACAAAATATTCTTAATGTTTCTAAAAGGTGTTTGATGAGATTAAATCTAATCCAGCTGTTTACAAATTCGTCGACCTTCATGTGCTTGATCTACATACCATTGTTTGCCGAGCAGCTTGGAGCAACGCACACGCAGATAGGAATTATTGGAGCTGTTTATGGAATTGCGCTGTTTATTTCCTCATATATGTTTGGGCGGGCAGCAGATGTGCACTCACAACGGATGTTGTTATATATCAGCTTTGCAACCTCTGCTTTATTTTTCTTTTTTCAAATGTTTGCAACAACCCCGCAGAATCTTGCATTTATCAGAGCCCTTGCAGGTTTTAGTGCAGGGATGTTCCCCCCGGTGCTGATCAGTTATGTTCACTCATTAAAAAAAGATATTGGAAAATTTTCTTCTTTTGGTGCTCTCGGCTGGACAGCAGGTGCTCTAATTGCTGGAATAATAGCAAACTTGAAAGGCATATTTTTTTTATCATCAATGTTTTTTTTAATGTCTTTCATTTTATTGGTCCGACTACCAGACATCCATTCCACCAAACAAAAACAAAGTCTCTTTTCCATTGAAACAATTAAAAAAAATTGGAATATTTATATTACGTATTTTACACGCCATGCAGGTGCCTGCAGCGTGTGGATAATCTTCCCGTTGTATTTAAAAGCTCTTGGTGCACAGGAACTTGTGATAGGTTTAATATATGCTATTAATCCGATTTTACAGTTCTTTTTTATGCAGCGGCTTAAAACCGACAACAGTGAAAAGCTTATTAAAATTGGGTATTTAGCGTCGACTGTTGCCTTTGCAAGCTTGTGCTTTGTCACAGCATACTATCAGGTGGTCTTCAGCATGATTGCTGTTGCGGTCTCGTGGTCATTTATGTATGTTGGTTCGGTTCTTACGCTGCTAAAACATAATACTGATAAAGGCACATCCATTGGGCTACTCACAGCAGTTATAAGTATAGCTTCAGTATTTGGTTCTTTTATCGGCGGGGGGCTTTATGATGTTACAGGCGGTCTTTTTCTCACACAGATAGAGAGTTATCGCATCGTGTGCGGCTTCGCATCGGTATGCTCAGCCCTAAGCTTTATTTTTTACAAACCATCGTACTACGAAAGCAGGTAGTGTTTGATAACCTCGCACAGCAGGATTTGCGAGGAGAAGTTTTATAAATCTTGAGTCCTGTTAAAGTTCTGGTGTGGAAAAATGAATGTCAATATTGAAGCAAATCTTGCAAGTAGACCAAAACTCCAGGATTTTAAAAATTATAACCGTAGTGAAGCAATATTAAAGAAACTTTATAGTATGCTTTATGTGAATGGACCTGGACATGGAACTTTTCTTAGTTTGCCATTTGACCAGTTGATAGAGCATGGAACTGGACATCTGTTCAAGTGGAGGAGAGAAAAACCAACCCCAGAAGAGATTGAACTGACAGGGCGGGGTTGTGCAGACCCGAGAGCAGTTGCCGAGCTGGCTAATGCAGGCGGCTATTCTGCGTATGTACTGCATCCGGGTGTTGCAGCTTATGCCAGTAATTTTGTGAAACCGGATTTACCATTGATTTACAAGATCGATGGGAGGCTTAACCAGCCGGATGCTGCCTCGATACAGTCAGTTATTGGGGATATAAAAGATGCTGTGAATCTGGGTGCAACAGCTATAGGAACATCTCTTTACCCAGGATCTGATATGATTAGGAAAGATATGGACCGAGTTGCCACGGTTGTACGCGAAGCTCATGCGAATGGATTTCCAGCAGTCGTCTGGGCTTATGCCAGGGGGGAAGGAGTTGATAATATAAAAGATACGCTATACTGGACAAGCACAGCATGCAGTCTTGCAGCTTCAATGGGCGCGGATATAATTAAAACAAAGTACCCGGCCCCAGTAACCGATAAAAACAGGGATGAGTATTTTGCATACATACAGAGCCAGGAAAAAAAGGTTAAAGGCATAGAAAAATATTTAGAGTTTGAGCCTGAAAAAGGTGAACAATTGTCACACGAACAACTTGTTGAAAGAGTAACATATCTCACAGATGCTGCACCCGAATCGTTCATGGTGGTCTCTGGCGGACCAAAGATTAAAGGAAATGCTAAGGAAGAGTTAGTAGAGCAAACAAAAGTTGTAATGGAAGGCGGCGCTGAAGGAAGAATAATAGGGAGAAACTTCTGGGGAGTTCCCATGGAAGAAGCGTTAGATCTGACCTCTGCAGTTAAGGAAGCGATGAAAGATAAGAAATACCAAAGAGCATTTTCAAGAGGCACATTTACTTTTAAGTAAATATAATTGTATTTGTTTCGGGCTCCTTTTTAACTGTAGACTATGGGGGGAATTACTCCCCCCTCGCCTAAGAATTATACGTGAGGGTTTTCTGTATCTTTTGGATCTGAAAAATTGTGAATTGGGCAAAGAAAAGGCTTTTTATACCAGGTTACAATGTAATTAACCAAAAACGCTTCCGATTTTTTAGATCGCTATTTTCATCAGCATCAGGATTTGTGTCCAGGAGATGCCATTCCTTTTTATTCAGGTGGTGGCGTGGTCAGCGACTAAAGTATGAAAAATGTAAAAGAGCTAAGCTTAACTACAGGAAGGAACAACAAAGAAAATTAAAAATGGACTTCACACAATGGGATTTACTTTATAAACAAATAATAAAAGATATGGGCTTTGACCAGGCCGGGGATGAACGTGCGACACATCTCCTATCACAACTGCTAAACAAACATAAACACACAGCAGATCCAGCATTACTCAGTAAATTAATCAGGGGAAACCGGGTGCTTGTCTGTGGAAATGCTCCAGCACTTGCCATAGAACTCAACAAAAGCGATACAACTGATTATGATGTAATCATTGCAGCAGACGGTGCAACCGAGGTACTGCTCCAGCAAAACATACAGCCAACAATCATCGTAACTGACCTTGATGCTGATAATATCGAAGCGGAAATAGAGGCGAGTAAACAGGGCACAATCGTGTTAGCACATGCACATGGCGATAACATCGAAGCAATCACAAGTATCGTGCCAAAACTTGAAAACGTGATTGGCACAACACAAACAAAGCCGCTTTATAATGTTTACAACTTTGCCGGGTTCACTGATGGTGACCGATGCGTGTTTCTTGCAGCACACTTCAATAGCGCAACTATCACACTCATTGGATTCGATTTTGAAGATTCCAATGTCAATGAGATAAAAAAGAAAAAACTGAAATGGGCAAAAAAACTTCTTCTGATACTGGAAAAAAGCACTGACATTACGTACAAATAAACTCGGTTGGAAGTTGATAGCCTAAAAAGTAAGATTTATAACCCTTGCATAGTTATGAGTAAGATATTCAATGAACTTTGAGAACAGGATACTAAGGAGTGATGATGCTGAGCAAGACTGATGAGCGCATCAGAGAGCGGACAAAGAGGTATCTAATACACGATGATACAAACGTTAGAAAAGCTGTTTTAAAATTATTTTTAGAAGATAACACGTTTACTACAGAAGCTATTTATAAATATCTTACATCAAAGGATTTTGATATGAATTATCGCGGCGTTTCTGCCATGGTAGGACTTATGAACACCAGACTGGGTGTCCTTCGTATAGATGTAACGGGCAACCATAACATATATTCTTTGAAAAAAGAGTATAAAGAAACTGTAAAAACGATACTTGACAATTATTAGAACTATAAAAATCGAGGCGATATGATTTGAATGTATTATTAGTAGGTGGCGGAGGAAGAGAACACGCCATTGCAGCAGCAATAAAAAAAAGCACACACGAGGTCTTACTATACACTGCAATGTCTAAAAAAAACCCAGGGATTGCAAAACTATCAGAGGACATACTGCTGGTAAAAGAAACCGATGTTGACCGAATCACAGCTTATGCAGCAGAACACAACATTGAGCTTGCATTTATAGGGCCAGAAGCACCACTTGCAGCAGGAATAACTGACAAACTGCAGACGCATAATATCAGTGTGTTTGGGCCAACGAAGGATGCTGCACGAATCGAAGTTGATAAAGCATGGACAAGAAACTTTATGAAAAAACATAAAATCAAAGGTTGTCCCAGATTCCAGGTCTTTGATCAAACACAGGCAGTAGAGGCTCACAGGTTTATAGACGAAATAAAAGATGTGGTTATAAAACCAGCAGGGCTCACCGGCGGCAAAGGTGTACGCGTGATGGGCGATCATTTCAATACCACTGAAGAAGCAAAACAATACACTGATCAGGTGCTTAAAAAGGATAGAGTGGTAGTCGAAGAACGTCTTATTGGTGAAGAATTCACACTCCAGGCATTCAGTGATGGAAAACACCTTGCATTCACACCAGCAGTGCAGGATCATAAAAGAGCTTATGAAGGAGACAGGGGACTAAATACAGGCGGCATGGGCTCATACAATGATGCAACTGATGTACTGCCGTTTATGAATCGTGATGACCTTGATTCCGCAAAAGAAATTATGCAGCAGACAATAGATGCCTTAAACAGCGAAAATATGAGCTATAAAGGAGTTCTTTATGGACAGTTCATGCTTGCAGATCACCCAACGGTAATTGAATACAACGCTCGCTTTGGAGACCCTGAAGCGATGAATACCCTGCCACTGCTTCAAACAGACATCATCGATGTTGCGCAGCATGTGGCAGCTGGTACACTAAACACTCTTGATGTAACTTTCGAAGAAAAAGCCTCTGTGTGCAAATACATGGTGCCAGAAGGATACCCGGAGCATCCCCTAAAGGACAGCGAAGTAACAATAACATCGGTTGATGATGCCTTGTTGTTTTATTCAAGCGTATACGAGAGGGATGGTAAGATTTATACCACAGGCTCTCGTGCAATTGCTGTTGTTGGTATTGCAGAAGATTTAAGAAAAGCAGAGCAACGTGCAGAAAAGGCGGTGAATAGCATCCGGGGGCGGCTATATTCCAGGCACGATATAGGTACAGAGCAGTTAATCCAGCAGCGAATTGACCACATGAAGGTGTTACGGAAGGGGTAAAAGAGTTGAAACATCTTCTTTCTATCAATGACCTGACACATGAAGAAATCAACAGTTTACTTGATAAAGCAGATGATCTCAAAGAAAAACGAAAGCGTGGAAAGATAACAAGGGAACTTGAACATAAGACTCTCACCATGCTCTTTGAAAAAAGCTCTACACGCACACGCATATCCTTTGAGGTGGCGATGCGTGAACTCGGGGGGGGCAGCATATACCTGAACTTGGCAGACACACAGCTTGGACGCGGGGAGAGCATCGCAGACACTGCAAAAGTAATATCAAGGTACGCTCATGCTGTGGCTGCACGGGTTAATGACCACCACACACTCATTGAGCTTGCAGAACACTCGACCATTCCGGTTATCAATGCACTATCAGACATCGAGCACCCATGCCAGCTGCTTTCTGACTTGATGACCATCAGGGAGTACAAAGGACACCTGAAGGGACTTACTTTATCATGGATAGGCGACGGTAACAATGTATGCAACAGCGCAATCCTTGCATGCAGTCTTGAAGGCATACACATCAATATTGCAACACCAAGAGGTTATGAGCCAGACCGGAACATCGTAATGCAGGCAAGAGAACTTGGAGGAAGTATAACACTTACAGACAATCCCGAGGACGCAGCAGCAGGTGCAGACGTACTTTATACAGATGTGTGGGTGTCAATGGGTGATGAAGCAGAAACCATGAAGCGATTGAATGACTTCAAAAAATACCAGATAAATAGTAAGCTGCTACAGCATGCAAAAAACAATGTCACAGTACTGCACTGCCTTCCGGCACACCGGGGAGAGGAAATCACTGGCGATGTAGCAGATGGACAGCACTCAGCAATCCTTGACCAGGCAGAGAACCGACTGCACACACAAAAAGCATTGCTGCTATCATTGATAAGGTAAGACAACCTGCACAACTTCGTTGTGCAGAAATAACGGTTCTGAGCGTATTTGAAGTATGAGACGACAGTGAGGATTTGGGCGGAGTGCCGAAGGGTGTGTAGCCAGATACCTGCCTGTTATGCGACGTGCCGACAGTTTTACGCACCATTCTTTTGACCCCACAAATATTCATCTTTTTCAAATAAAAGTGCCTGTATTATAATAAATCACCCCTTCTTTGTAATTTCATCAGCAATCAATTCCGCCTGTTTAAGCACTGTTTCTGTTGCGAGTGCTTGCATATCTGGCGGATAACCATATTGTCTTAAAGTCCGTTTTACAATTACTTTTAATTTTGCCCTGACGCTTTCTTTTATCGTCCAGTCTATTGATGCGTTTTGTTTCACCTTCTCAAATAAAACAACAGCCAATTCTCGTAGTTTTTCTTTTTGCATCAATTCTCTTGCACTGTCATTATCTGCAATTGCCGTATAAAAAGCGTATTCAAATTCTGACAAACCCATATCCTGTGGCTCTTTGTCCATCCTCTTTATCTCTTTACTGAGTGTAATCAGTTCTTCAATAACTTCAGCCGCAGTAATAACCTTGTTGTGATATTTCTTGATGGAATCTTCCAGCATTTCCATTAACGATCTGCTTTGAACCAGGTTCTTTTTCACCCTGGCTTTTATTTCATCGTTGAGCAACTTTTTAAGAACTTCCAGAGCAATGTTTTTATGCTCCATGTTCTGGACTTCTAAAAGAAATTCTTCTGATAGAATGGAAATATCCGGTTTCTTAATACCTGCGGCATCGAAAACATCTATCACCTGTTCAGTTATGAGGGCTTGATCTATAACTTGCCTGATTGCGGTTTCAATTTCTTCGTCGGTTTTGCCTGTTCCAGTGCTGTCAAACTTTACAAGTCTGGCTTTTATCGCCTGATAAAACGAGACTTCGTCCTTTACATCCATTGCCTGCTCATGCGGAATGGCTATCGAGAACGCTCTTGATAATGCGGTCACTTCATCAATATACCGTTTCTTCCCGTTTTCAAGGCCAAGTATATGCTCCTCCGCAGCGAGTATTATCGATAGCTTCGTTGAGGTATCCGCAGCAAAATAATGTTCATAAGGAAATCCATGAAACATCTGGGAAACAATTTCAAGTTTCTCAAGCATCAGTTGAACCGCCTGTTCCTGAAGAACCGCAGGATCGCCTCTTCCTCCGCTGTCAGAATAGAATGATAGGGCTTCTTTAAGATCGGAGGCGATTCCGAGATAATCAACCACTAAGCCACCAGGCTTGTCTTTATAAACCCTGTTCACCCGTGCAATTGCTTGCATAAGCGTATGACCTTTCATGGGCTTATCAATATACATCGTGTGCAGCGAAGGAACATCAAAACCGGTTAACCACATATCCCGCACAATCACCAATTTTAATTCGTCTTCTGTGTCCCTCATTCGTTCTGCCAGGGCTCGTCTTTGTTCTTTGGTGGTATGGTGTTTTGAGATCTTTGCCCCCTCTGAAGATGCTGATGTCATTACCACCTTGATAACGCCCTTTTTAAGATCGTCGTTGTGCCACTCTGGTTTGATTTTAATAATTTCGTCATACAGGTTGGCTGCTATCCGTCTTGACATTGCCACGATCATTCCCTTGCCCTCAAACACTTCCTGGCGCTGCTCAAAATGGGTTACAATGTCTTGTACAACCTGTCTTATCCGGTCTTCGCTGCCAATCAAAGCTTCAAGCTGTGTCCATTTCGCTTTAGCTTTTTGTGTCTCAGCAAGGTCTTCTTTTTCTAATTCCTCGTCCAGTTCCGCTACCAGTTTTTTGCCTTCCTTGCTGAGAGCGATTTTTGCCAATCTGCTTTCATAATAGATTTTTACGGTTGCGCCGTCCTCGACCGCCTGGGAGATGTCGTAAACATCGACATAATTGCCAAAAACAGCGGGCGTGTTCACATCCGTTTTTTCAATGGGCGTACCGGTGAAGCCAAGATAAGTCGCATTGGGCAGGGCGTCGCGCGTATATTTCGCAAAGCCGTAAACTATCTTTTTTCCGATTATGTTTCCCTGCTCATCTTTTGCATCGATGATTTTTGCCTTGAATCCGTACTGCGTCCGGTGGGCTTCATCGGCAATTACAATGATGTTTCGCCTGTCTGATAGTTTTGGGTAAACATTCCCTTCTTCAGGCTGGAACTTCTGGATGGTGGTAAATACAACTCCACCAGATGCGACGTTCAGCAGTTCTTTCAAGTGTTCTCTGCTTTCAGCCTGGACAGGATCCTGCCTGAGAAGTTGTTTTGACGCGGCAAAGGTATCAAACAGCTGGTCGTCCAGATCGTTTCTGTCGGTGATTACCAGTATGGTCGGATTGTCCAGGGCGAGAACGATTTTACCGGTAAAAAACACCATTGATAACGATTTACCGCTTCCCTGCGTATGCCAGACAACACCGCCTTTCCGGTCCCCTGTGGGTTGAGAATCCACCCCAACAAGACCATAGCTTGCCGGTGATTCCATCACCATAAACTTATCTGTCGTTTTAGTTTCAGAATATCCCGATGCCCGCAGGGTCGATTCCACGGCTCGATTGACCGCATAGTATTGATGATATGCGGCCAATTTCTTCACGGTTGCAATCGTTGTTATGCCTGTTTCTTTATCTTCTTTTTTCGACTTGTCAAATACAATGAAATGGCGTATAATATCCAGCAAGGTTCGTTTGTTGAGCATCCCTTTGATCAGCGTTTCCAGTTGTCCTATCCGGGGAGATGCTACCGTCTTGCCATCAGTTGATTTCCACGCCATGAACCGACTGAAACCTGCGGAAAGGGAACCAGCCTTTGCCTCAAGACCGTCGGAGATTACCGTGAAGCCATTGTAAGTGAAAAGACCCGGTATTGCCTGTTTATAGGTCTGTAACTGCCTGAATGCAGATCTTGCGGTTGCGTTCTCATCGGCAGGATTCTTAAGTTCAATAACAATCATGGGCAAGCCGTTTACAAAGAGGATTATATCAAGGCGCTTGTTCACCTCGTTTTCTATGACCGTGAATTGATTGGCTACAAGAAAATCATTATTCTCTGGATTTTTAAAATCTATCAGCCAGACCAGGTCGCCCCTGTCTGCCCCGTCTTTGTGGTAGCTTACTTTTATGCCTTCTGTCAGCATTCGGTGAAACGCTTCATTGTTGGCGATTAGTTCAGGCGAATTGAGGCGCTGTATCTGCTTGATGGCGTCTTCTCTCACATCCTCCGGAATACTGGAATTGATCCTTCCAACTGCTTTTTTCAGACGCTCTAACAACAGGACATCTTCAAAGGATGTTCTTTCCGGCGTTTCGCTGTCGGGCGCAATGTCGGGTGCGTAAACGTATTGGTAGCCCTGTTTTTCGAGGAGTCCGATTGCGAATTGTTCTATTTGCGACTCGGTGATCTTATCTGTCGTCATCTTTTCGCCCCTTGATGCGCTTTATCTCTTTGTCAAAATCAGAGATGTAATTTTCATCCTGAATTTTCTTGAATGTTTCATATTCTTTGCCATCTTCGGCAGTATGTGCAAAACTTGCACATACTGAATCTTCCTGCAACTCGTTATCAGAAAAGATGTTCTTCAGGTGCCTGGTAACAACACTGCGGTCTACATCGAACAGTTCCGCAATCCGCTTTTGCGGCAACCAGATGTTTTCGTTGGCGTAGAGCACTTCAATATTGATTTTTCCATCCGATGTTTGATAAACAGTGATTTGATTGTCGGGAAGTTTTTTATTTGTAATCATTATACATTTCCTTCGCTGTTATCTTCCAATTTTTTAATCATTTTATCAAAATCTGATTCGAATAACCGGTCTTGCACTATGCGGTACTTCCCAAATTCACTTTCAGCAAATGCTTTTGCTATCTTTTGTGCTACTTTGCCGGAATTATCCAATAGTTCGCGATTATTGAATTGTAAAAAGACATTCAACTTTTTCGACCAATCTTCCATTGTCATTGGAATATTTTGTTCTGCCTGGTCTTCTGCATAATCGAGGTACATTGTAGTGATACGGTCCAATGCTTTTATTTCCTTTTCTGAGAGATAATTTTTGGCAATAGATACATCTGGTTTTATGATTTTTTCGTGAGGCGCATTTTTCCATGTAGTTAAACCCATGTGTTCTTTGTTACTGTTTGCCCGCGTCATTATCAGTTCAGCGGCAGTGTTCCTATGGATGGCGAAATGTAATTTGTTCTGGACTGTGGCGAAGAATGTTTTTGTTATTTCACTCTCAACATTATAATCAACAGCAGTGGCATATATATCGGTTATTTTCTGATAAAAGCGACGCTCACTTGCCCGGATTTCCCGAATTTCAGCAAGCAAATGGTCGAAATAGTCCTTATTGAAAAAAGAACCGTTTTTTAACCGTTCATTATCAAGCACATAACCGCGAATAGCAAAATCTCGCAAGATATTAATTGCCCATTGACGGAACTGGGTTGCACGTTCTGAATTGACCCGAAATCCAACGGCAATAATGACATCGAGATTGTAGAATTTCGTAGTATATTCTTTTCCATCTTCGGCAGTATGTCGGAAATCCCGACATACTGAAATCTCTTTTAATTCGCCTGTTTCGAAGATGTTTTGTAAATGCTCTGTTATGGTACTGCGACCCTTTTCAAACAAAACACTCATCAGCTTTTGAGTGAGCCATACCGTTTCATCTTCAATGCGAACCTCTATAGTATTTTTATTGTTCTGTTTCGTGAAAATCAGAAATTCCGCAGTGCTGTTTCGTATTTGTAGTTTTGTATCAGTCATATTTCCTCCTTATGCGATTTATCTCGTTGTCAAAATCTGCCGAATCGTAAATAATTTCTGCTGCGGGTTTTCCGAGACTTTTTGTTATATTCTGAAATTGGGTTTTGGAAAAACCACAGAGAGCACAGAGGACACAGAGAAAAATAACAACTCTCTGTGCCCTCCGTGCCCTCCGTGGTTAATCTTCTTTGTCATACTCACATCCACCCGGAAGAAATTAAAAAGCCACGTTTTTCCGGTGATTGCCCAATAGAGTTTGTTCTGAACCGTTGCGAAAAAATCCTTTGTTGCTGGCGCGTTTTTGTAATAATCAGCGGCAAGCGCGTAGATGTCGGTGATCTTCTGGTAAAACCGCCGCTCACTTGCCCGGATTTCCCTGATTCGTTCAAGGAGTTCCTCGAAATAGTCCTTGCCGAAAAGCTGGTTGCCCTGCTTGAGCCGTTCGTCGTCCATGACAACTCCCTTGATGATGTATTCTTTCAGGGTTCTTGTAGCCCAGATGCGGAATTGGGTAGCCTGGTAGGAGTTGACGCGGTAGCCGACCGAAATGATGGCGTCGAGGTTATAGAATTCCATTTTCCGGCGGACATTCCTACCTCCTTCATTTTGAACTGTTTCCAAAATGGAAATAGTTGACTTTTTCCTCAACTCCCCTGTTTTATAGATGTTTGCCAGATGTTTGCTGATGGCAGGTACATTTACTCCAAACAGTCCGGATATGCCTTTCTGGGTGAGCCAGACGGTTTCATCCTTCAGAAATACTTCTACATTCACGTCTCCATCACCTGAGGTGTAGAGGATGAAATCTGATTGTTGTTTTACAATGTCGCTTTTGTTCATGTGCCCGCCTCTTGTTGCTTCAATTTCACCTAGACTTCACCATTCATCAGCTTCGGCAACAGCGTATCCCGCAGTTTTTCAAGGGTGCGGATTTGTTTGTTGTTTATTTCCTGATTATCTTTGGTATCACTGGATTTTGCCTTATTTTGAGGTATTCTGCCAACGGCTGATTGCAGGCGTTTCGATAATAACACATCTTTAAAGAATCGTCTGTCCGACGTTTCGTTGTCAGGAGCGATGAAAGGAGCGTAGACCTCGTAATAAACAGATTTCTCTAATAATTCAATGGTTAATTTCTCGATTCTGGATTCGGTTATTTTTGGACTCATAATTTATTCCTCCGCCTTACTTAAATCTGCAATTGCTGCCTGGAGCACTTTCCAACTGATTTGTGCTGTATGCTCATCTGGTGTAAACTTTGAAACCATTTGTTGATATGGATGCATATAATTCCTAAAATCTCGCATGGAATGACTATGTTTTTTTATATCCAAACCAAGAAAACCAATTTCATGAGCAACATTGATGAGATCATTTAATGTCCATTCATGAAATCTTTTAATTTTTCCTTCTTTATTTTTAGGTGCGGATCTCGAAGTGTTAAATTTTTGCGGATATTTAGTAGTAAAGTTAAGCAATAACCCTTCAAGCACACTTCCACACAAAAAGATAACAGCTAATGATGCATTGTTTTTTAAACAAATTTGAATTTCGGTAATTCTTTGCTCAATAATGTCAGAAAGTCCCGAGGTTAAGTTTAATTGTGATAAATTAATTTCAAAATCTCTTTTTAAAAAGTCTTCTTCCTTTTTAACGTCGTCATCATATTGTTTCCCAAGAAGTCTATAAACAATTTTTAAACCTTTTTTATAGATATTATGATCTACAGTTTTGCTTTCCCTCTTTTGATCATATTTCCATATTTCTAATAAGTCCTCCAAAACTTTTCCTACAATTTCATCTGATTCTAATTCCCAAAACGCTCTAAGCCTTTTTGCTTTTGAATCACCGTTAAATGCGTATTTATCATCGGATATGTTAATACCAACAACATCTCTAAACAATTCGGCAAAGGTAGCATTAGTGTAACCTAATACATAGCCTGAACTCATACCAAATATATCTTCAAAATACTTTTTCTCTACAGGTTTCAGATTAGCCATCACATAACCCCTTTTAGTAGCTCATCCTGACTTCCCTGCTCATCAATTTAGGCAAGAGCGTATCACGGAGTTTTTCAAGGGTGCGGATTTGTTTTATATTGTCTCTCAATTTATTTATAAATGTTGAAGTAAACTGATTGAACTTGTTTAGTTTCCCTAAAGGTGCAATTTTAATTTCTGTAGATAACGCAATATCCCGATTTAGGCCAGGAACTGCTGAGTCTGAATTCATTTCTTCAAAATTGAGTGTCTTTAGTAAGAAGTATTCATACAACAATCCTGCGGATTCAACTTTTGATTTGATATAATACGTTGTATCAATAGGGAAAAAGTTGTCCCACAGATAAATAACTTTGCCAAGCGTACCTTTTCTGCCGATAACGATCCCAGGACCTTCGACCAAAAATTCAGAGTGATAACCGACAACGCCGCTTGAACCAATTACTGGACAACCTGTGTCTGTTCTTATTTCTTTTTTTAACCCTTTACCATAAATAAGCTCAATAACATCACCCAACATGCCTTCCTCCCACCCCTCATCCGCCTCCTCCACAAACCACTGCCTGAACAGTGTTTCCGCCATGGCTTCGAGGGTCTTGTTCTGGCGGTGGAGCAGGTCTATCTTGTCGTCGAGGCTGGAGAGCACCGAGGCAATGGCGCGCTGTTCGGGGAGCGGGGGGAAAAGAAATTCGTGCTGTTTTACAACATCTGTTTGTACTCTTTGTCTTCCAGAACTTCCAGTCATTGAAGCAATCGCCAGATCTCTAAACTCTGGAGAACAGGCGAGATAAAAAAGATAATTCTTATCGCTGATACCTTTTATTTCACGCAGAACTATAAACTCCGTTGAACCAAAACCAACTTCATCATCTTCAAGCAAATCGACAAAAGATGTTTTGCCATTCTCAAGGCTTGGGGTGATTCTTGCTACAAGAGTATCTCCGTTCCTGAACTTAACGCCGCCTTTGTATTCTTCTTTGGTATAAGTTGAGATTTTCTTCGTGAACGGTTGTAATAACTCCATGGCTACCTTCTTAGCTTTAGTGCCTTTAGCTAAGCGTTCGGCAGGATTAATTACTGCAATCTCCTGTAATTTTGTTTCCTTCCACTCACTCATCCCGAACCACCCTCCTAAATACTACCACGTCAAACGTTCCTTCATCTCCATCCCCCGCAACCTGAAATTCGCCATCATAATACGCATTTTCAGTTTCATGCTTCACCTTAATAACTCCCGGTGGATAAAAGTTCTCAAAACCATTTTCATACCCGCTGGTCAATACCGGCAGATCCTGCGGCAGGGATTTCAAAATTTCAACCAACTGACCAACTGTGAAATGGAACACCTCTTTTTTACTCATTGCGATTCCTCCCGCTCACTCATCCCCCAGCCCCTTCAATCTCGTGATCATCTCAAACGCCCCGATATTCATCTTCGAGAACGCAAACCATTTCTTTCCAATATCTTTTAAAGAAGCTCCAAAATGATAGACAGTGGTGTTGTCAATAATTATAAACCGGTCATGGGAGTCTTTGAACTCTTTTATCTCGATGGACGGATACTGTTCATTAAATTTCTTTATATCCAATGCCAGTTGTTTTGATATTGTTTTTGTGAGACTCGTAACTTTTACACCTTTATTTCTTTTTGTGAGATGCGTCAAAACAGTATCATCAATATAATTACTAATTATAAATATTGTATTATGTGCTTTTCTGATAAGATAAGAAACAAATTGATACGCATCAAAAATCTGGCCATCAAAAAAGATACCTTGTTTTGGTTTTATGCTTCGTTTTTCAATGGCATTGAAAATCTGTTCAAATTTCTGATCAGTTTCTGCTTTATGCTCTATCTGCCGTATTTCCACAGCATCCAGGCGCTGAAAAACCTCTGCATTTGAAGCGATAAAACGGCGCATTGCAACGAAAGCTCGCATAATCTGAATATTAACTTCAATCGCTCTTTCACTGGTAAGTACCCCAGAAATAGTCGCAACACCCTGTTCTATAAAAACAAATGGAAGTGAACCGCCCAGATGCTGCTTCGAATGTATCGCATTTTGCGATACCATAAAATTAACCTCTTCTTCTGTGAGCTGAAACATGAAATCTGAGGGGAAACGTTTGATATTTCTTTTCACCTGTTCTCTTAGTCTGATTGGTTTTACGCCATAAAAAATGGCTAAATCCCTATCCAGCATTACCTGAACATCACGGATGGTATATATTCTGCTCTGGATATCATCAATTATCACCAATCCATTTTTACTCATACCAGCTTCACCTTCTTGAGGTTTTTAGCAATCAGCAAATTAAGCTTCTCTTCCTCTTTCAACTGCTCCTCAAACTCCGCTTTCAGGCTGCTAAATCGCTCATTAAAATCGAAATCATCTTCTTCATCAGGCAATCCGACATATCGCCCCGGTGTCAGCACGTAATCAAGTTCCCGCACCCGTTCAATAGAAGCAGAATTGCAGAACCCTTTTATATCTTCATAATTCCTGTCAGGATTGCGCCAATTGTGGTAGGTCTCTGCAACCTTCTGTATGTCTTCAGGTGAGAACTCACGGGTCCTGCGGTTGATCAGATGCCCCGTGTTCCGGGCGTCAATGAACAGTATTTCGTCTGTCCTGTTCCTGTATTTGCCATTAGCTTTGTTCCTGCTTAAAAACCACAGGCTGGCGGGTATCTGTGTGTTCAGGAAAAGTTTTGGCGGAAGGTTCACGATGCAATCAACCAGTCTGGCTTCCACAAGCCCCTTTCTGATATCGCCTTCGCCGGATGATTTGGAGGTCAGAGATCCTTTAGCAAGAACAAAACCTGTCTGTCCGCTTGGGCTGAGGTGGTAGAGAAAATGCTGTATCCAGGCGTAGTTGGCATTTCCTGTTGGTGGTACGCCGTATTTCCATCTGCCGTCCTTGCGTAAGAGATCACCGCTCCAGTCGCTGTCGTTGAAGGGAGGATTGGCGATAACATAATCAGCTTTTAGGTCTTTGTGAGTATCATTGAGGAAGGAGCCTTCATTGTTCCATTTCACCTGTGAGCTGTCGATACTGCGAATAGCAAGGTTCATTTTACACAATCGCCAGGTGGTCTGGTTGCTCTCCTGACCATAAATGGAAATATCGTTTACTTTTCCCTGATGATCTTCTACAAACTTTTCCGACTGAACAAACATACCTCCGGAGCCGCAACAAGGGTCAAAGACTCTGCCGTTGTAGGGTTCCAGCATTTCTACAAGCAACTGAACAACGCTTCGGGGGGTGTAGAACTGCCCTCCTTTCTTTCCTTCCGCAAGCGCGAACTCGCCAAGAAAATACTCGAAAACATGGCCCAGAATATCGGCGCTTCTAACTTTGGCATCGCCAAAGGCGATGTTGCCCACCAGATCGATCAAACCGCCAAGACTTGTCGGGTCGAGGTTGCCTCTTGCATAGACCTTTGGTAAAACCCCCTTGAGCAAGGGATTCTCTTTTTCGATTGCGTCCATCGCGATATCAACGTCTTTACCAATCTCTGGCCGTTTGGCTCGTGCTTGTAAATATGACCAGCGAGCAATCGCAGGAACAAAAAAAACATTCTCGGCTTTGTATTCGTCCCTGTCTTCAGGGTCAGCACCAGCGTAATCCCCCTCTCCTTTTTGCAGTTTTTGATATAATCCCTCAAAGGCATCTGAGATATATTTCAGGAAAATCAGACCCAGGACTATATGTTTGTACTCGGCAGCGTCAATATTCTTTCTGAGTTTATCCGCCGCTTTCCAGAGTTGCTTCTCAAGAGGTTCTTCTTGAGTTTTATTGTCGTTCTTTGCCATTTTACCAATCCTTCCCGATTATTGTATTAACGCTCATTCAGAGATGATGTACGTTTCTAACAGGCACTTTTATATCATTCGTTATCGCAGGGTCAATTAATATAGTTTTCATGTGTAAAACCCGTTTTCAGTATTGGCATGTTGCATAACATCGTATATCCGAACTTGGTTCGTATATCCTCACGATTTGGTGATATATCCGAACAGAGTTTGCATATACATCCTTCTGGTCGAACATCTTCAATCACCATCCTCTCCTCCTTTTATCTGTAAGCTATCCAGCGGACTTTTAATCTTACCCATATCATTGTTACTTACATGCGTATATATCTCTGTCGTCTTACTACTTTTATGCCCCAGTAATCCCTGAATATACCTCAAATCCACACCGCTTTCCAGCGGATGTATGGCAAAGCCGTGCCTCAACGAATGAGTCGTGACATTCTTCCTGATATTCGCTCTTTTACAGGCATTTGCGAATATCTTTCCAACTGTCCGGGTGTTATATGTTTTTCCTCATTATGGCTCGGAAATAACCAGTAACCATTGATTGCGGAGCACTGCATAACTTCGTTGTGCAGAAATAACTATTAACTTGAGTAGAAACAACTATTAACTTGAGTAGAGATAACTCTTGATTGCGAAGCACTGCACAACTTCGTTGTGCAGAAAATAACTATCAACTGCACAATTCTTGATTGCGCTAGTAATCAAGTGCAGAAAACAACGGTTAACGGCCAACTCTTGATTACGAAGTAATCAAGTGCCACAGCAATCAAGCACATAAAACATAAGGCGAGGGTTGCCCAGCCAGGTCAAAGGCGACAGGCTTAGGACCTGTTCTCATAGGAGTCCGCGAGTTCGAATCTCGTCCCTCGCACTATTATTGAATGCTTCTTTGAACTCTTCACAGAGATTGTTTATGTTTTCTAATGCTTCAATAACTGCCTCGATCGGGTCGTGATTGTCAGTTGTTCTCACAAACAGTATCGGGTCACCAATGGTTACGTGTTTGATGTCGTAAGTTGCCACATCAACACACTCGTTTGTAAGAAGTTCATTTTTAAGAATATTTAATAAACTGTGGGTTTCTCCACCGATGTGAAGTTTCAGGTCGGTATCTGTTTTACTTAGAATTCTAACTTCCATTTTTTGTTTCTCCTGACTTATATTATGCCTGTTCCGTAGTTTACTGATGTTTTTCTTGTCTCTTTATTGCCGCATGATTTGCACACCAGTTTGACGCCATTTTTATATAATTGCTGCCTGCACCTTGAACAGAAGGCTTTCATCACTCCAAGTTCCTTCCCTGCAGTTGTAAGCCTCATACTTTTAACATCGATCACTTTTGCTTTTACAATATCAAAAGGACAGAGTTCTCTTGAGATGTTATCTACATAGGCGTCTCTTATGTTTGATACGTGAATTGCCGCCTGCCCAAGATTTATAATTTTACGCTCACCTCTTCCTTTAATATGAGTAATCTCTACAAGCACAACTGAATTTCTTATAGCAGTCACCCGACCAATAACAATATCCTGATCTTGTATATAATTTAAAGGATTGATTACTGGTTTGACTGAAATAATTCTGCTTTGTTTATGTAGCTCAACACACCCCATGACCGAAGCATAGATATTGCCCCCTTCATCGAATGTCTGCTCTCCTTTAGTAAACTCTTCATTTGTTCCTATAAGCTCTCCAGGAAGTGCAAAACCCTGCTCTACTAAATCTTCATTAATCATTGTATTACCTTGTGCATTTTTTTTCAAACTCTCAGATGACTGAGATTCGCTCTTTTTTATTCCATTCTTATTTCTTGTAGTTGTTTTTGTTCTAATAATAATAATCCCTCTTAAGTTCTATTGTCAGCTTCCCTGTTTCAACGGGCTGGAGTTCCCCGGTAGAAGAGTCTGCAATTCTCACATACCAAAGCATTATTATTGCATATATAGTTGTGTTTATTAGAGTCTGGTGTAGTATATTAATTCTTCTCAACGGTTTTTTTCTACATTGTGCACCCGATAAGTTTAGGTATATTGTTGTGCATTAAACAGTTGTTGATAGGAGACTTTCAAGAATATGTACCATCTACAATGCATCGAGTGCGGTAGCATCTATTCTATTGAAGAAGTCGTCTACACGTGTAGAAACTGCGGCGGCCTTCTTGATGTAATATACGACTACAACGAAATAGAGCTAAGCAAAAAGGAATTATCAAAACAACCATTGAGCGTATGGAAATACAAAAAGCTACTACCCATAACAAGAGACCCTGTTACATTGCAGGAAGGTGGTACACAGCTATACAAACTACACAGGCTTGCAGAAGACCTGGAAGCAAAAGAAGTCTATGTTAAACATGAAGGTATGAACCCAACAGGTTCATTTAAAGATCGGGGCATGACTGTTGGCGTAACCAAAGCACTGGAACTTGGGATGAGTACTGTAGCATGTGCCTCAACAGGCAATACCTCAGCATCGCTTTCCATCTACGGAGCAAAGGCAGGCATACCAGCAGTTGTATTACTACCAGCAGGTAAAGTAGCACTCGGGAAAGTTGCACAGGCATTAATGCACGGAGCAAAGGTACTGAGCATACGCGGAAACTTCGATGAAGCACTGATGCTCGTACGAGACCTGTGCGCAAAAGAAGACTTCTATTTACTAAACTCGATTAACCCTTACCGTCTTGAAGGGCAAAAAACCATAGGTTTTGAAATAGCAGACCAGCTTGGCTGGGAAGTACCGGATCGAATCGTGCTTCCTGTCGGAAATGCAGGAAATATCACAGCCATATATAAAGGATTCAAGGAACTGAAAACACTTGGCATAACAGATACTGTACCAAAAATGACCGGAATACAAGCAGAAGGTGCACCTCCTGTAGTGGATGCAGTACGAAGCAAGCAGCAGAACATAACACCAGACCCGGACCCGGAAACTATAGCCACAGCCATACGAATCGGAAACCCGGTAAATGCCAGGAAAGCCCTCAAAGCCGTGTACGAATCCGGGGGAACTGCAGAAACAGTAACTGACGAAGAAATCATCACAGCACAGAAACAACTGGCACAGATGGAAGGAATCGGAGTAGAGCCAGCAAGTGCATCATCCATTGCAGGGCTGCGAAAACTGCTTCAAAACGGAACCATTGATCCTGATGAACGGATTGTTTGCATCGCAACAGGACACCTGCTAAAGGACAGTGAACACGTGCTAAACGTATGCCCCAAACCAATCGAAATAAACGCAACCATCGAAGACGTACGAAAAGCAGTATTTGCCTGAAAAATCATAACAGATCATAGACGATTCAACTTTTGCCAGAACATTCGAGTGGTCAAAAACGTGAGTGATGAATCACTAAAACTTCTTAAGAGAACACCGATGGAAAACTATCATCAGAATTGATTTTCATTTTTACCAGACCGTATTTGCAATTTCGTCAATATCCTTTCGGTTTTATCGCGTTAATAATTATTTTCGTCTTCATGTCAAAACTCCAATAACTCTGCAAGGCGCGCCATCTGCATCCATGATTTTTAATGGCAAGATGTAACACATAAATCTACTGTTTACTAATTTATCCAAATTTATAAGATTCTCAACAATAAGAATATCGTTTTTCAAAAGCAACTTATGAATTTTAAACGGTTCATTATCTGGTGAAAATGAGTCCAAACCAACAATCTTGACCTCTTTTTCAATCAACCGTTGTGCGGTTTCTACGCTTAAAATGGGATTTTGTTGAAAATACTCTTTATAGCGTATTTTATTTATATGGGCAGTATAAAAGAAAACAATATCTTCCTGTTCAATTTCATCTAAACTTGGATTTATCAGTTTTTGATTTCTTACATCTATTACACTTGCTATACCAATGAATTTATTGATAGGATAATCATCCAGTTTCTTTCCATCTTCTATCATATGAAACGGGGCGTCTATATGTGTCGAAAAATGAGATCCGATAGTAATTTGTTTTTCATTCCATCCCCTTTCCTTTATTGAAGCTACCTGAATAATCTCTGGCTCCGGGCCACCAGGGAAAACCGGAATCTGTGTATCTATCGGCATTGTTAAATCAAACATTTTCATAGTATCAGAAACGCAAAACTTATTTTTAACCCTTTGCTCACGATTGCGTATAACGTTTTGCGGACATGCGAAGTCCCGCTGAAAGCGGGATTTGGGCGAATGGAGTGAGCCGTATGCCCGCTGTTGTGCGAACCCGTCAGGGTCGGAGCGAAGCGGAGAACTTCATTGACGACTTTTTGGAGGAAAAGGTCCGAAAAACCAAAGTATTCCAAAAAATAAAACAAGAAGTACCAAAGGATTGGTTACCTTGTCGTCTATCCAAGAAATCCATTTAATCTCGATTGACACAACATTATCAACAACAAAATCTCTTGTTTTTTCTGAGTTCTCATCAAGTTTATCTGGATTTCCATAGTCAATACTATTATTAAAACTAATTACACCTATTACTGCACTCACTACGATGATTGCAGAAACTATTTTGGGAATATCTGTGAACCAATTCATTTTATTTCTATAAATATGAGATAATATAAATACTTTGGGAGTTAATGAATTGCGTATAACATCGTATATCCAAACTTGGTTCGTATATCCTCACGATTTGGCGATATATCCGAACAGAGTTCGCATATACATCCTTCTGGTCGAACGTTTTCAATCATCATCCTTTCCTCCTTTTATCTGTAAGCTATCCAGCGGACTTTTTATCTTCCCTATAGTTTTATTGTTTACATGGGCATATATCTCTGTTGTTTTTTAACTCTTGTGCCCTAACATCTCCTGGATATGCTGCCCCACTTGCTGCCATCGATAGTCTCTGTACTAACATTGCATATTAAAGTATTAACATGTTAATGGATTGATTAATAGTTGATGCGGCTTTCACCATTTATTTTTTCAACATGTATGATGTGGTCGCAGTGTTCGTTGAAGGTGTCATCATGGCTTATGATGAAAAGCTGTTTGAAGCCGTGTATATTTCGTATTTGTTCTGAGAGGTTTTCTCTTCGCTGCACATCAAGGTTCTGGGTTGGCTCATCAAGGAATACCACATCGCTTTTGGAGATTACTTTGATAAGTGATAGTCGCGTTGCAAGTGCTGCGCTCATTTGCTCTCCTCCGCTAAGCTGCGAAAAATTGCGTTCTTCTCCCCTCTCTATAACCGATATATTGTACTCTTCGTTCCAGTGAAGTTCCAGTGAATAGTCGTTCATGATTTCACAGTAGGCGTTTGTAGCTTCAGATGCGATTTCGTTTATCAGTTCAAGGACTGCGAGCTGACCCGAACTGTTGAGAAGGTCTCTGATAAAGGTCACGTAAGAATAGAACTCTTGTTCTTGTTTCAGTCTTTGTTCGTTTCTTGTTAGTTCGTTAAGTTTTGATTCCATTCTCAGGAGGCTCTGCTGGTTTGTGTTAGACTGCTTGATTTTTTCATTGCAGGTGCTTTTCCGGGCACTCAGCTTCTTCCCGAGTTCATCCAGTTCTCCTGTCACCTGTTGAAATTCTGTTTCACTGAAACTTGAGCGGAGAGCTTGATTTTGTGTTTGCTCTTTTTTAACCTCTACTTCTTCTTTTTCGAGTGCGTTTAGCATACTGTCACGCTCTTCTGTAAGCTCGACTTTTCTTTCTGCGATTGGTTTGTTTCGTAGATAGGTCTCGTAAGCGCTTTTTAGTTTTTTTGTTTTATTTTCTATTACTGTTATTATTGCATTCAATCCTGCATATTTTTTTGAGAAAATAGTATTGTGTTCTTTTAACTCCTGCTCTTTCTCGGTTATTTGCTGCTGTGTATCTGGTAGCGTTCCAAGTTCTCTTTGTTTTGCATCTATCAGTGTTTCAATGCTTTTTAGCTGTGTTTTAGCATCGCCAAGTGCTTCAAGCTGTGTTTTTAGTTTGGTGATGATTTGTTCCACTTCTTCCTGTTCGCTTTTTTCTCCTGATAATGCTTTGATATATTGCTGGAATTTTGTTGATAGTTCACCAAGTTTCAATGTGTTTTCTTTGATTTTTTCAGGTACCTGTGTCAGTTTGTCAATTTCTTCCTGTGCACCTGTTAATAGGGCATCCTTTTGTGTTATTTGCCCAACCGGATCGTGAAGTGTGTTAAGCTCTTCCTGAAACGTTGATAATTCTATTTTAATGGCATTTAGTATTGTTTGCCGCTTATTGATCTCTTCTGTAAAATAAGTGTGAAAATCTGTAACCGCCTCACATTTAACACCTGGTAGTATTGGGCAGAGGTTTTTTTCCCCTGCTTGTTTTGATTTTTTTTTAAGCCCACTTGCTTCAGAGTTTGTGATTGCAATGGAACGTGATATCTTTTCAACCTCTTTTTTCAGGTGTTCCTGCTTTTGCGATAGCGGCAAAAGAAGGCTTTTTTCTTTTCCAAGTGTGTTTATTTTGCTCTTTAATTCACAAAATCGTCTCTCTTCTTTTTGTAGAGTGGTTTTTTCAAAAATGAGATGTTGCAGTGGTTCTTTTAATTCCCGCTGTACCAGATCGATTTCTTGCTGCAGTGTTTGTTGTTTTTGCACTCCTGGCAGTAGCTGCTCCTTTTCTGTTTTCAGTCGCGAGACTTCCTGAAGAAGCAATTGTCCTCTTTTCTGTTTGTCCTGAAGGATTGCAAACTCGTTTTTAAGTGAGAGTATTTTCTGTTCATCCTTGTTTCGATCTTCTCTTCGAATATAAAGGTGTTTTAAAGTGTTTTCACTCTCTTCGTATTCATCTTTTTTATCAGAAAGCTCAAAGACGATTTTTTCTGCTGCATCTGCGCTTTTAATGTCTTTATCTATTCTCACCAGCTGTTTTTTTGTCGCAGCAATAGATATTTCAAGTCTGTGGATACTGTCTTCGAGATCCTTAATGCTTTTTTGCTTCTTATCAAGATTCTCTTTTCTTTTTTTACGTTGTTCAAGATTGCTCTCTATCTGCTTCATTTCTTTTGAAAGCTGGTTTATCTGTTTTTGAAGGTCTGCATGCTCTTTTTTTAGTTGTTTGTAGTCTCTGGTTTCTGTTTGAAGTACAAGCTTTTCTTTTTCAAGGTCTGTAATCCCCTCTTTTACAGCATTTATTGCAGGCAGCAGATTCGTGTAAGCTTTTCTGTACTCATCAACTCCAAGCACTTCATCGAATACCATTTTTCTTGCTGAAGGCGTCTGTGCAAAGGCAGTTGTAAACGTGCCCTGGGAAACCCCGATCGTGTTTTCAAAAATGGATCGGAGTTCCTTTGAACCAGTTACATGAGGGAATATATGGTCAATGAGCCAATCATACACATCCTTTTTGCCGTTAATAGTTCCAAGTGGTGTTGCAAGTCGTATATCACTTCCTCCAACCTTTCGTGTGAGAATGTAGCTGATTTCATCGTCTGCGACAAAAGCAATCTCAACACTACCGGTTTTTGCACCTCTCCGAAGAAAATCGCGTTCAGGGTAAGGTAGCGCATCAAAAAGCGCATAACCGACTGCTTCGAGAATGGTGGTTTTGCCGTGACCATTATCGCCAGCGATACCATTGATACCTGCTTTGAACTCTATTGCAGCATCCCTATACGATTTAATGTTTTTAAGTCGAAGCCGTGTGAGAATCACGTAACATCGCCTCTCATAAAAGGAAGCATACCAGCATTGTTTTCTTCTCGAGCTTGCTTTTTATGCAGTTGTATCTGGTCAAAGCTCTGTTTTAACAATCGGATAATCTCTTTTTCATTAATTCGCTGCAAAGCAAGTTTTTTTGCCTCGACAGTGTCACTTACAACCTGCTTCACACATAATTTGTAGCGTCCATCCTGAAGTATTTGTTCTCTTAATATCTTTGTTTCTATCTGTTCCCTGCTCATGCCCACAATATCGCTTTCGTGAAGAGTATAGCAATCATTGGTCTGTTTGATGTGAACATCAGCATAGAGGCACCCAAATCTCTTTTTGACCATCTCTCTTAGTTCGGGAAGAGGGACATCTTTTTTAGGAAAATTGAGATTGCCCCACAACGTCAGTTCAACAATCGGGGAGAGCTTGGAATCAACAGGCGTCTCACTTTCTACTATCGACTGGACAAGCAAAGATATTTCGCTTGGCGTCTTTACACTGCTAATATTACCTGAAAGCCGCTTGAATTGGCGTGTTGGAATTGTTACAAGATCTGCACCGCTATCGGTTACATGGTAAAATCCTTTTTTAAGTCCATATTCATTAAGCGAAAAAAGTTCCAGGCTCCCACCATTGTACACCCAGTGATCATACTCGTACTGATTGTGATAATGCCCGAGTGCAAGATAATCCACACATTCGCGAAGGGGAAGTAATGCACTATATGGTATCTCACCTGCAACAACACTTCGAGCCTGTTCTTCCATACCAAAGTGCATGGTGAGCACAGTAAACCGATCGAGGCGCCTGCACACTCCGTGTGCAGAATCAACTTCTGAGTTGGCGTGAGGGCGAGCCTGTGATGTACACGGAGAGATAGACTGATCCATGCCCTGGTTGATTTTCTGTATCTCTCTATCAATGAGCGGGATACTCTGCATAGTAGATGCACCCAGATAACCTACACCAAACACCCGACAGTTGCCAACATCCACGTAATCCAACTTTAAACCACCATCCCATGTTGATTTCAGCAACCGAAGCATCCCCTGTGATTCCAGAATCTGGAGCCAACTGTTTCGATCTCTCTGGTATGCAAGGTCATGGTTGCCCTCAATCGCGATCACAGGAATGGGGGCACGTCCAAGTGATTTACACTCGTCCTGTAACTGCGAGAGCACGTTATATGCCTGGAGATATGTAGGTGCATTAATATTGCGCTTTTCAAACAGGTCCCCCGCAATCAAAATAAAATCCACATTATGCTCCAATCCATACGTAATGAAAGCTTTGAACGTTGTAGCAAAATCCACAAACCGCTCATGCAAACCATACTGTACATACCCAAGATGAAAATCACTGCCGTGAATAAAATTCATTCCAATCAGGAGATACAAATACAAGGAAAGTGTTAAAAACGTATCGATAAAAGTTCTGGTTCAGTAGCCGCCCACTCTGTTCTGTTGAGCCTTTTCATATATCCCAAGTTTGACAGGTTTTACTCTTTTTGAAAGGTCTGGAAAATCCAATCCATCAAGACCAAATATATCAA
The DNA here is from genome assembly GCA_905067555.1 of Candidatus Argoarchaeum ethanivorans. Taxonomy (GTDB): domain Archaea; phylum Halobacteriota; class Methanosarcinia; order Methanosarcinales; family EX4572-44; genus Argoarchaeum; species Argoarchaeum ethanivorans_C. The sequence goes on from CAJHIS010000007.1 coordinate 32,605, forward strand.
GGACTTCACCACGATTAATCCACTCACCAGCTTTCCTAATACTAAAATTCTCAGTAAGCTTACAGCTCACAAGAGCCATTATCAATGAATTTAAATCCCTGCCCTTCTTCTTATATTTACCAAAGATAGTAGGAAAACCGGGTTTTTCATACTGCCTACAAACAGCAAAAATCGTCCCAACCGGAAAACAAATATTATCATTTGGAGTGAGGCAAAACGTCCCCAGTCTCGTTTGAGTAAACATAAACCAAACTCAACTGAGGACACTCCTGATAAACCCCAACTATCAAAGTTAGGTTACAATACTCTTGCTATATCCTCGATAACATCCAGGCATGCCTGGATCCTGTTGGAAGCTCCTGTTATTGCCCTGCCTATGACGAGTATGGAAGAGCCATCCTTTACTGCATTTGAAGGAGTCATAACCCTTCTCTGGTCTGCCCCTGCCTTTGTTCCTTGCCTCTTGATTCCGGGCGTGACAAACATAAAATCAGCAGGAAGCTCGGACCTAATATGCAAAAGATCAGCTCCGCTGCATACTATGCCAGAAAGACCTGCCTCTTCTGCAAGCTTCGCAAGGCAGAGAACCTGCTCATCAACAGCTCCTGGAATGTTTAACTGGTTGTTCATAATATCCTTATCTATGCTGGTAAGAATTGTCACGCCTATGACTTTTGGCTTCTTTTTGACGTCTGCTTCTAAAACTCCTGCAACTGCTGCTTTCATCATCTCTAGCCCCCCGGAAGCATGCACATCGAAAATTTCAACACCCAGTTCTGATGCTGCAACTGCCGCTCCCCTGATTGTGTTAGGAATGTCGTGATACTTGAGATCCAGAAAAACTTCTGAACCATAAGATTGGACAAGATTCACAGCCGCCGGCCCAAATCTTGTGAAGGTCTCTTTTCCTATCTTGAAAAGTCCAACAACAGGATTCAGTTCCTCTACTCTGCTCTTAATCTCATCCATGCTCTTTAATCCATCAAGGGGCAGGCATATCATCTTTCTTGCAGCCTCCTCTTTTTCATTAAGTTCTCTCATTAATACCACCTAATTTTTCTTTTCTCCCCAGAAAATCCATGTTTTGGCCCCCATGCGGTGGGGTCAGAATTCCACTCTTGGATCAATGTAAGCTTATCGTTCTCAACAAAGTTATTCTCTGCAGCAACCCTTATCAAAGTAGAGAAATCTGTCAAAAAAATCGTATTACATTTACCTTCCTCGAATTTCGTCTTTGCATTTTCAAATTCATACGTGAATATCGCAACCACAGCCTGCACGTCCGCACCTGCTTCAAGACATGCCTTCACAGCATTAAAACTGCTTCCGCCAGTGCTTACAAGATCCTCTACAACCACAACATTCTTTCCTGAGATGTTTCCCCCCTCGATAAGCTTATCTTTCCCATAACCCTTGGATTTTTTTCTGATGTACACCATGGGCTTACCGAGGCGCTCGGCAACGAGTGCAGCCCATGATATTGCTGACGAAGCTGTACCTGCAATAATTTCAGGGTCAATCTCTTTTATCTTTTCCGCAAGAGCATCGGCAATGGCACTCCTTTCTTCAGGATAGAAGGTCAGTTTTCTGTTATCGCAATAGATAGGGCTTCGCATCCCTGAGACGTATGTGTACGGCGTCTCTACGTTCAGTGTGACTGCTTCTTTTTCCAGCAGGATTTTTGCTATTTGTTCTTTTGAATCATCTCTCATCAAAAACAACTCCTCCTTTTAGGGTACTTGTTTCTTGACGTATAGGAAAGTATAAATACACTTTCTTCTCTTGCTACTTATTCTCTGCACAATGAAGTTGTGCAGTTTCTTGACGTATAGGAAAATATAAATACACTTTCTTCTCTTGCTACTTATTCTCTGCACAATGAAGTTGTGCAGATTGTAATGGATTTCATTCACAGCTTCTCCATCTTACATAATCTGAAACAGGAACTTTCTTACCTGACTTGATCCTTGCAAAATGATTGAACTCCGGATTGCCTTCTACATCTTTTGATTCAAATACCGGCCCTTCCTTGCAGACAACCTTGTCCCCACACATACACTGCCCGCACACACCAAACCCACATTTCATGTATCTCTCCATGCTGATAAAGCATTTTTTTCGGTGCTTCTTGCAGATCTCAATCACCCTTGACATCATGATTTCAGGTCCGCAGCAGAAGACCTGGGACACTTTATCAGGAGCAGATATTTTCTCTTCTAAAATCTCTGTGACAAATCCCTTCTTTCCAAAAGTCCCATCGTCTGTAGTGAAATGAGCATCCTTGAAACGGTTCCTGAAAAGGAGCATATCTTTTGATCTTGCACCAATAATACTATTTGATTTCTTTACTTTTTCTATCAATGGAGCAAGCGAAGACACACCACACCCGCCCCCGATTACAATAGTACTGGAATCTGGCTCAGGAAACCCGATTCCATAAGGACCACGTATGCCAATTATGCCTGCTTTCTTCGTGCTAGCAAGTTTCTTCGTGAACTTGCCCTTAACTTCAAATGTTATGCCTATTCGGTCTTTCTCAAGATAGCTTACGCCAAATGGCTTCTCATCAACGCGGGGAATCCACACCATCACAAACTGACCTGGAACAAAATCATCAAGAGTATTTTTGACAAAAATAGTGAAAAGGTCTTTTGCTTCCTTTTCAATCTCAAGTATCTCCAGTGACCTTGGGTAATCATCCCTCATGTGCAACACCTATCATTTCCTTTTGGTTTATTTGTTCTACACAACGAAGTTGTGTAGGTAATCATCCCTCATCTGCAACACCTATCATTTCCTTTTAGTTTATTTGTTCTACACAACGAAGTTGTGTAGGTAATCATCCCTCATGTGCAACACCAATTATTTCTTTGAGAGACAAATGTCCTTTTTTCTTCATCCAGTCCTTCATCTCATTTGCAATCTTCTTGAAAACATCAAATCCCCGGTAATATATGCCAGTCCCGACTCCCAGCGCTGATGCTCCAGCCATCATCATCTCGATTGCATCTCTTCCAGTTGTAATTCCGCCAGTACCAATGATAGGAGTCTTTATTGATTCATAGAGATCATAGACGCATCTCACTGTAACAGGAGTTATTGCAGGGCCGCTAATACCACCTACCTTGAAATCCAGTATCGGCTTTCCGGAATCGATATCAATCCTCATGCCAGGCCCATGTGTGTTGCCCATGTTTATTGCGTCTGCACCTGCCTTCTCGGCAGCCTTCGCCACAATAGTAAGGTCAGGAGCGTTGGCAGATAGTTTGATTATGATAGGGAGTCTGGTCGCTTTCCTGACTGCCTTTGTTATCCTGTATGTCGCTTCAGGAGTTCCCTGTCCAGCCAGAACCCCGAATCCCGGTGTATGCGGGCACGATAAAGGAATCTCGATTGCACCAAACTTGATGTCCTTTAATTCCTCAATAACCGCAACAAAATCATCTGCTTCAGTCCCTATTACACTTCCAATTACAGGAACACCGATTCTATCAATATCTGAGAATTCTTTTTTTGCCTCGACCATCCCTGGATTTGAGTAACCGACAGCATTCATGAAGACATCTCCAAACGAGAACATGGTAGGATTGTTATGCCCCGATCTTTCCTCTTTAGAGATTGATTTAATCGTTACAGCGCCAGCACCATTATCAGCAATCTTCTTCATAGAGCCTACAGAGATACCCATTATGCCTGAAGCCAATATAAGCGGATTGGATAGCTTCATGCCTAAAAAATCTGATTTTATTGTTATCATCATTGTCTCCAGTTAATCTATTATGGTTTAAGCCACGTCTGCGCCACCCCCGATTAAAACCGGGGCATCCTTGTTGAGTTCCATAACCAATATTATACATAGCATTTTTAAGTCTATGCTACTTTTTCCCCTGTAGCAACTCAACGAAATCTTCAACTGTGAACCCAGCATCCCTTATGATGCTTCTGAGTGTTCCTTTTTTCACTACACGATGATTAGGCACTACAACGCGAACCTGAGGATGTTCTTCCATACAAAGTGTGACATGACTGCCCTTCTGATGATGTGCGTAAAATCCTGCACGTTTTAAGGCATTAATCACTTGTTCTCCTGAGACAACAGGAAGTTTTGTCATACGGTTACTTCCATAACCTCCATTCTTGGCTCCACTGGAATTGGTATCTTATCCTTTTCTAAACTCTCTAAGTAACACTCTATTGCCTCTTTGATGTTTTCTAGCGCATCTTCTATCGTATCGCCCTGAGAATGACACCCCGGTAATGCAGGGCAGCTCACGTTGTATCCCCCATCCTCTAAATCTTCCTTGATAACTACTTTATATCTCATTTCCTTACCACCATTTAATAATAGAGATATTTTTGATATTTAAAAGGCTTTCCATCTTCATTCTTTTTGTATAAGCACCATAGCCCAATAAAAAATAAAGAGAGGGTTTTAAAAATATACCTCTCAATAACTTCTCTTTTCAATTATTCTTTTGTCTTCTCAAGCCAATGTATCCAGCCAATGCGATCAAACCAGCCGAGAAAAGAACGATCGTTGGAAGCTCGGGAACATGTGGCAGTGGTTTTGTTTCACTGGGGTCAAGACAAGCTGTACACTCTGGATCGGCAGGGTAATCAGTTTTTCCATCACCATCATTATCTTTTTGGTCACCTTTTCTGTATTGATCTACGATCTTCTTCGTTTTCTTCTTTCTTATCTTTGCTTTAACGTTTTTAAAACTCTTTGGAAGCGTGTCAGGATTAACATTTCCATATCTATCATCCTCTATCTCACCAACAGCGATTCCTCCTTGAAGTTCCATATCAATAGCCTCTTT
>CAJHIS010000008.1 GCA_905067555.1 Candidatus Argoarchaeum ethanivorans
ACGGTCTGTATCCAATAAAGTATGGCTATTTATGCTTCCCGGGGCAGTGGTTTTTTTTCTCATCGATCTATCGAATAATTTTCTGGCACACCTCACATCAACAATTCTATCGACAGGCATGATATTCAGCATCGCCTATATCTTTTTCAGACTTGGATTCATGGGTGGTGCAGATGTCAAGGCGTTGACAATCATATCCTTTATTCTGCCATTATTTCCACAATTTACACTTGCAGAATATACCTTCCCATTACTTGGCTTACCAGTAATACCTCTTTTTACAGCAGCGGTCTTTTATAATGCTGCAATCATTGGTGCAGTGATCTTCCCAACTCTTCTAATATGGAATCTTTTACATCATGGTGTAAGAGAGTTTCTATACCATCCACATTATTTTTTTCTTGGATACAGAACCGATATACAAAATATCACACACATGCATGCAAAGCTACTTGAAAACTATATCGAGGAGGGGGGAAAAATCAAACCGGTCTTTTCAAAAAAAGGCATTGAAATAACAGATGAAGTGCAAAAAACACTATTGAGTCTTGCAAAAAAAGGAAAGATAGAAAACTGGATATGGGTCACACCAACCATTCCATATATTATCCACATAACTCTTGGCTTTCTTACAGCAGCATTGATAGGAGATGTGCTGTTCTGGATAGTTCAGCAAATTTGGTGATTTGCAAAAGGTTCATTTGCAAAGAAATTAATAAAACTGCATTATGATAGGGCCTGAAGAACAAAGGCGCATACTGCAAACCCTTCGCAGCCGTGTTGTTGCAACCCGCTTCATGGCACTGAAGCGCCTCTCCTCAATGGCAAGAGATACACCTTCAGAATTTGAGCAATGGGAGCTTGAAGATAGTGCAGCCTTGGAAGAACTGCTGCTTGTAATACGTGACCTGGAAAACGAGAGCGGAGATGAAAGCCTGCAGAGAGAGGCGAAGATATGCCTTCGCACTATAAAATCTACGCTCGGTCCGAAATATAGGAAAACTGCTTTAAGATGCCCATCATGTCGCAGGGTGCTTTGCTATGGATGGGACTGCTGCCCTTATTGTGGAGCCCTTGTGCAGTACAGTGAAGAAAACAGGTGCCTTGACTGTAAAATGAGCCTTGATAGTGAATGGATTTTTTGCGTAAAGTGCGGCAGGAAATTAAAAGAGCCTTTAATCTCTTCAAGATGTCCACAGTGTAATACGGAAATCCATGAAAACTGGGTAGTATGTCCTTTATGTGGAAAAATGCTGAAATAATTGCACATGCACCTACGTATACAGCCACGCATCTTATTATATACTCTTTTGGTTTTATCTATGTGATAACGCCAGATATGATGAATATAGAGTAGGTAAAACAGATCTTAGCCAACTGATAATTAAAATGTCCAATGGTACGAGAATTGTGGATAACTTGAGATATAATAGAAATGGTGCAAATTAATGAGGAAGCAAGGACAATGTTAAAGTATTGCTAAACCCAAGCAATATTGCTTTATAGATAGAAGTATTTAATATGGATTAGTTACATAAAGTGAACACTTGTATGGAGGACTAATTATTATGTCGAGAGGTCGGATTGAACAGGCATTTGATGATACATCACCTGCGAAAATCCATAGAGGATGGGATATGAAAAAATCAAAAACTTTATCCAGGAATGAAGAAGGTGTAGTTGGTATAGGGGCACTCATCATCTTCACTGCCACAATATTAGTAGCTGCGGTAGCAGCAGGAGTGATGATCGATACTTCATCTACGCTGCAGCAGAAAGCAGAGAAAATAGGATTGGAAACAATAATAGAAGTCTCATCGAGCGTGGGGGTGGATACAATTGTTGGTGAAAGAAGCAGTTCTACAGCACTAAATCTCACTCACATGAAGATTACCATTTCGCCAGCTGAAGGAACAGATGAAATAGATCTGAACCAAATGTTAATTAAACTATCCAATGGCACGAAAATGGTAGACAATTTGAGGTATCATAGCAGTACGGCAGATAGCACACACTTTACTGTAACAGAGCTAAGAGACAGGGATGACTCGTTCACGAAAACCACACCTGTGATAAACAGTGGAGATATTGTTTGCATAACTATAAAAGTTGATCCAACCGATGGCAGTTCAGCAAACATCCGGTTTCCAGTAAGACAGACATTACATCTCGAGCTGATACCAGAGTTTGGGGCATCTGCGACCATTGACACAATCACTCCTGCAAGCTATGGGGTAGATACTATTGTAATCCTGTACCCATAAGAGGAAATTTAAACTTCAGCACAAGCTCGAAAAGAGGGGGAAATGATAAGCAAAAAATGCTGAAATAACCCGTACATACACCTGCGTATACACCTGCGTATACAGCTACGCATCCTGTTATATACTCTTTTAGTTCCATGTATGTGATAACGCCAAATACGGCGAATAAACACAAAAGGAGAATATAATATGAAAAAAACAAAAACTTTGTTTAGGAATGAAGATGGTGCGGTTGGTATAGGGACTCTCATTATCTTCATTGCCATGGTATTGGTAGCTGCGGTAGCAGCCGGAGTGCTGATAAGCACCTCAGGCACATTGCAGCAGAAAGCACAGACAACAGGAACGGAAACAATCGCAGAGATTTCATCGAACCTGATGGTGGATACAATTGTTGGTGAAAAAAGCAGTTCTACAGCATTAAATTTCACTCACATTAATATTACCATCTCACCAAATGCAGGATCAGCTAAAATAGATCTAAGCCAGATGATCATTAAGGTATCCAATGGCACAAGAATGGTAGACAATTTGGTATATAACACTACTACAGACGGCATTGCAGATAACGAGACCTTCATTGTAACAGAACTGAGAGACGAGGATGGTTCATTCACAGAAGCCACGCCTGTTATAAACACCGGAGATCTTGTCTACATAACTTTAAAAGTTGACCCACTCGCCGATGCAAACGACTCAATATGTATCGACTTCCCGGCAAGACGGCCATTCCACCTCGAACTGATACCAGAGTTTGGAGCAACTGCGATCATTGACACAACCACACCTTCAACCTATGGCGTGGATACTATTATAAGCCTGTACCCATAGAGGAATTTTAACTTCCTCTATTTTGTTTTTTTGGTGGTATTATGAACATAATGAAAAAGCTCAGGAGAAAAAAAAGTGATGTGGCAAAAGCCCGGGAAGAAGAGGAAATAATAAGCGAAGAAGAATCTACTGTTGAAACGCAGCAGCCGCTGCAGGAAAGTGCTGTTGACCCAATAGTTCTTGAACGAATAACAAACATTGAGAATAAAACTCCAAGGATAGAAACAAGCATATCTGTCCTGAAACGGGAGAATGATGAAATAAAAAACCGGATCACTCAAGTGGATACAAAACTAATAGACATGCTCTCTCTCTATGAAGTGGTTGCTAATCAAGTCAACCCGTTCGTTGGACTTTCCAAAGTAACAACCGCGAACATCGAAAAATTGGAGAGGTTGCAGCAGCAGGCAGAAACAATGGAAAACCAAATGATATCAATAGAGAATGATCTTAGAATAAGCCTTGGTGAACTGGATATTGTAGGTATTATTAGAACGCAGTTGGAGGAGGAAGCGTATGCATGATGAAACTGGAGAATCAGAAGAAGAAACACAATATGTTGATGTAAAAAAAGATTACACAGATATGATAGACAGCAAATTAGCTGAGATGAAAAAGCGCCTTCCAAGCTATATCCTCAACGAGCTTGGTGATTCTATGAAGGCAATGCAATTATCTGAGAAAGAATGTGATGCAATACTAAACAAAACAGTTGCTGAATTTGAACAACGCAGGGAAAGTATAAAAGATCTCAATGAAAGAACTGCATCTATTGAATCAAATATCGCGAAACTTGCTGAGTTGTTTCAGCGCACTCTTAGCCAGCCAAAGCCTGACACCCGGCCAATGGCAGAAGCCGCGGTACCAAAACTGCATGCAACGCAGGCAGAGAACACCGGGCTCTCTGAGATCCGACCAAAGCCAGAAGCCGCAATATCAAAAGAGTCAGAGCAAAAACAAAAAACAGAACCGAGGCTTGTGAAAATCAACGAGGATGTTAAAAGTGTCATCGTTATGTTAAAATGGATCGAGTTTCTTATGGAAAAAGTCGGAAGAGAGAACCTGATTCATACGCTGGAATTCTACGTGGATATAGGATGGATTGGCGATGAAATTTTCTCCCAGATAATAACCTATGCCAAGGGCATGAACATACCCCAGCAGAATTCAGATTGTATATTTACATCAGAACTTACTGCAAAAGACCATATCCAGTCTTTGCTTTTCATCGAGAGACTGCGCGGAAATGAGATAGATAGGCAGATGATAAGCATGCTTGAAAGAGAAGTAGCCAGCATAAAGAAGGGGTCTGAAGAGATATATGGGATTTAGTGTCACTCGATTGCGAAGCAATCGAGAGTTGTTTTCTGCACTCGATTGCTATCGCAATCGAGAATTACTGGTCACCTTCTGCAGAACGAAGTTGTGCAGTTCTGCAAAGCGCAGCTTTGCAGGGAGGAAAAAATATGGGATTTAGCGTGTCTGCCACTATAGCTGTACTGTTCATAGCTTTTATGGGAATAGGCGCGGTTAGCTTTAACATGGTTTCAGAGAGCTTCTTCTCGGTGCAGAATGCTTTAGCAGATCGCAATAAATTAATGTATGATCAATTGAACACTGATATAAAAATACTGAATCACAGTGACGATGGCAGCAATCTCACTCTCATGGCTGAGAACACAGGAAGTACAGTAATTGAGCCAGTATATTTGAATGCGCTTGTGGATGGAAAGCTGGTTGATGCCGCAAGTGACGATACGATCTGGTTTCCCGAAGAAACTTTAAACATTACCATGGCGGTGCAAACTGGTGAGCCGCATAGAATAAAGATAGTTACAGGCAGGGGAATTGCTGCCTACTACGCTGTTAATACTTAAATGGATGATTTTTATGGCAGGGTCTTCTACATCAGAACTGATTTTTTTCATTGCATCCCTCATTGTAGCAACCGGGTTAGCTGCAGCTGTTGGAACCACCACACTCTCGATAAGCAAGAGCATGCATGACAATGGCATGATTCTGTCTGAACAGTACAAAAGCAGCATTACCGTAATAAACGACCCGGTGAACACTTTCAACAATATTTATGTGAAAAACACTGGCAGAACGATTCTTTATCCTGATCTTGTGGATGTGTTCATAGACGGCACATTTACCTATGTAAACAATAGCACAATCGAAGAAGGGACCCATTGGACACGAGGAGATGTGCTCAATATCACAGCGCCTTTGCCAAATGGTACACATACCGTGAGAGTGGTTGTAGAAAGTGGTGTCTCAGATACGTTTATTTACAGGAAGTGAGACGATGAATCCTATTTCATTTCAATTATCAAGGGACGAATTAAATCAACGTTTTGGTGAAGGAATACCTAAAGGCTCAATAGTCATTGTAGAAGGTGGGCATGGAAAAGGTAAGAGTGTGATATCCCAGCGCATGGCTTATGGATTTTTAAGCAACAATCACACGATTACCATTGTTTCTACCCAGCACTCAACCACGGATTTTATAAAACAGATGTATTCCATCGATTACCCTGTGATGAAATTTATGATACAGGGAGCACTCCTGTATATACCAGTTTATCCCCTTGTAAGCGAGACGACCCAGCCTTACGATTTTTTAGAGAAGCTTATGGGAGCAAAGGCACTTTTCGAGAGTGAAATAATTATTATTGATGCTCTTTCAAGGCTTATAAAATACAGCGCAGATGAGTACAAAATCATGGATTTGATATCTTTCTTCAAGCGATTAACAGGAACTGGCAAGATCATAGTGCTGTGCATTGAGCCTGAAGAGATAGATAATGCTATCTTAGTACAGCTGCATTCAATCTCAGACATATCCCTGACAGTTGAGTCTAAAATTATGGGAGGAGATGTAAAATGTTCAATTATCATCAACAAATATAATGGCGCTCTTGCTCCTTTTGCAAAGATAACCGGTTTCCGGATCGAGCCGGGAATAGGGTTTGTAACAGAAATATCATCAATATCCTGAAGAATCATGAACCTGAAAGAAGCTGCTGCCAATAATCCTCACCTCTCTCGTTACGTTGCCGAGTTTACCAGAAAGTCAGGAAAGGCTCCTGTATTTTATGCTTCTTTATCTAAAGAGATGGGGGATATTGAGTTTATAAATATAATTTATCCAGTCGGCGATCCCATATTTATACATGTATTCGGCGCCAAGGAAAACAGGAAGTACCATACCATAGAACCCAAGCTAAACAGTGTTGAGAAAATAAAATACAAGAAACTCTTATCCATAATCTTAGAGAAGGCTATACAGGAACCTGTCCCATCGGACGATACAGAACTCAGGCAAACCATTATAAAACTCGTTGATAAAAATACCAGCTCGAATACCAGCTTTTTAAACAGGGGTCAGAATAAGGTCCAGATAAACCAGAATGAGAAAAAGAAAGTTATTTATTTTATAGATCGAGACATCATCGGAAACTCTATACTTGAACCCATAATGAGGGATCCATATATAGAAGATGTCCACAGCATAGGGGCAAATAACATATTCCTCATTCACAAAGTTTTCGATCTGATTGAGACAGATATCAGGTTCGGGGATGAAACCCATCTGTCTAACTTTTTAAGAAACATGAGTGAGCGCATAGACAGGCCTGTGAGCGAAGCAAAACCAATCGTTGATGCCAGTATGCCTGACGGCTCGAGGATTAATATAATTTTTAGCAATGATATAAGCAGGCGCGGCGCAAGCTTTACTATACGCAAATTTCAGGATACTCCCTCAAGCATCATACAGCTGATAAAATGGGGAACCATATCTACTGAGATAGCTGCCTATCTATGGCTCTGTCTCGAATACGGGATGAGTGCTTTCGTGTGCGGTGAAACTGCCAGCGGCAAAACCACGGCTTTAAATGCTGCCATGGCTTTTATCAATCCGGCATCCAAGATATTCACTGCAGAAGATACTGCCGAGGTAAAACCTCCGCACAGGGTTTGGCAGCAACTTTTGACCAGGGAATCAGGACCTGCAGAATCGAGAGTGGAAATGTTTTCACTGCTCAAGGCGGCCCTGCGTTCTCGTCCGGACTACATAATAGTTGGCGAAATAAGGGGCGAAGAGGGATCTGTGGCATTCCAGGCTATGCAAACTGGCCACTCAGTCATGGCAACCTTCCATGCTTCATCTGTTAAAAAGATGATTCAGCGCTTTACAGGAAATCCCATCAACGTTCCGGTAACTTTCATAGATAACCTCAACATCTGTATAATCCTTCAGGCAGCTTACGTGAAAGGTAAATTCTTACGAAAGTGCACTGCGATAGAAGAGTTGGTAGGCTATTCACAAGAGGCAGGTGGTGTGATTACCCGGGCTGTTTTCGAGTGGAATCCAAGCACAGATGTACATCTTTTTCGGGGATTAAATAACAGCTATATTTTAGAGAACAAAATCGCAGAAAAAGCAGGCTATCTGGATAAGAGGGAGATATACGAAGAGATGTTCCTTCGCGCAAGGATTCTTGATGAGATGGTTACAAGGGATATTGTAGAATATGATAAGGTTTTGGAAATCATCTCCAGCTACTACTCAAAAGGGATGGATGGTCTTCCTTTTTCCATCTGAGGCAATATGGATTATATTAGAGCATTTTATAGTTTGGATAAAACACCTATAAAGTATATCACTCACTTTATGCTGCCTATAGTCGGTGGTGGGGTTGCAGTCGTACTTCTTTTGAGTTTTTTAATTCCACAGGCATTTGAAGGTATAACCTCTGTGTTATTGTATACCATCCCGGTTTACATCTTCATATTCACACTAATTTACCCAATATTTATCTCAGAACGTAAAAAAATTGATATAGAAAAAAATATTCATTTTTTTATAACTCATATAGGTGCTCTCGCCACCTCTGATATGCCAAGAAAAGACCTGTTCAAAACAATTTCAAAAAAACCTGAATATGGTGAGCTTGCAAAAGAGTGCGGCAAATTGTACATGATGATGGATACATGGCACATGAGCCTGGCAGAAGCTTGTCGTTTCTTATCCAAGCAAACACAAAGCAAAATTTTTTCAGATTTTTTAGAACGCTTTGCTCACGCCATGGAATCAGGACAAAAGATGGAAGACTTCCTGGGTAGTGAACAGGATGTTGTTATGGTAAATTATGAAGTAATGTACCATGGAGCGCTATATGATCTCGATATGATGAAAGAAATTTTGGAATCTATCGTTATAACTCTGATTTTTATTATTTCATTTGCAGTTATCATGCCTTTTCTAACGGGCCAGGACATTGTTCAGCTACTGAGCATATCTCTTTTCATATTCACCACTGCTGAGATAATGATAGCCTACTTTATGAAAAGTAAGGTTCCACATGATAATATATGGCATTCTCTAAACATGAAAACTGACGTTGAGAAGAAGTTTAAACTTTTTTTAATAATCTCTGTGGTTGGTTGTATTATTATTTTTATATTAGTACTATCGGTGGGAAAAACCCTTCCTTTACCTCTGAAAGCCGCATTATCTTTTACACCTCTTATCATTGCTGGTTTTTTTGTCCGCAAAGAGGAGGTATTAATCAAATGCAGAGATGAGGACTATGCTGAATTCATACGCTCACTTGGAAGCTCTGCTGATACGAGGGGGGGGATAATAGAAAAAGCTTTGATGTATATTACTTTACACGATTTTGGGACGCTGAGCAAAAATATACGCAACCTTTACAAAAGGCTCAGGACTCGCATTGATAAGCTGGCATCATGGCAACACTTTGAAGCAGAATGTGGTAGCAATCTAATACAGCGCTTCAGTGAGATGTTTGTAGAATCCCTGAATGTGGGAGGTAAACCTCTTCCTATCAGCAAGATTATAAGCAAGAATTTCGGTAAAATACAGGCACTTAGAAAGCAGCGCTATCAGAACACCTCCAGTTTCATAGGAATAATGTATGGTCTGCAGGCTGGTATAGCGTTTTCTGTTTACATTTCTTTTGGGGTGGTAAAGATGATGAATAATCTCTTTATTAGTATAGATGTGCCTGAAGAAATCACATCATCTCTTCTCTACACTTTTGAACCTTCTGAAATCAATATTATACCTTTTATGCTTTTGGCAGTGCTTATAGCACACGCCTTGATTTCTGCCGTTTTAATACGAATAGCAGACGGTGGACGTATGCTTAATACGTTGATTCATTTTGTAGGTATAGTCTGGGTTGGCGCTCTTACTGCTATTGTGGTAGAAAAGATGCTGGCTTCGCTTCTTCCAGGTTAATTCATTATGATTACATAAACTATATATGTGATGGTGAAAGATGAAAGAAATATTAAAAAAGACATAATAAGAAGGATATAGGTAAAAATAGCGATGAATTCTTTTATTTATCATGACCCTATTATCACTCGCTCCTTAAGGAAGAGCAGAGTGAGAATACAGATACTTTCACATCTATTCAAGATTTATCCTAAGATGTCTTATCCTAACGAAATTGCGCGCAGGGCGGGGGTTGCCCCATCAAATGTACTCGGTGGACTTCGTGGAATGGGCAACAGGTATAACGGTAACAGCTCATTGGTGGAGATGGGGCTTGTAGAGGTTATAGAAACAAACGGCGATGCCTTCTACAAATTAACTGAACTTGGGAAAGAAATCTGTGAATATATGAATACAGAAAAATGCTTATGACTGTGGATGAACTTAAAAAAGCAGTAAGATTTGCTTATTCAGCACTATTAGGAAATCTTATTGTGCTGGGCACTTCAGCCAATATTTTCAGTGCCATTAATGATGGAATAAACAGCACAGACAGGATTGCAACAAAGTATAACTACAGAAATAAGGAAATCCTTGAAAAATATCTGGATACCTTGGTGAAATATCACATATTAGAAGAAGAAAATGGAGAATATATTTTAACTGGATCTTTTTTAAACAAAATCGATAATGAAGAGCTTAAGATATCAAAAATAACCGAAGATTTCACCACCTACGCATCTGCTTTAATGAGATTTTTCAATCACTATCTGATAGATAGAAATCACCCCTATGTAACAACAAGCTTCATAAATGACTCTGATGTGTGGGGCTTATGGCTCGAAAACAGGTGGTTCAAGCTTTCAAGGGAAGTTATTGCAAGTGAGTGTAAAATAGGTAAAGGCGAAGCTCTCCTTGATGTGGGATGTGGTTCAAGCTCTCCCGTATACTATGGCAAGCTCGTAGGACCATATGGTAGGGTATTGGGGATAGATAAGTCAGAAGGCTTGATAGATGTTGCAGAAAAGCGCATTAAAAAATTGGGATACGGTTGGATATCTGTAAAAAAAAGCAATATCGAACAATCATGCATATTTAAAGAAAAATACGACATAGCTGTTCTCGCCGATCTACTTCAGTACGTTAGAAATATAAAAAAGGTTTTATGCACCATTGACACGGCGATTAAAAGGAATGGAAAAATAATAATATTTACTCCTTGCTTTGCAGACTCTAAAGAAGAGTACGTCCCTATGATGGAATTCATTAATGCGCATGTGAAAGATTACGTGAATAACGTTTCAAGAGAAGAAGTGGAAAAAGAGCTGGGCCGTCTTGGCTATGAAGTACAGGAAGTAAGTGAAAAGAGCATGTTGCTAATGGCACAGAAATTATAACATCAACCCCCAAATCACTTAAAGGACGTGTTCAAGCTAAAGTTTTTCCTCCAGATCCCTACTGTCCTTCCAGCCATCTTTTGACCCATTATTCTATTTTGTATATAGGACATATGTCAATATAAAAGTATTAATTTTTATTTAATTACTCTATCCTGCAGCTCTGCTGCATCCGGAACAAGTCCTGTGGCGAGCTTTTTTAAGCTGGGAAATGGTGGACGGGTTAGCAGGTGTGTAGACAATATTGAAACAGAGCTGGACTATTCAAGATTCTCATCCGTGTTTTAATATGTTTTAATGTTGGTGATGTGTTCGTTAGATTTATATGTTGCCTGGTTGTTTTATAAATATGTGGCAGAGCGTAAGAAGTGGTATATTGGTTTTGATGTTTGCTGCAATAAAAAGGTGATGCTCTATTGACTAATATTGGAATCGTATCCTACGGTGCATACATACCAAGATATCGAATCAAGATTGAAGAGATTGCAAAGATATGGGGTGATTCTCCTGATGCGATTAAAAATGGATTAAAAGTGTATGAAAAGTCAGTGCCGGATATCGACGAAGATACTGCAACCATGGCAGTGGAGGCAGCAAGAAACGCGGTAAAAAGAAAAAACATAGACACAACACGCATCGAGGCTATATACACCGGTTCGGAAAGTCATCCTTATGCGGTTAAGCCTACAAGCACAATCATTGCAGAAGCAATTAGTGCATCACCTATACTTACAGCAGCAGACGTTGAATTTGCCTGTAAAGCTGGTACCGCGGCAATGCAGATGTGCATGGGGCTGGTAAAATCAGAAATGATAGACCTCGGGCTTGCCATTGGGTCTGACGTGGCACAGGGTGCACCGGGAGATGCCCTGGAATACACGGCAGCAGCGGGGGCAGTTGCATACGTCATCGGTAGAGATGAGCTTGCAGCAGAGATCGAAGAGACCTACTCAGTTACAACCGATACTCCGGACTTCTGGAGACGAGAAGGCATGCCATACCCGGAACATGGCGGACGATTTACAGGTGAGCCAGGCTATTTCAAACATGTAACTTTGGCAGCAAGAGGGTTGATGGAAAAAACGAACACAGCACCAGAAGATTATGATTATGCAGTATTTCACCAGCCAAATGGCAAATTTCCATTCAGGGTTGCATCCATACTTGGCTTTACAACGAAACAGCTAAAACCAGGATATGTGGTACCATATCTTGGAAATACCTATTCAGGGTCTGCGATGATGGGGCTTGCAGCCACGCTTGATGTTGCAAAAACCGGAGAGCGAATCTTTGTAACCTCTTTTGGTTCTGGTGCAGGAAGCGATGCTTTTAGTATCACGGTGTGTGATTGCATCGAGGAAATCAGAAACAAAGCACCAACAGTACAGCATCTGCTTGAAAATCCGTTATATCTTAGTTATGGCATGTATGCAAAACACAAAAGAAAAATAAAGGTGTAATAATGAGAGACGTTGCAATAATCGGAATCGGCTGCACAAACTTTGGAGAACTCTGGGACAAATCATTCCGTGATATCTTTGTTGAAGCAGGTGTTATGGCTATAGAAGATGCAGGTGTGCAGGGTGAAGAGATAGACGCCATCTATCTTGGAAATATGAGCGCTGGCAGATTCATAGAACAGGAACATTTAGCATCACTGGCAGCAGACTACGCAGGACTTGCGTCAATTAACATACCCTCAACCAGAGTTGAAGCTGCCTGTGCTTCTGGAGGACTTGCTTTGAGACAGGCTGTTCTTGCAGTAGCATCAGGCTACCATGACATAGTAATTGCAGGCGGTGCAGAAAAAATGACTGATGTTGACACTGATGCTACAACCGACGTGCTCGCGGCGGCAGCAGACCGTGAATGGGAAGGAATCATGGGCGCAACATTCCCAAGTATATACGCGATGATTGCACGGCTTCACATGCACAAATATGGCACCACAAGCGAACAACTTGCAGCAGTTGCAGTCAAGAACCACTACAACGCGTCCATGAATTCCCGTGCTCAATACCAAAGTCCGGTAAGCATTGAAAATGTACTGAACTCTTCTCTAATCGCAGATCCCCTTCACCTGCTTGACTGTTCGCCAATAACAGACGGAGCAGCAGCCGTAATAGTCGCACCGGCAGAGATTGCAAAACAATACACCGATACTCCTATACATATTCTTGCATCTACACAGACAAGCAGCACCATCGCACTACATGATCGTAAAGATATTACAACACTTGATTCTACTGTTGTAGCAGCAAACAAAGCATTTAACACAGCAAAACTTACCCCAGGCGACATTGACATTGCAGAGGTCCATGACTGCTTTACCATCGCAGAAATCCTTGCCATCGAGGATATAGGTTTTTTCAAGAAGGGTGAAGGTGGCAAAGCAACAGAAGACGGGCTCACAGCCATTGGTGCGGAAATACCAGTAAATGCATCTGGTGGACTAAAAGCCTGTGGACACCCTGTAGGCGCAACAGGCATCAAACAAGCAGTAGAGATTGCAGAACAACTGCGCGGCGAAGCTGGCAGACGACAGGTGGAAGGGGCAGAGATTGGACTTATTCACAATGTTGGAGGCTCAGGCGGAACCGCGGTTATACACATACTTTCAACTTGATTGCTTGACGCACTCGATTACTGCATAATCGAGAATTAAAGGATACAATTAAGAGTTGTAATTAAGATTCGTTATTTTCTGCACAACGAAGTTGTGCAGTGCTTGCGCACTTGATTACTAACGCAATCAAGAATTATTTCCGCACACGTAGTGTGTGGTTCTGCACAACGAAGTTGTGCAGAGGTGAAAAAATATGGCAGTATCACGATTTTGGAGAAAACTCAGACACCGGTATAATCTCATAGGCACCCACTGTACCACGTGTAATACCTATTATTATCCACCAAGAAAGATGTGTCCACAATGTCGGCGAGATGGAAGGATCGAGGAATGTAGGTTCAAAGGGAAAGGTGTGATTGTGACCTACACAGTAATTCATGCAGCACCAGAGAATAAGGCAGTACAAACACCTTATGTGCTTGGAATAGTGCAGCTTGATGAGGGTCCTCGTCTTACAAGCCAGATTGTATGCAAACCGGATGACGCTCGCATTGGGATGAGAGTACAATCAGTTTTTAGAAAACTTGGCGAAGATAGTGAACATGGCATGATCTACTATGGGACAAAATTCATAGAGGATTGAAGTTATTGCATGAGTTTTCATAGCCTCTGAAAATCACCATCAAAAGACTGGAATGATTTTCTATGAAAGGTAACTATGTACTTGGAATCGAGGGTACTGCATGGAACTTAAGTGCAGCTATCGTGGATGAAAAAAACGTAATGATAGAAAAGACTGCAACCTACAAACCAAGAGCAGGTGGAATACATCCAAGAGAGGCAGCACAGCACCATGCAAGTCACATCACAGCACTACTGAAGAATGTGCTTTGTTATGCCTCAAAAAATAATATCACCCTTGACGCTGTAGCCTTTGCGCAGGGACCGGGTTTGGGACCGTGCCTTCGCACCACAGCAACCGCAGCCCGAGCCATCTCGTTAAGCTGCAACATTCCATTAATCGGAGTGAATCATTGTATTGCACACATTGAAGTTGGAATCTGGAAAACAGAGGCAGAAGATCCTGTAACCCTGTATGTGAGCGGTGCAAACTCACAGGTATTAGCATACCGGAAAAAAAAATATCGCATCTTTGGTGAAACCATGGATATCGGAATTGGGAACGCTCTTGACAAATTCGCCCGTGCAGCAGGGCTTGTGCATCCTGGTGGACCACAGATAGAAAAACTTGCCAGAAGCGCGACACACTACATACCACTCCCTTACACTGTAAAAGGCATGGACTTCTCGTTTTCCGGACTAACCACCGCGTGTATGGAATCACTGAAAAATGGTGAACTGCTGCCAGATGTGTGTTATTCGTTTCAGGAGACAGCTTTTGCCATGCTCGTTGAAGTTACGGAACGTGCAGTAGCCCACACTGGAAAAAAAGAAGTACTTCTCACTGGAGGTGTTGGTGCAAACAAACGCCTGGTTGGTATGCTCCAAACAATGTGTGATGAGCGTGGCATTAATTTTTATGCACCGGAAAAAAGATACATGGGGGATAACGGCACGATGATTGCGCATCTTGGTTACCTGCAATACGAGGCAGGAGATACAACACCAATAGAAAAATCTGCTGTGAATCCAAACTTTCGACCGGATGAAGTAACAATAACATGGAAGCATCCGTGACATCGACAATATGCATCTGTATGCAAGCAGAATCATTTCGAAGAGTATATGTGTTGTATGACTCATGCAAGTTTATATAGATTTTAATGGAGAACTTTTGTTATGAAACAGAATGGAATAGAAATCGAAGATACCTTTGCAGAAGCCTTTGGGATAAAAATAGCACGTGTACTGATAACCGGGGTAACGAAGCGATGGGCACTTGTATCAGCAACAGAGGCTACAGGTTTTGGCACATCTGTAATCATGTGTCCATGTGAAGCTGGAATTGAAAAAGTGGTCGATGGAAGCCAGACACCTGACGGCAGACCTGGTGTGTATATTCAACTGTGCACCTTCGGGTACAAAGCTCTGGAAGAACAGTTGCTCTCACGGATTGGTCAATGCGTACTTACGGCACCTACAGCTGCCATGTTTAACGGCTTACCTGATGCTGAAAAACAGTTTGATACCGGTTTTAAACTCAAGTTCTTTGCCGACGGATATGAATCTGAAACAGAAATTAGCGGGCGCAAGACATATAAGATTCCTATGATGGAGGGCGACTTTATTGCAGAGCACAGCATCGGTGCAGTGGATGGTATAGCTGGTGGCAACTTCTTTATTCTTGCTGAAAATCAGATGGCAGCCCTTGCCGCTGCAGAATCAGCAGTTGATGTCATAAGTCTTATGGATGGGACAATAACACCTTTTCCGGGAGGTATTGTAGCAAGCGGATCAAAAACAGGTGCTAATAAATACAAGTTTATGAAAGCAACAACAAATCATCGCTATGCACCATCCTTAAAGGACAAAGTCCCTGATACGTTAATACCAAAGGATGTAAATGCGATATACGAACTTGTGATTAATGGCATAAACGAAGATGTGATAAAAGAAGCAATGAAAGCCGGGATTGAAGCAGCTGTAATGGTTCCTGGTGTAAAGAAGATTACTGCTGGCAACTATGGCGGAAGTCTTGGCAAATATCGGATTAACCTGCACGATCTGTTCTAAACTCGATTGCTCCAGCACTTGATTGCTATCGCAATCAAGAATTAAATGTTACCGGTTATTTTCTGCACAACGAAGTTGTGCAGTGCTTCGTAATCAAGAGTTAATCTTCGCTCACGTTGTGTGTAGAACACACACCACAGATTTAAGGTAGCATCTGTTTTATTGCTAACTCTTTTTTAAAATCACTGTTTTGTTAAGAATTATTTTCGGTCCTTCGACTGGCGTGAATCCGGAGTCTTGTGCCTTTCTGATAGTTTTCTTAAACATCCTCTTTGATACATGGAATGGCGGTTCTACTATGAGCACTTGCCCTTTTGGATTAAGTAGTACTCTTATCTCATTAAAAAATTCTTCCTGGTTAGGAACTTCGTGTACCATATAGAAAGCCAGGACAAAATCAATCTTCTCTGACACACCTATTTTGTTCTCTTCGCACTTATGCAGTGTGATGCGGTTCTCAAGCTCTGTTCCGTGAATCTTGTCCCCCAATTTATGAAGCATTCCTTCTTGTAAGTCAGAGGCGATTACCCGACCCGTTTTACCAACCAATTGAGCCATATCAATAGAAAAAAAGCCTGGACCACAACCAATATCCAACACTGTCATCCCCTCTTCAATATACGGCCCCAATATTTTTTGAGGGTTTTGAAACCATCTCCGAATTCTATTATCGAGATTGCCTGCTCTTTCGACTGGACACACGCGATTGGTTCTATTACTCATGATATATTTTTCCTTTTAATGGATAATGGTTAAGTTTGGAATGGAGATGAGATGCTCAAACATACCACATTATTATTAGTCATGTTTGATTATATATAACATTTTTGACTCCAATCGCTTTTGCTTACATCCCGTGCGTACGTAAGGGCAAAAACTGAAAGGAAACGGGCGATGTTTGAGAGCTCCCTGAGAAATGGTAAAACGCGTGTGTCAGGACGTTCTCCGATGCGTGGAATATCCGGGCGCGCGTGTTTGTGTAATACCCGGCAGAATTGTGGTATGATTATTGTAAGATTAATTTGGAATTATTATAATAGTCTCTTAAATGAGAAAAGTGCTGTCTGGATATCCTGCTCGTTCTTCCCTTAATCTTCTTTGCGATAAAACTTACAGAACAATTTGAAGGGTACTTTATGAAAAGATGAGCATGATCCACATTCATTGTCATATTCATCCCCCCAATACATTCTTGCATGTATTCCTGATAAACCCCTCTGTAGCCAGCACAAGCGTCTCTGACCAGTATCTTACCCCTATGTTTGAGTGCAATCACACTATGGTCAGTTAATAAATAAACCGTGTGTCGGTCATGTCAAAGAATCCCTTTGCTCCCTTCACTGAATTCTATAAAAAGCAACCAATGCAGGGAGCAACCTCTGAGTGTCATGCCCAAAAATCAAATTGCTGTAGCACTATAACTTGCGATTGCCGGGAATCGAACCCGGATTAGTGGCTTGGGAAGCCACTGTCATACCATTAGACCACAATCGCACAGGTGAACACTGCTTTATTTATCACTTCTGCACAACGAAGTTGTGCAGTTGCTGGTTATCTCTGTACACGTTGTGTGTAGCTGTTTACCTATACGAAGTGGATTATACAGTATATAATAATTACGATTTGTCTAAAGTTATATAGGATGAAATAAATACTGTGATTCTTGGTGCTTGTGTAGATGATGAAAAAGCTCGGTGTAATATCCAGATGTGATAGACCTGATGCAATAGCAATGGTCAAAGACCTGCAGAAACACCTTGAAGGAAAGGCTGAACTCTTAATCGACCCGGAAACAGCAAAGAGACTCAACACAGATGGCGTTCCAGTGGGAGATATGAGAGAGCAGGGCGCTGTGGGACTGGTCTCAGTCGGGGGCGATGGTACGGTACTTCGCGGCATACAGGAAATGGAAGATCCGCTTCCTGTGCTTGGTATAAATATTGGTACAATTGGGTTTCTTGTTGATGTTGGTGCACATGAAGCATTTGGTGCGGTCGATGAAATCATCGAAGGATTTGAGATAGATGAACGCTCTCGTATTGATGTGCAGATTAATCATCAGTATCTGCCGCCAGCAACCAACGAGGTAGTAATCGTCACAGCAAGTCCGGCAAAGATTCTATCGTATACTATCCTTATCAACCAAAAAAAATTAGATGAACTTCGTGCTGATGGGCTTGTACTTGCCACTCCCACAGGCTCAACAGCGTATGCCATGAGTGCGGGCGGACCTATTATTGACCCAAGGGTTTGTGCCATTGACATTGTGCCGATTGCACCGTTTAAGCTCTCAGCAAGACCATGGGTGATACCAGATGACAGCACCATAACAATAAACCTGTCCAACCATGACAAGGATGCTTTTGTTGCAGTTGACGGACAATACACGCAAAAAATAACCCACAGTGACACAGTGACAATTACCCGCTGCAGCACGCCAGCAAGATTTATCGTGATTGGGCAAAATGGATTTTATGAAAAAGTGAAAAGCAAACTTGCATAAAGAGATGACAAAAATGGAGATAAGCGAAACTATTAACACTTCAAGACACACAAAACAAGAGGCAGCTAAAATACTCAAGGATAAATTATCCGAAACTGCAATATTAATACTTGTGGGGCCGCAGGGTGGCGGCAAGACCACCGTTGCAATCGAATCTCTTGACGAGAACACCGGGGCAATCTTTGAAGGACGTGTGCGTGCCGCACAACCGGTAATCATGATTCGAAAAGATGCTGTAAAAAAACTTAAGAACCTGGTGGTAGAACACAGGCCCCTGCCAATTTATGAAGGAGATCAACAATTATACACAGAAATTACTGCTTATGACGCCATCCGCGCAACGATTGAAAACATATTCGACATCCTTGAACTTGGGGAAATCGAACTTGCAACCAAAATAAGCGGCATAGCAAAAGAACACGGGATAGACACCAGAATAATAGAGCTGATTGCTGAGCCAGATGAACTGCGCATTCGCAGGAAATATAGAAAAGATGATGCAAAAGCCCGTCTCTCCACTCTCATCTACAAGGAAAAAAAATACCACATCGATTCGGACATCCTGAGTATACAGGGTGCAAAAATACTTGATATTATTAATCGGGACAGGGTTGGTGCATTCTCGGATGACGAGATTTCCCGCACCACAGATGATTTTGGTAAAACCATACAAACCGATGGTAAAACCATTGCCGAGTGCCTTAAAATCCTTATCCAAACATCAAAACAGGAAAAAAGAGAAGCAGGTTTTCTTGTGTTACACAAGTACAAACACGAGCGAATCATAAGCGATATTATCCTTGCCGGAGAGCATTCGACGATTGGTGTAACACTGCTTGAAGTGTATGTAGGATTCAGACAGAAGGGCGGAATCCTTGGAATTCAAGAAGTCTACAAACCGGATATTGTCGGTGTGATTGAAGTAATACACTCACACCACGGAGATGGTGAATTACTCTCAACTGAAGATCGTGGTGCAGCAGGACGATTTGGGATTATCGTAACAGTGATAGGGGCGAACGGACGTATCGATTCCACACATTATCCACGTAAAGAAACACTGCAAGGGATAATGCATGAAGAGCAAAAAACGGAAAAGTAATTTTTAGCATGTGTGAGAGTATTCAATATTACACGTGGTTTGGGGTTTTCACTATTAAAAACGAAAAAGTTGTTGATTGCAATCTTTTTCCAAAAGATGCCCATAAGCTTGCAGAACTCATGGAAGAAAGAACTGCAGCGTTTTCAGGCAGTAAAACCTGTTGTATTGATATGGTAAATCTTGCCATAAATCAGGGTGTTGTTAATACGAGAGAGGAATACTACGACTTACTGCAGGATGTTATGCTTGAAGTTGTAAAAAACAAAATCAGAACACAGTGGACAAAAGATGTTCAGATAATACAGGCAGCAAGCACGATTGATGAACTCGATAAAATCATAAATCTTCTGCAGGAACGATTAAACACAGGCTACAGTATTCACTTTCCAGAGCACGGCATGCACGCACTGAAACTTGCAGAATTAATCACTACTTATGGAAGCAGAAACAACATTCCAGCCGATCATGCACTCTATGAAAAGGCTATAAACTCTACAGGCATGAATCTTACAGGTCAGGAAGAACAGCTTCTGCAGGCACTTGCAGCAAACATCCTGCATCTGTACAAACTGCGAGGAGAGAGCGAAGATTACCTGAATCACACTCTTCCACAGTTTGCACCAAACCTGACGTCTATATTAGGAGCGAATCTTGCGGCACGTATGATAAGCCTTGTTGGCAGCCTTGAAAAACTCTCGGAAAAACCTGCAAGCACTGTACAGGTAATTGGTGCAAGCAAGGCTCTGTTCAAACATCTACGTAAACATGCACCATCTCCCAAACATGGAATCATATATCAGCATCCACTGGTAAAGAATGCCCAGTACAAGCTTAGGGGAAAAACATCAAGAGCACTCGCTGGAAAAATTGCTATATCAGCGCGCATCGACTACTACAATGGAAGCTTAAATCCACAAACAGAACAGGATCTAAAAAAACGAATTGCACAGATTAAGGGGTAGTCGTGTCAGCTATTTTATTTTTAGGCGGGCGAGAATATTTGATAGTTTATATTGTGAAATTCTAAGGAATCTCACAAATAATGATTTACTTGAACTGTATCACTTTTCAGGAATTTTTAAGACACAGATTAATGCAAGTCAGTGACCCCAGACGACGCTGCCGCCCTGTCTGAGGTATCGGGAGTATGATCGCGTTATATATCACTATGGCTTCTTGTTTTAATATTCAATTCAGGCACTGATTTTTAAACTTATATAAGCACTTCAACAACAATTCTTGGCTTTTCCAGACATTACTTTTCATTTGTCAGCAGCTCTTTGTTCAAACACTCGTGCGTGAGCACCACAGTTGTTTGTATATGGACACTTTTGCATTGAACCTTTTTCAAATGATTCAAAAGACTTGCATTTACCGCTATCGAAATTCTTTGCTTCAGAAGGGTAAACAGTTTGTTGATAGATTAGGCTTCCGAATATTCCACAAATTTGAATCGTTTCAATGTCATTTAAAGTTAAATTTAAAGATCGAAACACTTTTTCTAGAAATTTATTAACCTTTTCTGCATATTTAGAAATTTCTTGAAAAGCATCATCCGTTACCAGAACATTATATTTCGTCTTACCAAGTCGGTCGTGATAATAGGATACTTTCTTCATCATCCGCCCGCAACTCTCTTGGGTCCATTTCCCAACTGAAAAAGCCACGAAAAGGTAGGTACTTCGCTTTATGCAGGTATAGATCCAAGCATCACCTTCTTCAGTCCAATTTGGGCTGCCGGGCTCAATATTTTTTTGTTTTTTTGGGCATTGCTCCATAGTTCATCGCATTCGAATGGTGTAAGCCCGAGGTTCTTTATGAGATACTCGTTCATCGCTTCCGCATGCTCAGCCATATCTTCTAACAGTCTGCCTATGGTGTCTCTGTGATGACCTGTGAGCCGTTCGATACTCCGTATACCGTTTTTCTCTACCAGATGCTTGCAAATATTGATTATTTCACTTTCAGGAAGTTGTTTCCGATATAACGGTGTGCCCTTTGTCTCCATGAAATAAGTCTCGCAATGCTTGCAGTAATACCTCTGGTGATCGGTGCTCTTGTACCTGCCACTTTTGATAATGTCTTTCCCAGCTTCTTTTCGGTAATAACGGCACCCGGGGTTCTGACAGACAACATCGATTTTTCCTCTTGGTCGTGCCATGATGTTCACCAAGAGTGTGGTTATGCTACATGTTATAATATACTATCGTAGATTGGGACACTACCAGAAATTCCGCCCATTTTTTAACGCCCCCTCATTTTTCGTATCAGGTCCGATTAACTGCATGTTTGCCTGCTACGAAAGGGGCTAAAATGTGGCAGAACTCTGTGGCACTTCGTGCCTTGCCATTTGGGTCGGATAACATACCACTCGTGTTCGATTAAGTCCAAGTTCTATATAAATCTATGGCGATATATTTAAATATAAGATACTCTTAACTGAACACCTATGGACCGTTATACGCAACTGAAAATCAAGCCAGCCCCTCTATTATATGCCAAGATACAAAAGGAAAAATCGAAAAAATTATAATAAACCAAGAAATTATTATCCTAAAAGGAAGAGTAAAAATAAATACAAATCCCAATATAGACCAAAAAATGAGTGCAGAAAAAAGAATTTTTGGAGAAGGTTTTTCTTCAGGTATACTTGCAGGTATTGCAATTAAAACAGGTATTTCAGTAGATGAAGGAATCATAATGACTATGATTATGAAAGCATTTTGTGAAGCAACTGAAGGTATGCAAAGCAGTTTTAATTGTTGGGGATTTGTTGTAATAATTTCATTGCTTGCTTTATTAGCATCTGGAGTAGCAATCTTCGAAGCTGTTACAAACGCAGATGATTGGAGAGTTGGAGCTATGATTTATGGGGCTGGCTTTATTGTAGGAGTTCTTCTAATTGTAATATTTGCATAGGATTTGATTTTCAACTGAGCCTTCGGCTTTTTTTTCTTGCAGAAAAAACGTATAACAATGATTATGAGGAAAATCCCTTGCAGGATTTTTCGCAAACTTCTCATAATCCTGATGTTATCTGAAATCGGCGTAGATATTCATTTAAGAAATGGTTTTAGCGATACATTGATATACAAGTAAACATGTGTATTACGTAGGCGGTAGGAATGTCTGTAGCTGTTTCAATTCGATTACCAGAAAAGATTATACATGATTTAGAAGCACTAGCAAATACAATAGAGCGCTCAAAAACATTTATAGTTCGTAAAGCAATCGAGTCATATTTAGAAGATTATGCAGATTATTTGGTTGCTTTGGAACGTTTGAGAGATAAAGATGATGAGATTACTTCAAGTGAAGAATTGAGGGAACATCTTGGTTTATAAAATTGAATATAAATCATCTGTTGGTAAAGATTTAAAAAAATTAGAGAAGAAAGCAATTAAACGGATTCTTAACGAATTAGAGAAGAATTTGAGAGAAAAGCCAAACACTGGTGTACCTCTCTCTGGACAATTTAAAGGCTTATTTAAATATCGTGTTGGAGATTATCGTATAATCTACGCCAAAACCATAACAGGAGTCCTTATTCTTCGAATCGGACATCGAAGTAAAATATACAAATAGAACACGCCGACATCGGATAAGAGTGATTTTAACCTTCAGGAGGAATGGAATTTGAGTTTTGTAGAACGAGTAATAGGAACAATAAAGAACCCGAAAAGCGCTATGGAAGGCATCGCAGAGCATCCCATGATAGAGGAAGCGGTTATAATCGTGGGAGTGTACGCGGTCTTGAGTGCCATCTCAGGGCTTGTGATGGCTGACAAAATCACCTATGTTTTTGAGGGAATGGAAGATATGCCGTCTTCGATTGAATCGATTACAAGAGTATCCAGTCTTGTTGCCCCGCTAATAGGAGCTTTTATTCTGTGGATCGTTGTCACAGGAATCCTTCATCTGGTATCCCTTGCTCTTGGTGGGGAAGGAAAGTTCTATCCCCAGATGATGACTGTTGTCGGGTTCAGCATGATCCCTTTCATCTTCGGAGGCATCATCGGAATTCTATTGATTTCTATGGTTGAACCAATAACTGTAACAATTTCAGCGACAAATCCGTGGGCTGCAAAAGATGCGCTTAACAATCCATACCTGACTGCCTCAAGTGTATTTGGAACGCTCATGCAGTTCTGGGCTGCAGCGATAATATTCTTTGGGGTTAAGAATGCTCATCGTCTCTCGCCCGGGAAGTCTGCAATTGTTGCAGGAATTCCTGTTGTGATTGCGATTATCTCCCTCATATGGGGTAGCGGCATTGTATGAACATTCTTAAAATAGAGGACTTGTTCAAGTCATACAGTCTTGGCAGGCTCGATGTACCTGTACTGCACGACATTAATCTTGCAGTTGATGCTGGCGAGTTTGCTGCGATAATGGGTCCATCTGGCAGCGGTAAGAGCACCCTTATGAGTCTCATCGGCTGCCTTGACCGACCAACATCCGGGAAGATAACGATTGGGGGTGAGGATATTTCCCTGCTTGCGGAAACAGATCTTGCTCGTATTCGTGGTGAGAGAGTCGGTTTTGTCTTCCAGACGTTTAACCTGATATCCCGTCTCACTGCACTTAAAAACGTGGAGCTTCCAATGGTTTACCAGGATATTTCGCGGGGCGAGAGGCTCAAACGAGCGGCCGAGCTTCTTCGAATGCTTGGTCTAATGGATCGGGCAAACCACAAGCCGCCCGAGCTTTCTGGAGGGCAGCGCCAGAGGGTTGCGATTGCACGGGCGCTTGCGAATGAGCCGGATATTCTGCTTGCTGATGAGCCAACAGGAAACCTTGACTCGAAGACAGGTCTTGAAATTATGCAAATATTTAATGACTTGCACAGCGAAGGGAGGACTATTATAATGGTTACCCATGATCGAGCTCTGGCAGAGAACTGCGATCGGATTATCAGGTTAAAAGATGGTGGGATTGAAAATGAATAGCGTGGAAGTGTTGCACATCTCAAAGTCTTTTGATGGACATGTTGTGGTCAGTGATTTATCCTTTGATATCAGAGCAGGTCTACTGATGTATGGAAAAAAAACCAACTATTAAAGAGGTAATAAAATATGTACGAGCGAATTAAGGTGCTGCTTGCAGCAATAATTATACTATCTTCCGCGGGAATATCAGGGGCAGTACTTGCTGAGAACACGCTAAAGATCAGTCTCATAAAATATGACCCCTATCCTGTCAGCCCTGGTTCTGACTTTAATATATGGGTTCAGGTAAAAAACATTGGAGATAACGAGGTAAGCGGTACATCAATCGAGTTTGTCCCTGAATATCCGTTCGCAATTAAACCTGGTGAAAGTATGGTGAAGTATCCCGGAACAATACGGGAAAAGGATGAAATAGTGTACAGGTACGCTTTGCACGTTGACAAGGATGCTTTTATTGGCACAAACACAATCAATATAGGTTACAGAATCGATGGCACCTTCACCAAAAGGGAGTTTGACATCGAGGTTGGAAGCGAGGTTGTTGACGCCAGAGGAACGGTTAGACTTGAAAACTGCATGGTTAATCCGGAAGCAATCATTCCAGGCGATACAGCTATTCTAACACTCAAACTCACGAACGGCGCCTCACAGTACACGATTAAAATGGATGGGAGCGACTACAGCATGAATGCCCAGATACAGTCAGCAGAACTTTCAGGAGACGATGGGATGATAGACGTAACAAGCGAGCCGTACTACAGCGTGGGCATAATAGGACCAGGGGACTCAGTGGAACTTCCATTCATGATACAGGTTAAAAATAACACGCCAGACGGCACGTATTTTCTCGACTTCAATCTTGAGGGCAGTGCCAGACTCTACAGCCTGAACCTGAAAATACCTGTAACTGTTGACTCCTCAAGTATTGACGTTGTACTTTCAGAGACTCCAGAGTTAAACCCCAGTATAATCATACTCAGTGTTGCAAACAACAGACCAAACACTGTAAACGCGGTCTCTGTGATTCCATCAGGCAATGCAACCTTTGAGCCAAGCGAATATTTCATCGGCACAATGGAATCTGATGAACTTTTCACAGTTAAGTTTGACATGAAACCAAAAGATAATCTAACAGATGTCAACTTCAAGCTCAGATTCAAAAACGGGAACAACTGGCATGAGACAGACGTACTGACTGTAGCACTCAAAGATTCAACGAGCCAAGACGCCCAGAAGAAAGAATCATTCATGAACCTGACTGTTATTGCAATCCTTGCAGCCGTACTTATTATTGTCTCCGGATTTTTCATACTCATGAGGCGCCGCAGGAGAGCGAAAGTAGAGTGAAGCTAATCGATGCGCTCGAACAGGTCTCAATCAGCTTTAAGAGCAACAAGTTCAAAACCATCATGTCAAGCCTTGGCATAATAATAGGTGTCATTGCAATCGTTGTCATGCTCTCGGTAGGAGAGGGGCTTCAGGAGGGCGTGGGCGAGGCATTCGGTGAAGCAGACCTTGACGTAATCACTGTATTTCCCGGTGGTTTGCCCGACACCCCCGGTCCCGGGACTGGAAGATTTGTTTACAAAAAACCAGCAGAGTTTGATGACAAAGACGTGCACGCACTCGAAAACGTCCATGGCGTTAAAACCGTCTCGGCAAGAAATGGCGGTAGCATGCTTGTAGAATTCAGAAACGAAGAACGCTCAATATCAATAACCGCAATTACTGCTACAAAAGAGCCAGACCTATTGGAACTGGTAGACAAGGGGCGTTTTTTCACAGACTCTGACAGGAGCGCAATCGTAATAGGAAGCGACATCGCTAACAAGATGTTCAAGGTACCACTGAACCCGGGAATGCGAATGACCCTCACAAACAGGAATAACGACATAGAAAAGGAATTCACAATCGTCGGAATACTTGAAGAAAAAGAGCAAATATCAGCATTTGGCGGCAACACAAACATGGAAATTCTTACCACACACCATGCACTAAAAGAACTCCTCGACGTAACAAAATATTCTTACTCCCATATTCTTGTCACAGTAGGAGACCAGAACCAGATAGAGGCTACAGCAGAAAAACTGGAAGACTCACTTGAAAGGCTTCACAAAGACGAGGCATACACCGTTTTCATGATGAAATCCATCCTCGAAGGAATAGAAAAAGTGCTTACAATGATTAAATACGGGCTCGGAGGAATTGGCGCAATATCACTCGTTGTGGGGGGAATCGGCATAGTCAATGTAATGATGTTGACAGTCCACGAGAGAATCAAAGAGATAGGCGTGATGAAAGCAGTCGGAGCAACCCGCGGGGACATCCAGACACTCTTCATGCTTGAATCAGGACTGCTTGGACTTGTAAGCGGGCTAATAGGAATTACAATCGGCGCAACAATTTCAATCTTGATATCATCACTTGGCGACTTTCCACTCAAAGTATCATGGACATCACTCGCGATCGGCTTAGCCTTTGGAATGATCACAACAACAGTAGCAGGCGTCTACCCGGCAAACAGGGCAGCAAGACTCGACCCAGTCGAAGCACTGCGAAGAGAATAGTGAAAAGAGTGGCAAGTGTGGTGTTTCGCGAAACCAATCTCGGTTAACGAAACCCAAGCACATCTGAACCTTTTTATACGCTATTGGGTAAAGGAGGTATGTAGCATGATTAAGAAGTTCAGAATAGCTGAGGATGTGGATGTTGTGATGATGGAGTGTATTGTTGATGAGATGCGGGATCTGCTTCAAAAGTTGGTTTCTGGTGAAGTGCTGAATGAAAATAACTATGTACTCTCTGATCTAATGGATTTTTGCATATCGCTTATTGATGGTCAGAGAGGAGAGATTGGAGTGAAGTCGGGTTCATGGTGTGTGGCACCGTCTGCAAAAGGCATGCCAAGTGATGCTCGTGTATATTTAGTTTTCTTTCCCACATATATTGCAATTGCGATTCTTACGAGAGTGTTGCTTGATTATCCTGAAATTCCTGAGGAACTACCAGAGTATGGAGATGTTTTGCGGAGGGGTTTTAAGTTTGCAACGTATCGCAGGTTACGAGGACATGGGATTGGAGCGGAAACAGAGATGATTGAGGTTTTAGAGATTTTATCATCGGGAGGGGTTATGAAATATCTCTCATTAAACCCGGATTTCTGCCCTGAGTTGCTTCAAATCTTAAAGAAGATAAAAGAAGAATTATCTGATGCTCTTGGAAGAGGTGTGACCAGTGGATCGTGGGGTGAGGATTATGTCAGGGCTTTTGAGTTTGTGAAGGATTGCTGAACGCGGTGTAACATCTGATTTAGGCGTGTTTTCATTTCTTGCACTCATGTGTATCGACATGGTTATATCAAGTCAAGTATAATTAATTGTGGGGTATTTATGTTGATTGATTGGTCAAAAGTCAAAGAAACACACGTGAAAGAGGCATGCTCTCGCTACAATGCAGGGGATGTGCAATCGAAGAGTGCTGCAAGAAATACCTTTCTGCTGTTGGATGAGAATCGCTATCCTGCAAAGTTTATCCGGGGATTGGCGTACGAGGTTGCAACAGAATACAGGTTAAGCTCGGATGAGTATTCGGGTGGAATGGAAACGGTGAACTTTTTCAGATCGCTGGGGTTTTCAGTTGAATACAAAAATGAGGTGATAAAAGGCAACGGGAACAAGCCCGTGTCGGGAGACTCGACACGCCACGAGAATAACGCTGTAAAAGATAAGAACGCCTCAAAACCGAAGACACAGAAGGTTTTTCTTCAGAGACTTTTAGAGAAGCGGTTCGGGTGCGTCAAAACTGAAGTCAGCTTTGACTGGTTGAGAGTTCCAGAGTGTGCCTCAATGGATGGCGTTCTGAGAAAGATCTACGATGATCTCGTCTCGATTCGTGGTCACAGAGACTTTTTAACACCAGAGTATCCGCTTGCCTGTGACTTCTACATACCCACAAAAAACACGATCATAGAATACGATGAACGACAGCATTTTACCGAACAACGAGCAAGATCGCTTACACATTACCCATCCGATCTGAATCTTGATTTCAAGATTGATGAATGGTGCAACGAGTGTGAGACGGTCAAAGCCACTGATTCCAATCCGATATATCGGGATGAACAGAGAGCATTCTATGACAGTGTCAGGGATATATGTGCTGTACATGAGGGCGTGTCCCTGATACGGATAAAGCATGGAGATTATAACTGGGAAGTAGAATCAAGCAAGGAGATGCTCGAAAAGCTTCTCAATCCGTCTGAAACAAGCACAGGCGTTCTGAATCTTGAAGAGTTTATCGAAGAGACTATCAGAGGGCTTGCATGTGACTTCTCGCATCTTC
This sequence comes from Candidatus Argoarchaeum ethanivorans, assembly GCA_905067555.1. Taxonomy (GTDB): domain Archaea; phylum Halobacteriota; class Methanosarcinia; order Methanosarcinales; family EX4572-44; genus Argoarchaeum; species Argoarchaeum ethanivorans_C. The sequence goes on from CAJHIS010000008.1 coordinate 28,898, forward strand.
AGCAAACATATCGTGATTGGACGAAACAGTTTCACACGCATGAAGACGTTATCGGATGGCTAAAAGAACATAAAATTATAGCCACTGACCGGGTAATCCCTAAACAGGAGGACTGTTTCAATCTCGCTTCAAGCCACTGGAACACTATAACCCTACCTGTCCTACACATGTTAGCTCCAGACCAAATAAGCATGATGAAGAATCGGTTCAATGGGCTATTCGAGAACCGTTCAAGTGAAGATATCAAACTGGCATGGTACCTCCTGTACTTTATTCACCCAGTCAGACACGAGCTCTACTACTTTAATCTCCACTATAGAGACGGTCCAGACGATCTAAACGGTCCAGACGATCTAAACGGTCCAGACGATCTAAACGGTTACCATTCCAGATTGGCAAGACTCATCCGATCACACAGATTGGGGTTAAAAAGTGCTAAGACCTACCTCAGTAAAGAGGAACGGGAAATCGATGGTTCTCACATCAAGGCTTGTGGCACAGTAGCATTCAAACATCTCCACCTACATCCAACAACAAGCAGACAGGGTAAACAAGATCTTCAAGACCTGAAAAAGCGAATACTCAATCTTGAAATAGGCGAAACAGGAAAACTACTGACAGGTGAAGAAATGAACATCGCAATGGCTCTCAGCAAATCTTCATGGATTAACTTTGAAAAATGGATCGGATATGCACCCTGTGCAATAAATGAGGGACCAATCTTCACACTGGAGAAAAATAAGAGTCATTCAGACTGTTTCAATGAGATAGTCAGGACTTTTGAAGTGGCAGATCGAACAGATCATAAGCAGGAAGCTATACGCGCTATATTGGAAGCATATTATAACATCAAGCCGATACGCAGTGAGCAATAGATGAGGAACGAAGATGCGGCGTGTCTCAAAAACGTAGATAGCCATCGACGACCGTGAGATGCAGAGACTGACCCAAGAAGGCAACCGCGCGGTCGAAGAGGTAAACCGGTTCTTTGCGGACAGGAAGTTCGATCAATCCAAAAACGCCTATTAGAACGCTAAAACCACATTCAACAGTGTTCTGACGCTCGCAGGGAAAAGAAACATCGCAGCAATCCAAAAGAACATCACCACGTGCAGAATTCTATCGGCACGGAAATTACGATAGAAGCGAAGAGTAAATTCGAGAAGCACGATTTTGATGGTGCTATTTGGAGTTACAGGGAATCTTCAACTCTTTTTCTGGTAGAAGAGTTTTATCAGTTTTTTGACTGTATCCACACGTAGTTGACCGGGTGCAGTAGCCTCTTCAACAGAAGCATAAGTTAAGACTGACCCATACAAGCCAGCGATAATACGTGTGTGCTTGCCAAGTTCACCCATGGCAATCGTACACACCGGATGACGAGAAGCAACGCCAGCCTGCAGCAAATTCAACACATCCTGTGAAGAGTGAGGGGTAACGGCAAGTTTCGAGATATCACCACCAACACGATGCTCTTCTTTGAGTATACTGGCTAACTCGTCAAGTGGTTTGGTTTCAACAAAGTCGTGTGCTGAAACAATAACAATCTTATCCAATTCTTTTGCTTTATTAATTACTACATCACGAAGTGGTGCTTTAAGCTCTATATCAACGGCATCTGATAATGGCATCAAGGTTGTTAAAAGCTCAACCCGCTTTAATTCACTCTCTTTCCAGCCGCCGCCTTCCTCTGCCAGTCGGTTAGTTATAATAACCGGAAGACTAAAGTTCTCTTTTATGTAGGAGATGCTGTCATAAATATTGCTGGTAGAATCTAATAGATCCAGGCGTATCTCTACCACATCAGCCCCAAGTTCTGATGCAAGAGCAGCATTATTAATGATATTACCGCTGATTGCAGCTACAACAAGCGGCGTATCAACAGAGCCAAACAGTTTCATTTAATTCCTAAATAATCAGCGATCACATAAGACTTTGGATGTGTTTAAAATATCCTCGTCCGATTCGACGTTCTTTATATAACTGCAACTCTTCCTTTTAACCCATAAGCCGCATATTTTACAATAGAATTATGTTTTATCAATTCTATTGGATTATTTATTAAGGTAGTAGCATTGCGTTATAGGCTATCCAGGTGGTATCTATTCTTCATTCATTCGTCTTGGTTACGCAGTGCTCAAGGCTTAAAATAAATACAAAAAAAGTAAAAGAAAAAAAGAGGTTAAAGAGGTTTTATCGCCTCTTTGCAAGATAGAACATTACCAAGAAGAGTCCAAGAAACGCGGTTATAATTCCAAATCCAGGAGATCCTTGAGTTTCTTCTGCTGGTGTTTCTTCTTCTGCTGGTGGTTTTGTTGCAGGAGCTTCAGTTTCTGGTGGAAGTAGACTGACTAACTGATCAATCCTCTCTTGGGGGATGAATGAACCTCCCTTTCCAAGTATTTCACCTTCGCAGCCTTCACAGAACACTTCCGGGTTGTCGTGGCAGAATGCGCAATCTTTTGCCTTATCTGTTACCGTGTGTGAGAACCATTCACCATATCCTACATGTGTAGCATTGTTATACATAGTCTCCATCTTCATGAACGGTTTTATCTTGCCATCAGAAGCCACGCCAAGATAGAACTCGTCAGCTGAAAACTGAGTGCCTGTCCTTGTGTCTAAATGGCAGTTCGTGCAGGTTAGTGACCATCCGGTGTGACATGCTGTGCAGTCAAGTTTATCCTCATGCATAGCGTGCGCACCATCATCAGTTGAATACTGCGTTACTGTCATACCCTTGACGGTCTTTCCCGGGCTGTTGTGACAGTCTTCACACGTTGTTTTAACTGCCTCGAGCTGACTTGCGTATGTGTTTCCATCACCGTGCAGATCAGCCGCACCATGGCAGTCCGTGCATATTAAACCCTTCTCATAGTGAATATCAGCATGAGGTGCCTTGCTCTTATGCATCGGCATATCTCCTACAAAGGTTGAGGTTTGTTTTTTGAAGTGGCATGGGTCACATGTATCTATCGTTATCTCTTGAGTTTGGTCACCATGTCCCATCTTAGCTTCATATCCCACATGGCACTTGTCACAGGTTACAGCATGGCATTTAGCGCAGTTCCACTCTGAATAATATTCATCCATGTCAATTCCAAACTCTTTTGCCGCATACTTCGTATACTCGTCCTTCATCCCTGCACCGGTGTAATGAAGCGAAGTCGCAAAATTCTCGGCAATTTCCGAGTGACACATTTCACAGCCACCGAAATCAGTCGCAGCCTCTTCTGCTATCAATGTGGGGGTAGCCTCTTCTGCTACCGATGTACATGCAAGTGACACCGATAGCACTCCTGCAATAAGCAGAACTAATACATTTTTTACAATATTCATTTTTCAAAACCTCTCAAAATCTATATAAACTCTATATATCTATCAGACTTGTGTTGTGTGTCATAACGTATAAAGTTTGTTATTTTGATCCATCCTTGAACTTCGTATTCTGACAAAAAAACAGAACATATTAAATACCTTGATATCTGAATTGTTTGAATATCAAGGTGAATTATTCATGGTAAAAGATCGACATGTTATGGAAATGCTCGGAAAAACGCGAGTAGTAGTAGAAAATGGAAAAGTAGTGGAAGTCGGCGAGCCTGTTACTGAATACTGTCCAATCTTTGAAAAAGCGAGAGGTTACACCAGACTCACAGCAGAGACTGTAAGAGAAAATGCAGAGTTCAGGATTGCTGACTTTGGACTATTCACAGAGGAGCGGAAGATTGAAATGGAAACTTTCGTGGGATTCGGAGCTTCTGAAGTATTTCAAACAGCCCTCAATCGCAAACTGCTGGATTGTGCTGTTGTTGCCGGGGAAGGTCTTGGCACTATAATTGCCTTTAGTCCGGTACTTGTGCAGGGCATTGGGTCAAGGATATCAGGGCTTGTCGAAACAACTCCTATACCAAAGCTCATCAAGCGAGTTGAAGAAGCAGGAAGCATCGTACTTAATCCTGCAACAGCAGCACTCGATATGGCAGCGGGAGTTGAAAAAGCCATAACACTTGGATACAAGAAAATAGGAGTAACAGTTGCAGATCATAACACTGCAAAGAAAATCCGTGAAATAGAGGCAAAACATCCAGGAGTTACAGTAGTGGTATTCGGGGTGCACACAACTGGTATGTTACCTGAAGATGCAGAAGAATTTGTTAAACTGGTAGATCTAACCACCGGGTGCGCTTCCAAATGGATGCGTCATTTCTCACAGGAACGGGGACCTATTATGCAAAGCGGCACATCTGTTCCAATATTTGCTTTCACACAAATTGGAAAAGAACTGTTGTTGGAGCGGGCCAAGGATATTGAGAAACCACTCCTTCTAAACACAGAAAAACTGCCAAATCTCTCGGGAGAGAGGCAGCCAAAGCCGTTAGTGTAGTTAGTGTTTTGACAATTTAATTTTCAGACAAAAATCAGAAAGTCCGATAAAGTCAGGACAATTCAACCACAGAGGGCACAGAGTACACAGAGAGTTTTAATTGATCCTGCATGTTATTCCATCCTTAAGGGGAGTCATATTAAAATAATTAGCAGTCAAGGGCGTTTTCCA
>CAJHIS010000009.1 GCA_905067555.1 Candidatus Argoarchaeum ethanivorans
AAATACTTGCAATTGATATTGGATTAGGTACAGAGGACATACTATTATATGATAGCGAAAAAAAGATTGAGAACTGTTATAAGATGGTGCTCCCATCCCCAACACAGTACTTTGCTCAAAAGGTAAAAGCAATCAGTGAAAAAAATAAGAATCTTATTCTAACAGGCTGTGTGATGGGTGGAGGGCGTGTTAACATGGCAGTGAGAAAACATCTAAAGGGGGGTGGACATGTGTATGCCACACCAGAAGCAGCGCTTACACTAAAAGACAATCTTGAAGTGGTTGCTGAAATGGGGGTTGAACTGATAAAGGAGGCAGATGAAGTTAAAGGCGAGGTGATCAAGCTTTCCGATATAAACATCGAACAACTGAATGCCTTATTCAGCCTCTATGGCATAAATCTTCCGGAAAACATTGCTGTTGCGGTACAGGACCATGGGTTTGCACCACACATAAGTAACAGAATAAGGCGGTTTGAAATATTTGAAAAGATCCTGAAAAGGGGTGGACATTTTGAAGATTTTTGCTACATTAAACCTCCTGCGGATTTAAATCGTATGCAAGCTGTGGCACAAACCATCACATCCTCTGGTGCAAAACCGTTTGTGATGGATACCGGTGCTGCTGCAATCTGTGGTGCTCTGCTTGATCCGCGTGCAGAGCAGCCTGCAATTCAAATCAACGCTGGAAACGCACACACACTTGTTTCTGTCGTGAAGAAGGGCTGCATAGTGGCATTATTTGAACATCATACTGCAAAACTTACTGCATCAAAAATAGATGACTATGCACGACGCTTATCAGAAGGCAAGCTTGAGTTTGAAGAAGTTTTTGATGATGGCGGACATGGCTGTTACATACATGAAGCTGTTGGATTTAAAAATATTAAAACGATTCTTGTAACAGGTCCAAATCGTGAAATTATGAAAAAATCAAAGCTTCCGGTGATGTTTGCAGTGCCGTTTGGAGATATGATGCTTTCCGGTTGTTTTGGACTTGTAGACACCTGGATGTTAAAACACTCAGGAAGACATCTGGAATAACTACACAACTTCGTTGTGCACTCGAGTTGACAAACTATTATCAATGATAACAAACACAACAACACTCGTATGTTCACCATCATTACTGGTAGCCAGTTCGGAGACGAAGGTAAAGGCAAGATTGTAGACCTTTTATCAACGAACTACCAGATAGTAGTACGATTCCAGGGGGGGGATAATGCAGGTCACACTATTATCGCAGAAGGAAAGAAATTCAAGCTGCATATTATACCATCAGGTATACTCTCACAATCAAGACTGCTGGTTGGGCCTGGAACAGTGATGAACCCTGAGATAATTGTAAGTGAGATTGACAACCTTGCCAAGAGCAATATCAAAATAACACCAGAAAAACTTGGCATTGATGCAAAAACCAGCATAATAATGCCCTACCACATCCAGCTTGATGAACTGAATGAAATTGCAAGACAAAACAAAATAGGCACCACCAAACGCGGCATCGGCTTTGCTTACATTGATAAGGTTGCAAGAGACGAAATACAATTAGCAGACATAATAGATAAACATAGATTTAAACAACGGCTTGAAAAGCTGCTTCCACAAAAAAAAGAAGCAATAGCAAGCTTTGGTGGAGATTCAGACAAAATAGATGGGGATTGGGTAAACAGATATATTCAACTTGGACAAACCCTCAAATCTTACATCACAGATGTCTCCTACGAGATACACAACGCTTTAGAGGATGGAAAAAATGTGCTTGCAGAAGGTGCACAAGGTACGTATCTTGATGTTATTCACGGCACCCAGAAATACGTTACTTCTTCAAGTACCATAGCTGGTTCAGCATGTGCAAATCTTGGCATCGGACCAACCAGGGTGACTAACGTTATAGGCATTGTAAAAGCATATATTACAAGGGTCGGAGAAGGCCCACTTCCTACAGAACTTGGTGGAAAAATTGGCGATCAGATACGTAAAAATGGAGGCGAATACGGTACTACTACAGGGCGACCAAGACGATGCGGCTGGCTTGACATACCGATGCTTCGTAAAGCTATTAATCTTAATGGTTACACGCAACTTGTCCTGACAAAACTGGACATACTGACTAAACTTAGTCCAGTCAAAATCTGCACAGGCTACAAACTAAACGGGAAAACACTTAAGTATCCGCCACTGCAAACACACGAACTTGCCAATGTCAGCCCGGAGTATACCGAACTTGAAGGCTGGAATCAGGATATAACTAACATCAAGCACTATAGTGAATTGCCTGGTGCGGCAAGAGACTACATACAATACATAGAAAACGTAGCAAAGATACCAATAACCAGCATATCATTGGGAGCTGGAAGAGAGCAAACAATCACAAAAGACAAGATATAACGAACTTACGCACTCCATGTGCAGAAACAAAGAATATTTGAGTAGATGCCAGTGGTTCACGAATTCGTATCATTACTTCACCACCCGAATGCAGTATCAATACATGTATGTCCAGTCTGTAGTGCATATCGCAAAAAGGGTCAGTGGATTTATAGTAAAAACCAGACAGTTTCGGTTAACGATATTGTATTAGCTGTAGCAAAAGAAAACATCAAGCTTGAGAGCTTTGCTGAAAACTCATCTATTGAACTGGAAGTTGAACATTATGGGCATTCCATTTATCCTGTTCACATCCATGCAGAAGCGATAGTATCCGGAAAACCTGTTGTTTATGACGGGCTGCTTCAGGTACAGATACATTTTGAAACCTGTGGTGTGTGCAATAGAATTGCAGGTGGATACTACGAAGCTATTATTCAATTACGGGGGGATAGTCGCATTCCAACAGAAACGGAAGTACGGGAATGCAGCAAAACAATACAAAAATTGCTTGAGCGAATCAATAGGCAGGGGGACCGTTTAGCTCTTATAACAAGAACAGAAAAACTCAAAGAGGGAACAAACTTCTACATTGCCTCAAACAAAGCAGCCAAAAACGCCTGTAGAAAACTGGTCATTGTGTATGCAGCTACCCTCACTGAGTCAAATAAACTTGTTGGAAGAAAAGACGGCAGAGATGTGTATCGTATGACATACGCACTGAGACTGCCGCGGTTTAAGGAGGGCGACATAATAAAGTGTAACGGCAGCTACCTCAATGTTACAAGGATCGGAAAAAACATCACTGCTGTAGACCTTTTAAGCGATATTTCAGTGACACTGCATAAAGAACAAATGAAACAGGCAAAAAAAATCGCTGGAGCAGATGATGCAAAAACAGCAATATTAATCAGTAGTGATAAGACTTCTGTACAAATCATGGACCCGGATACCTATAAAACCATCACCATGAGAAAACCAGCTTTTATATCAGACGATAGGAGAGAAGTAAAGATAATAAAAATAAATGATGAAATATTAATAGTGAAGTAATGGGAAAAAAGGCTGATTACTTGTGTTGGTTAAATAGCATCTGTTTCCGTTGTGACGATAAACGCATGCAGTCAAAGAATCGATTCTTTATATTTTCGTAAACATTTATGTACAATTGCTCGATTGAGTTAGCAATCGAGTGCAAGAGAATATTGTGCGTTTACAATTTCCTATACGTTAAAAAAATAGAGTAATTCCAAACAATGTCGCTAAATTTGGAATTTAAAGGGTGGTGTTTTGCATGAGCAAAACAAAAATAAAACTTCGGAAGCATCTGAACGCTGATGCATTATTACCTGACTTTCAGGGTTTTGAAGGCTACAAAGTTCTAAATATTATGAAAACACATGCAGTATCGTTGTATGTGGATTATGGTAGGGGAATTTTGTAGCCTATATATGGGCTACAAAAATTTAAGTGAAACCAAATACAGCTGGCTGATTTTAAGTGGATGTAGCCTATGAAACCCTATAACTCAGGTTATTAAGCTTTATTCGTTCTGGTTTTGATAGAATATTAGATCGTCGATCAAACAATATCAGAACCCCTCCGCACGTAACTCTCATAAGCGCACTCCACACAAAGCTTACGATCACGAAATATTTTGACAAATATTTACACAAACCTGCCTGATTAAGAGTTGGAAACCGAGCAAGTTATATAGGTGGTATGCTATTCAAGGAATAATTTCAGGCTCATCACACCGTGCGTGGGAGGAATTACAATGGCTAAAACCGAGATACTATCGCAGATAAAAAAAGCAGAGGAAGATGTGAACAAAATGGTCTTAGATGCCGTGCAGGAAAAAGAGAGAAAAATTAAAGAGGCAAACGACCAGACATATTTAATCATAAAAACTGCGAAAGAGGAATCAAACAAGTATAGAAAGAAAACACTCGAAAATACGAAAGAATTGATCAAAGAAGAACAGGAGAAAATAATCTCTGCTGGAGCCAAGGAAGCTGATGTTTTCAGACAAAAATCACAGAAAAACATGGATGATGCAGTGGATTTCTTGATCAATGAATTTGAGAGGACTATAGTTTAATGCTTAAACCTGAAAAAATGACACGGGTGGTGGTCGTTGGTACCAGTGATGCACTTGATCAAACAATAGAGAACCTTCACAAGCTAAACCTTCTTCATATCATCGACTATGACGAGGAGGAAGCTGGTTTCAAGATTGGAAAACCAGGATCAATGGCATCAAAATTCTCAGAGCATCTTGTGACATTACGTTCAATAGAAAACCAGCTTGGAAGCGAGGAAGAGGCTGGTTTTGACAAAAAAATCTCAGCAAAAGAGCTTCCATCGCAGATAGAATCCACACTCTCAGAGCTTGAAGAGGAAGTTTTAAAACAGCATAATTTGATGCGAAGCATAGAAACAGAGTTAAAACAGAAGCAGGATATCGAAGACACAATAAAACCACTGGCTTCACTGCCGCTATCACTTGAAGATTACACCGGGTACCAGTCGATAAAGGTCTTCGTTGGTTTTATCGACAGCAACATCGAAGATGCAATAAAAGCAGAAACAAGCCAGTATGAACTGTACACGGGAGAAATCGAAGGTAAGAAAACTATTGCGGTAGCAGTTGTAAAGGAAAAAGAAGATGAGATAAACAAAATACTGCAAAATGATAGTACTTATGTAGAAATCAGACCACCGGAACTGACAGGTAATCCGCAGGCAGCACTCGAAGAAATGGCAGCAGCAAAAGCAGAGCTAACCGAAAAGTTAACAAACGCCGAATCTGAACTCGTTCGACTCAAGCAGGAATATGCAGAGTTTATGCTTGCATCAGAAGAATATCTTACAATAGAAACACAAAAATCAGAAGCGCCACTTAGATTCGCTACAAGCGATCATGCTTTTGTTGTTGATGGCTGGGTACCAATTAACAAATATGACGATTTTGAAAAAACAATCGAAGGAGGTGCTGGCAATGTATATGCATCAAAGCTTGAGGATGAAGAAGTAAAGGATGCACCGATATCACTTGACAACCCAAAAGCAGTAAAACCTTTTGAACTGCTTGTCGACACATTTGCCACACCAAAATACAAAGAAATAGATCCTTCATTAATTCTGTTTATTACATTTCCTCTGTTTTACGGGTTTATGCTTGGAGACACTGGTTATGGTGTGTTACTTATCTTTCTTTCATGGACTATAATGTCAAAGGTCAAATCCGGGGGGCTGCATGAGCTTGCAATTATTCTTTTGTACTCAGCTTTCTCAACGATCATATTTGGTATAATATATGGTGAATTCTTTGGGGCACCATTGTTTAATATGGTGCATCATGGAGCTGTGGAAACCGGCATTCTTGGTATTTATGGTCCACACATTGGAGCGTTACAGCTCCCTGTGCATCGATTCGCATCAGTGGAGCTACTACTTGTTCTGGTGTTTGGAATAGGAATAATCCATGTGACGCTTGGTTTGCTCCTTGGAATTAGGAATGTTGCCATTGAGCATGGTTTTAAACATGCTGTGACTGAAAAGCTGTGCTGGCTTATGATACTTTTTGGCGGAATTATGGCAATTGTAACTGCCATGCCAGCAATACTCGGGGGGGGCGTCTTAAACACACATGATCCAGTCTTTGCATCAGGAATTGTGTTTGGGATAATCGGAATCATCCTTCTGGTTAAAGGTGAGGGTGTTATAGCAATCATGGAGATTCCAACACTTTTGAGCAACATCTTTTCCTACGCAAGGCTACTCGCGATAGGGCTCTCATCAGCAGGCATTGCCCTTGCAGTAAATACCATCTGCAGGGATGTACTTTTTTCACAAGGGGGGGTGTTTATTGTAATAGGCATACTGGTGTTGATATTTGGTCACACCATCAATTTACTTCTTGGAATTATAGGCCCTGGACTGCACTCGTTAAGGTTGCAGTACGTGGAATTTTTCACTAAATTTTATGAAGGCGGCGGAACAAAATATGATCCGTTTGGCTTTATACGAAAATATACAGAGGAATGAAGAAATATGGTAGAAGCTGAAGCAATGGGATTAATTGCACTTGGTGCAGGTTTAGCAGTAGGACTAACAGGTCTTGGCGCTGGTATTGGCGAGCAGAGCATTGGCGCTGCAGCCATCGGTGCTATGGCAGAAGATCCAAAGTTTTTTGGTAAAGGTTTGCTAATGACCGTTATTCCGGAATCAATCGTAATTTTCGGGCTCGTTGTGGCATTGATATTACTCTTTGTGTTCTGAATATCGTTTAACTTTTGAACAGGAATCACGTCCATGGGACTCGAAACAGTTGTAGCAAGTATTATAGAAAAGGGAAAAGAACAAGCGAAGGTAATACTACAGGAGGCAGACGAAGAAGTAACTAACATTCTTAAAAGAGCGAAAGGTGAAGCTGAAAAAGAGCGAGAGGCACTGGAAGATGCAGCACGTGGAGAAGCTGAGCAACTTAAAAAACAGGAGATTTCAAGTGCACATCTCAGGGTGAAACGGGAAGCATTGAATGCGCGTCAAGCAATGTTTGAAGAAGTGCAGAAGAACGTAGCAGATCGCATAGGTAGTATTTCCGATGAAAAGAATGCGAAATTTTCGGAAGCACTTCTTAAAAAGCATGCTACAGCAGGTTCAAGAATTTATTCTAACAAGAAAGATAAAACACTTGTTGAGAAAATTTCCAAACTTGAATATGCAGGGAGCATAGATTGTCTTGGCGGTGTGGTAATCGAGAGCAGTGATAGAACGGTGCAGTATGATTATACATACGATACAATACTACAGGACATTAATGAGAAATCACTAAAACAAGTATCAGGGATGCTTCTTGGGTGATTTTTGATGTGCGGACTATTCAAAACTCCAGCTTACGCATACATAACTGCCCGTGTGCGTGCACGAAAGAGAAAACTCATCCCTAAAGAGACATATCCCAAGCTATTAAACATGCAACTACCAGAGATCATCCGATTTATTGAAGAATCAGAATACAAGAAGGATGTTGATGAACTTTCAGCTAAATTCAAGTCAATAGACCTTCTTGAGCATGCTCTTGGCAGGAGTCTTGGAGCTTCCTATAGAAAATTAATGGACATTTCCCGGGGAGAGGTCAATTATCTGATAACAGAATATATGCGTAGATGGGATGTTTGGAATATCAAAACCGTAATCCGTGGTAAATATTACGGTGCTTCAGAAGAGGAAATCTTAAACTGTGTGGTATCAGCAGGTGAACTGCATTATCCGGAACTTGAATTAATGGCAAAAAAAGAGAGTATTGGGGATGTAATCGCTTCCCTTGAACATACCCCATATTATCCGGTACTTACAAAATATGAGGGAGGAATGCTTAACAAAATAGAAGATGAGCTTGACAGGTTATCTTATACACGATTGCTTGATGCTGTTGGCGGCTCACCTGGGGAAAAATTCTTCTTAAAATTCATTCAAACAGAGATAGACATAAAGAATTTAAAGATGCTGTTCAGACTGAAAAAGGCTGGAGTTGAGCGTGAATATGTTCAAAACATCTTAATCACCGGTGGTCTGGAGTTAAAAGAATCCGATTTAACCAGATTGTCAGGATTGTCCTTTTCCGAACTTGTTCACTCACTAGACGGTTATTCATACTGGCGGTCAATATCTGATGTGGTCAGTGATCAGATGACCACGTTAATGGACGTGGATACGAAATTGGATGCTCACCTGATGAATTATGCATCACAAATTTCTCACTATTATCCTTTGTCTATACTTCCAGTGCTTGATTATATCCTAAGTAAAAAGATTGAAGTAGATAATTTGCGGGTTATTGCACGAGGAAAAGAGCTAAAATTGGCTGATGAAATCATACGAAGCCATCTGGTGATGTAACATGAAATTATCACCACTCGATTACTGCGTAATCGAGAATCAGAGGATGCAATTAAGAGTTATTTCTGCACAACGAAGTTGTGCAGTGCACCGCAATCGAGAATTAAGAGTTATTTCTGCAAAGCGCAGCTTTGCAGGTGATCTAGTATGGAATTAGCAGTGGTTGGACAGAGTGAATTCACTCTTGGATTCAGACTTGCAGGAGTTAAAAAAGTGTATGATATAACAGATGATAATTTAATTGAGATAGTAGAGAACACTATGCATAATCCGGAAGTTGGAATCATTGTAATGCATAATGATGACCTTCTCAGGCTTCCAGAACAACTCATGACGGAACTCAATGAATCAGTTGAGCCAACTGTAGTTGCAATTGGCGGAAAAGGTGAAAGTAACTTAAGAGAAAAAATAAAACAATCAGTAGGTGTTGATCTGTGGAAATAAAAGGTGAAATTTATCGAATCTCAGGGCCTGTTGTCACTGCCCTTAACATCAATGCTCGCATGTATGATGTGGTCAAAGTGGGAAATGAAGGTCTGATGGGCGAAGTGATAGGTATCAAAGGAGAAAAAACCATTATACAGGTGTACGAGGACACTTCGGGTGTTAAACCTGGTGAACCGGTTATTGATACTGGCATGCCATTATCAGTAGAACTTGGACCTGGTCTTCTCGAGAGCATATACGATGGTATCCAGCGACCGCTTCCTGTACTAAAGGAGAAGATGGGAGATTTTATTCAGCGTGGAGTAAGCGCGAGCGGTCTTGACCATAACAAACAATGGGAATTCAAACCAGTTGTAAAGAAGGGTGACAAACTTGAAGGTGGCAAAATCATTGGAACTGTGCAGGAAACAGGGAATATTCTACATCGGATACTTCTTCCACCAAACGTGTCAGGCGTGGTTGATGAGATTAATGAGGGTACGTTTACTGTTGATGATGTGATTGGCAGGCTCTCCGATGGCACAGAGCTCAAACTCATGCATTACTGGCCTGTGCGGCATCCAAGACCGGTAAAGAATAAACTGCGTCCAACAATTCCACTCATTACCGGACAGCGAATCTTCGATGGATTATTTCCACTTGCAAAAGGTGGAACAGCAGCTATCCCCGGACCATTTGGCAGCGGTAAAACCGTAATGCAGCAGCAGCTTGCAAAATGGAGTGATGCTGAAATAGTGGTGTACATCGGATGCGGTGAGCGCGGCAATGAAATGGCTGACGTATTGAATGAGTTTCCGGAACTGGAGGACCCGAAAAGTGGCAGACCGTTAATGGAGAGAACTGTTCTTATAGCTAATACTTCCAATATGCCTGTTGCAGCAAGAGAAGCATCAGTGTACACTGGAATTACCATAGCAGAATATTATCGTGACATGGGATATGATGTGTCACTCATGGCAGATTCAACTTCCAGATGGGCTGAAGCAATGAGGGAAATCTCGTCGCGACTTGAAGAAATGCCTGGTGAAGAAGGTTACCCGGCATACCTTGCAGCAAAACTTGCAGAGTTCTATGAGCGTGCCGGAAGAGCCAAAACTCTATGTGGAGACGAAGGATCTGTCACTGTTATCGGTGCAGTATCACCACCAGGCGGTGACTTCTCAGAGCCGGTTACTCAGAACACATTACGAATTGTGAAGGTGTTTTGGGCATTAGACGCGAAACTTGCACAACGTCGACACTTCCCGGCTATAAACTGGCTTACAAGCTACTCTCTTTATGGCAGAACCCTTGATGAATGGTACAATGAAAATATATCAACCGAATGGACAAAGCTTCGGTCCGATACAATGAATTTGCTTCAAAGAGAAGCAGAACTCCAGGATATTGTGCAGCTTGTAGGTTCGGATGCTCTGCCTGATGATCAGCAGCTAACACTTGAAATTGCCCGCATGGTGCGAGAGTATTTCCTACAGCAGAATGCATATCATGACGTTGACAGCTACTGTCCGATGATTAACCAGTATAAAATGCTAAAAGCAATCCTCACGTGGGGCGAAAAAGCAGTATTAGCTCTTGAATCGGGTGCATCAGTGACAAATATCGTTGCACTTGAATCGAGGGATATGCTTGCAAAGGTTAGATTTGAAAAGGATATCGATGCAGTTCTTGATACTGTGATGAAGAAAGCAGATGAAGAGTTCGCAGCTCAAACGCAACAGAGGTAAATAAAATGGCAAAAGAGTATAAAACCATTGGTGAAATTGCAGGACCACTTATATTTGTTGAAAAAACAGAACCTGTTGGTTACAACGAGCTTGTAAATATTACGCTTGCTGACGGTTCTGTTAAACGAGGGCAGGTGCTCGACACTTCGAAGGACATTGTTGTAGTACAGGTATTCGAAGGTACCGGAGGATTAAACAAGGACTCAGGTGTGCGATTTACAGGAGAAACCATCAAACTGCCAGTATCATCTGAACTACTTGGGCGCATCCTTTCCGGGTCTGGAGAGCCACTTGATGGCGGTCCAAGAATTGTGCCTGAAGATCGCTGGGAGATTACAGGAGCAGCCATCAATCCATATTCAAGAAAGCCCCCTGAAGAATTTATTCAAACAGGCATCTCAACGATTGATGGAATGAACACTCTTGTTCGCGGACAGAAGCTTCCTATATTTTCCGGCTCAGGTCTACCCCACAATGAGATAGCCCTCCAGATTGCACGCCAGGCAAAGGTGCTTGGTGCAGAAGAAGAATTCGCAGTTGTGTTTGCAGCCATGGGCATCACCAGTGAAGAGGCACAACACTTTATGTACGACTTCGAGCGAACAGGCGCACTTGAGCGTGCAGTAGTATTTACAAACCTTGCTGATGACCCTGCAGTGGAACGACTAATCACTCCAAGACTGGCACTCACAGCAGCAGAATATCTTGCTTATGAGTGTGAAATGCACGTGCTTGTCATTCTAACAGACATGACCAACTACTGTGAAGCTCTGCGGCAGATGGGCGCTGCAAGAGAAGAGGTGCCGGGACGGCGCGGTTATCCAGGTTACATGTACACCGATCTCGCATCACTCTATGAGCGTGCTGGTGTGATAAAAGGGCGAAAAGGTTCTGTTACCCAGTTCTCTATTCTCTCGATGCCTGGTGATGATATTACTCACCCAATACCAGACCTCAGTGGCTACATCACCGAGGGGCAGATTGTTATTTCAAGAGAACTTCACATGAAAGGCATCTATCCACCAATAAATGTACTGCCATCTCTCTCACGCCTGATGAACTCTGGCATAGGATCTAAAAGAACAAGGGAAGATCATAAAGCAGTCTCTGACCAGTTGTATGCAGGCTATGCAGAAGGTTTAGACCTTCGTGGTTTGGTGGCAATCGTTGGCAAGGAGGCACTTTCTGAACGAGATCGAAAATTCCTTGAGTTTGCAGATTTGTTTGAGGATCGATTTGTGCGACAGGGAATGGAGGAAGACAGGGATATTGAAACGACTCTTGATCTTGGCTGGGAACTGCTTGCAACGCTTTCCGAGGCGCAACTCACACGTATCGACAACAAATATATTGAGAAATATCATCCTGCACACAGAAACAAGAGTAAGGCTTCTACTGAATAAATATGGCAATAAAAGATACGATTAAACCAACCCGTTCAGAGCTTATAGGACTTAAAAAAAAGATCAAGCTATCTGAGAGCGGACACAAGCTTCTTAAAATGAAGCGTGATGGGCTCATCATAGAACTATTTGACATTCTTAATAAAGCTAAGAATGTGAGAAGTGAAGTTGAGAAGGACTATGAAATTGCTCAACAAAATCTGAACATTGCAAAAGCAATCGAGGGTGTGGTGGCTGTAAAATCCACTGCTTTTGCTCTTAAAGATGCACCAGTGATAACGCTCGAAAGCAAGAACGTGATGGGTGTGGTGGTTCCAAGAATCAAATCGACCAGTGTTAAAAAAAACATCATCGAGCGCGGCTACGGCATCATTGGAACAAGTTCGCGCATTGATGAGGCTGCTGATGCATACGAAAATCTTGTTGAAAAGATTATCATTGCAGCAGAGATCGAAACCACGATGAAAAAGCTTCTTGACGATATTGAAAAAACAAAGCGTCGTGTCAATGCTCTCGAGTTTAAAGTCATTCCGGAATTATCTGAGGCGATGGATTTCATCATGCTCAGGCTTGAGGAAATGGAGAGGGAAGAAACATTCAGACTGAAGAAGATTAAATCATAGATGTCCACGTCTGACCGCATTTTTAACTTTTTGATACGTCAGTATGAAGATCCGGAATCACGCATTTTCATCATGAAATGGTTGTTACGAATCTCACTTGCAATGCTTGTGCTTGGCTGTTTTATCATTTGTTATATATTATCTAAATAAATCGTTCTCCATAAATATATTAAATCTTTTAGGTCTTTGGTGTCCCTGCGTTGTAGTGACCAGAAACCCGGAGACTTTTTGATATTTTCGAAACAAAGTTTTGGAAAGCCACAGAGATAGTAAAAGTGAAAAATAACAAATCCCTCTCGATCCTCTGCGATGAAGCTAAATGATTTTCTGGTTTGGGTTAATTAATTTCAGTTAGGTACTATGATGAAGTCAACTACTGCCATTGGTTTTTTGGGCATCTTTTAAACTTGGGTATTACTTGAATCTTGAAAAATACGCATCAATTTCTGGTCTTAATTCTATACCTGCTCTTTCAAAACAATTTAATAATTCTTCATATGTACCATCATTCCCAAAAAAGTCCCACAAGTCTTTTCCGACTTTCAACTCATTATCTAGATCTAACATACCTTTCAATGTCCATCTTTCATAAGGTCTTGGCTCATAAGGATTGCAAGGAATCGCAATATATGACTCTACCTTTGCATTTGGATTTTTCGCTAAGAAAATTGCTATCCATTCTAACAATGTCCTTTTGAAATCTTTAAAATTGCTGATATTTGGTTTTGCTGTTTTCAAATCAAATAAATGCACTGTTTCATCCGCACTTTGAACGAACAAATCAACTTTTACAGTTTTTAATTTGTTCATGGTACCTTTGTTGCAAACTTTTCTTATCCTTTCGATTTCTTTCGCCTTGTTTGGATTTTTTCCAATTGTAAGTTCATTCATAATACGCTGAATTTCAAACTGGGCTTGTTCACTAATAGCATCACCAACCACATACTGTTTTTGTGCAAATTCAAAGTTCAAACTTGCCAAAATTTCCGCAACAGGTTCAAAGATAGATGTGCCAAAAGTAGTATTTAAAGAATGAATAAAAGAGAATAAGACCATTCTATCACGACCAAGTAAACGATAATGAAACGGCATATTTTTTGTTTCTGGGTTGTATGTTTGAAACTTTTTCCGTAGGCTATCTTTGATGACATTCTCGATTAATTTTATTTGTTCTTTTGTAAGCGGCATTTTATATCTCCTTTAGATGAAATATTATTTCTGCATAGGCGTTAGATCTATCTTTTTCCACTCTATTTAACACAGGACGCTTGAATCGATTAACAATTTTCATCTCAGCCAACTGAGCAATATCAGGATAAAGATTAAATTTGTCATTGGCTACTAAAAAGATGTCATAATCTTTTTGAAGATATTTTTTGCAATTTCTTAAAGATTCTGCTATACCTTTAACATAGGCATCCCTCGCTTCCTTTCCCTGGCCTTTAGAAAGAGGTCCAATTTCTATTTCATCTTTTCGATCAAACCCAAATATGTCGTATGCATAAGCATGCTGTTCGTGATAGTCAATAAGTCCAACATAAGGTGGACTTGAGAAAATACCTTTGATCCTTTGTTTCAGCAATAATTCTACAAACTCTGAATTCCTTTTTTTAATTTCTTCATAAATATCTATCGTTCTACTATCTCCTGTCAAACAGGTTTGAAATGTTTCGGTTCTTAATCTATCGAATTCTTTAAGGCGATTTAATGTATCTGTAGTATATCTTTGCCACCAGCCCTTGATGGAAAATATTGGTTTACAT
Organism: Candidatus Argoarchaeum ethanivorans; assembly: GCA_905067555.1. GTDB lineage: Archaea > Halobacteriota > Methanosarcinia > Methanosarcinales > EX4572-44 > Argoarchaeum > Argoarchaeum ethanivorans_C. Next base: position 14,240 of record CAJHIS010000009.1, read on the forward strand.
ACTTTACCGTGTTTCTTACAGTAATATGTTGTTGTGACAGGCTCTTTTAAGGTTGCTAAATCAGCATGTGTAGTAGCTCGGCAAGAGCGAACGGTTCTACTGAATATTATTGCTAATATTTTTTTAATATCCTTATTATCTACTTTTTCCAATTCTTTAAATACAAAATCGATTTCTTCTCTCACTGGAAATAAAAACCACTTATCTAGGAAGGAATTATTTTTATCTTGCTTAATTTTGATTTTATATTTTTCCACTAAATCATAATAAATGCTTAAAAACTCTTGTTCTTTATCTTTGGTATATTCTTGTTCGTTAATCTCACCTTTCATTACTTTTCTTTTATATTCTGGTGATGGAAAATACTTGTAGTTAAATTTTGCAAGTTCTGAAAGAAGATGTTCTTCAAAAGCGATATTATTTTTTGTTTTTTGAAAATTTTTTAAACTCAATGTTATTTTGTGAATAGCTTCCCCCATCTCTGGGATATTATGTTTTTCAAGTTTAGCATTACTGATCATAGCATTAAAAGCAGAAATATCTATACCAATGGCATGCATTCCTAATTCATTCGCTTGGACTAATGCTGTTCCACTTCCGCAAAATGGATCCAACACAATATCACCTTTATGAAAGTATGTTTGTTGCTTGAATTCGTCAGTATGAGAATCAAGAAAATATTCTACTAATTGAGGAATAAATTTACCTTTGTACGGATGTAACCTATGAACGTGTTTTGTTCTTTCCGATTCTTTGTATTCTACAAATGACAAATGCCAATTAAGGTCTTTACCTAATTTCTTTTTCCACTGTTTTTCTTTGTCATAAGAGTCATAATATTCTTTTAATTCTTCAATATTTATCAAGCGATTCCCATTACTTCCATACCTTCTTATTCTTCCGTATTGCAGCAAATACGAAATATTAGAAATTGTAACTTTGCGGTTTAAATGTTGTGAAGCCCAATCAGCCGCTTCTCTTAAATTGATTAATTTTTTCTCTTCTTCAAAAAATGTTAGTTGGTACATATCTGATTACCTTTGATTAACTTTCTACATATAACACACCTTGATATTTTCTTTTTCCCTGCCTGAACTGTAAGTGACTCTTGACCCTCACAAATGCTACAGGTTTATTTCTATCTGGTATATTTTCTCAGGGTTCTCTTTATGCACCTTGTAAAATGGTTCTGTGCCATACAGTTCAATCAGTTTTTTTGTTTTTTTAGGTACTGTTTTTGGTCCAAGTACCGCTCCTGGACGCTTTAAATCATCGATATAGTCGGTTTCCATTACAAAACGTGCGCTTGTCTGCAATGCCTCCTCTACAGCATGTTTTGATGAGATAATCCCGGGAAATAGCCCAGTATTTTCAAATTCTTTTATCATTGGTGGTGCATAGTGTTTTACCACTCGTTGTGGAGACATTCCCGTTTTTTTTACTATATCCCATAATTCATGCAACATTTCAATGGTTGTATCTTCTGTGTGAAGTTGTACTGCACAATCAAGTTCTCTTGATAGGGTCATTGCATGCTCTATTATGTGATTGGATGCATCCCATATTTCTTTTGATACAGGATAATGGGGTCTTCCTGATTTTAAGCCAACTGCAAGTTGTTTTTCTACATATTTGCCTGCACAATCAAGCCCCTGTTTCATCAAATCCACCACCTCTTCAAGTGGTCGATGTTCAATCAATTTAGATATTTCGGCTGGGTGAACTCCAAGTACCACAAAAACACCAACCCCCATTTCTCTAACTGCTTTTGCTATTGTAAGTGTCTCGTCAAACACTTTTTTGTAGTCTTCAGCCTGTATGATGTTAATCCCGATTGTCCATGATGGTTTTGAAACAAGAACGATGTGCGTGCCGCCACTGTTTACAAAATCCTGCACTGCATCTAAAAAACGACCCCGTCTGTCAAGATGTATGTGATTATCAAGTATCGGGATACTCTGCATTACAGAAGACCGAGACCATCGAGTTCATCCATAATCTTAATAACAGCATGTTCAGCATCAACAGGTTTTTTGCCACCTGTGATAACAATCTTTCCACTGCCAAATATCAACATTACTACTTTTGGTTCTGAAAGTCGATATACAAGACCCGGAAACTGCTCTGGCTCGTATTCGATGTTTTCCAGACCAAGTCCGATGGCGATAGCATTGAGGTTAAGCACAGTACCAATATCGGCAGATGCTACGATATTTTGAACGGTGACCTCTGGCTCATCAGGTATTTCAACATTGGTTTTGCGTATTCGATCAAAAACCTGTCCAAGACCTTTATGCACCTCAGGTATACTTTTTGCACCAGTGCACACGATTTTACCACTTCCAAACACGAGGGCAGCAGTCTTTGGATTGGTTGTTCGGTATACTACTCCGGGAAATCGTGCTTTATTGTACTCAGCATTTTCAAGAACTTTAATAACTTCCTGTAAATCGAGTTTAGTTTCAACGGAGCTGGAAGCTACAACATTTTCGATTTTAATCGATTTTATGGCTTCTTCAACTTTAGACATAATAATTGTATCTATTATACTGTTATTATTTAAAGCTTTATAAATCTTTTTAACTTGACTTGACTTTGTAGTATCCCGAAATTATTTCGCCTGTATTTTGTACATGGAACTCAACACACCTTGTCCATGGTAAAAATGAGTGACCGGAAGATACGATTAGCTATTAAATGGGTATTGAAAAAAGGTGAAACAACCTCTAATGTGGCCAGGGATCTAAAAGTATCGCAACGACGGGTTCAGCAATTTGTAAAACATTTTAAAGAAACAGGAGAATATCCAATTTTAAATATGAATCGACGCCCCAAGACCTATTTGACCGATGAACAGAAAAAAATTATACAACGAGCTCATGTAGAGTCGTTTCTTGGAGCAAAACTTCTGAGGCATCACATAAGCACAAAATATGGCCAAAATATCCCGCAAAATAAAATTCACAAGTATCTTTTGGAATTAGGATTGGCAAAACCAAATATTAGAAAACAAAAAAAGCGTAAACGGTGTAGATATGAAAGGGAACACAGTCTTTCCCTGCTTCACGCAGATTGGTGTGAATATAAGGGAACACAGGTAATCGCATACGAAGATGACGCATCCAGGAAGATCCTGTCAATTGGAGAATTCGATAATGCGACTACTGAAAATGCAATTCACGTCTTGAAAGAGGCTGAAAACCAGGCAGCTGTATTCAATGCACTTATTGAGGGTTTAAATACTGACAGAGGAGCACAATTCTATCCGAATAAGAGAGATAAAAACGGTAAGGCTGAGTCGGTTTTCCAGAATTATTTACAATCAAGAGGAATAAGGCATATTCCATCAAAAAGAAATAACCCTCAGACTAATGGAAAGATGGAAAGATTGATTCAGACTTATAAAAGGCATAGAGATAAATTTGATTCAGCTGATGAATTTAAAGAATGGTACAATGCGAGAATACATGGAGCTTTAAAACTTGAATGGGGAGAAACTCCAAATGATGCTTTTATACGAAAATTAAAGCCAGAATCATTGTTAGGATTGTTTTTTAAGATCAATGGATGGTGATTTGATATATGAAAATAAATAGTATTCAGACCAAGGAAAATGAACGAAATAATATTAGGATACTACAAACTTGACTTGACTTTGTTAAGAGCCTATCTGGAAAAGGTCAATACATCACACGTTATTTTCTACTCGATTGCTTCGCAATCGAGAGTTATTTTTGCAAACGGTGTGTGCGGTTCTGCACAACGAAGTTGTAAATGTGTCGGTACAATCAAGTGTTACCGGTTATCAATCGTCCTCACGCACACCTTTATATTCCGTCTCAACACAATCGAACAGCATCTCACTGTACCCACGCAGATCGTCAAGATTCCTGCATTGCACCAACAACTCATCCCTACCCTGGACATACTCGCCCGGAACCAGTTCATCACCACAGTGCTCAACCAGTTGCCGGATGCTCTCAAAAGTCGTGTCAAGATGGAATTGCAGCCCGATGACCCTGCTCCTGCTTCCGTACTCGAACGCCTGATTTTGGCATGCATCCGACTCTGCGATCCCTGTAGCTCCAAGCGGCAGGTCATACGTGTCGCCGTGCCAGTGAAACGCTGTGAATCGTTCCGGAAGCTGTCTGAACACCCGGGATTTGCTGGCAGCGTCAGTGAGCCGCACGTCGAACCATCCGATCTCAGGGTATCTATTTCTGTAAATCTTTGCACCGAGAACGCTTGCGATCAGCTGGGCGCCGAGGCAGACCCCGAGAACGATTCTGTCGGAGTCGATCGCGTCTTTGATGAAGACTTTTTCTCTGGCAAGCCAGGGGAACCTGTCATCTTCGTAGATGTTCATCGGACCGCCCATTACGATCAACCAGTCGAACTCTTCCAGTTCAGGTAGTTGCTCGTTGTTGTAGAGTTGTGTGTCTGATATCTGGTGCCCTTTTGAGAGTGCCCATTTTTCTATGTTCCCTAGTCCCTCGAAGGGAACATGCTGCAGGTAATGAATTCTCATCATAGTTTCCTCCTTTCAATACTTAATTGTGGACGGGACTTCTTAAAGGTTTTTTGCTATCAGTCTGTAAGCAAACCACAAATCCAGTCAAAGGTATGCATTAGCGTATACCTATTTTTCTCTCCTCCTCACGTCCTTTTTCATAGTCTATTCTTTCATTTAATTCTTTTATCATTTTGGCACACCACATACTAAGCTTTGGATTATTATCAGTTTCAAGTTTTTCAATTGCTTCAATCTGTTTTTCATAATAGGGTGTGCGAGAACCAAATGAAAGAAAAGACCACATGTTTGAATCAATTGCAGATTGAACATCCGGTCTATTACCAAAAGTATAAATTAAAGACTTAGCAATTGGATGAAAAGAATGTGTTTCATCATCTTTGATAAAAAGTGGCACTAGTTCGGCAAGTATAACAGGTGCTTTTTCTATATTCTCATTGCACCATTGAATTAAGAAATCTTCACTCAATTCTGATAATACTCCTTCACTATAATATTTTGCACTGTTGTCTGGCCTAAACAAAGTATCTACATAAGAGCTGCGATCATCTGATAGAAGCGCATCACTAAAAATATGCCAAGTAACATCTCTGTATTTACTTAGAAGGATTCTAATTACTGGTTCTAAATCAGAAATCAGTCCGACCATAAATTTTTCTTGGGTGAAAGCCCTTACAATCTCTTTTGAAATATTGATTGCAAATTCATTATTCATTTCTTCATAATTTAATAACCTATTAACTGATTCTTCGAAATGATGAGCATCCCTAGTTGATGTGGGTTCAAGTTCGCACAGGATTCCCGGTATTTCTAAAATCCTCTGAAACTCATTGCGGCACAATTTAAATTTTTCATCATCTTGGAAAGTATACATAAACAGAACTTCAAGAGCCGGAAATATCCCGTCAGTTCCAAGACCGATAATATCTTCACAAAACGTGATAACATCCTCTGGAGAAAGGTGTTTAAGAGTACCGCCATAGGCAAATGCTCTCAGATCATTTTGATTAAATTTACCTTTCTTGACTAATTCAATGATGCGACCTAAGTCCTCTTTTTGGGGTTCTATCGAACACGTCAGTTTTATAGCATGAATATATAGGTCATCGTCCTTAGCGACAGAATCTAACATCTCTTCAATCAGTTGTGGATTTTCAGGACTTATCGAATATACAAAACCACATAAAACTGATGGATTCGCTCTGTCGGGGGGGTAATTTTTTCAAAACTGACAGAGCTTTTTCAATAAAAACGTCCTCTTGGTCCAAAAGCTTTCCTAAAGCATGTCCAAAGGCGTACCCTCTACTCTGTTCCCCTTCAAAAACAATTTTCAGATTCTCAAACAATTCTTGAGTATTTTTTGAACATTCCTCAGCAAACTCACTAGCCAATCGGTAGAATCTATCGCTATGCGTTTCGCCTTCATCGGTTTCAAGTTCACGAGGTGGTTCACTGATAATCAGCTTCCAACGTTGTACAAATGTTTTTGGTTCTAAGATCTCTAACCACTTTTTTAATTTTTCAAGACCATTTTTGGGAAGCTTAGCCCCATCAAAGTGAATTGTACTTTTTATTTTTTTATACGCTTCCGGCCAGAAAATGCCTTTTTCTACACATATTGATTTCAGTGCAGATTCGAGTTCTTCCATCCTTCCATAGTGGACTAGTCCTCTCAAGTTACTTGCGATTTGCTTTCTTGCCAAAGCACCCAGCTCATCATCAATACTTGCCAATGGGATTAGACGTTCAAAACATTTAGCCCAATAGTCAAAAACATCTTGCCAGACTTTAGGCAGCCAATCTTCCTGAGGCGCTCTGCTTCCTTGAATCTCCACACTCCCATCACGATGGAAATGATATGTGTTAAGCGCATGCCCAAGCGCCTCCACAGCAAGTCGTCTATATTCCATGTCGTCTGCAGCCAAAGCTTCATCAATGACCTGCAAACGTAAATCGGGGGGTGCCTGTGTACCCGAAAGTAAATAGTGGAAGAGTTGGAAAAACTTATTCGTAGCATTATTTGCCCATGTTTCATTTTCAGCTACAGCAAATGATAGCAAAATCCTTGTTGCGATTGGAAAAGTTTCTTCCCAAAAACACAGTTTTTCAAGAGCCCGTACCAAATTTCTTCTCCCAGCTTTAACTTGGAGAAGCTGTTCCTTATCCCAACCACCAAACGCATGTTCAAGAGCATTTGCTGTTTCTATCGGGTTCACTTCTACTAGAGAACGAAAAAGCCGTGAACCCTTATCTGAATTCAGCACTTCCGCTTGGCCAAAAGGGGCGGCATCACCACACAGCTCTTTGGTTAGTTGCCTCGCTTCATGAACGTGATGAAGTTTACCAATTTGGTCACACAGAGCCTCAGACATTCTATCAGGCATATCCATTGTAACGAGTTCTTTTGCTGTCTCGAGGCGACATCTTTTCCACCAGTCTGCAGCTAATCTAATTGCCAGTGGTATCGGCACAACTCTCACGAAGCGATTTCTTTTATCCAATACCCCCTGCTCAATAAATTGTACAGCATGTTCATAAAAATCATCTTTGGAAATGTCACAAATTTTCTCTGCTACAAAATCACACTGATGGACCATATCGTCCGAAAATCCAAAACGTGTGAACAGAGAACAGGCAGAAATCACTTTGCGCGCAACGTCATTTGGCTGTTTACGACCCCAAAGTAATTTTTCCATTAGTATATCATCATTTAAATTACCCATATCATCTACTTCATTAAGACGAGCTTTTACCAGCATAACAGCTATTTTGGGGAATCCTTCGGCAAATTCGACAATACGCCTAATGTCTGGGTCTCGTAACCCTTGGTAGCTCTGTTTTATAATCCCTGTTATAACCTCTTCTGATGCGGGTTCCAATCTGATAAAATTACAATCATCATTTGATATAGGATCATAGTCTAATGTGAGTAAGCTTAATCGGCTATCCGGATGTTCGATTTCTCTACGTAATCTTTGATGTAAATCTAATTCACAATTATCAACAACTACTATGCCCTCTAAATTTTGATCACGCCATTGTTTAACTATACCCGGTAATCCCGCAGAATCGTCAGCAGCGTCTATATATACTACTTGATCGGTAATTGCTTGAGATTTAATATTTTCTTGTGAGTTTTTAAGAGGGCGAAAAACTTCAAGAGCAAGCCTTGTCTTTCCAATACCCGATAAACCAACAATACGTGCAACTTTTTTTGCTCCGATAAAATGATCTTTTAGCTGCGAGATGTGACCTGCTAGTATTTCATTCTGAACATACTCAACATCATTTTTAGAGTATTTTTTCCAACCTTCCATGTACACATACTTTTTGGTAAAGGTCTTCCAAGCCAACTACGGACCTGAACGATAGTAGAAACGTATTCATTTACCCACATGGAAATTTTATTAGCGTCATAAATTTGGATGTCAACAGTATCCCAATAAAGAGCACCTGTACTTTGAATACCTTCTCGAAAACCCTTTTCTCTTTCATTTTTCATTTTTGTGTTGCATTCTTGAGTGAAAAAAAGAACATAACTGCCACCATTATCAAAAACATTTTTCACGCGAGGTTTAAGTTCACCATCGGACACAATTTCATTTTTACATTTGGAGGATGACATTTCTGTTGCTTTACATTGAAATAGCGTGTAACGGTTGGGTATCCACTCAGTTTTTTCAGGTCCACCAGACCATTTAATATGAGCATCTTCTCCGCCATCAGCTGCTTTTATATTACGAGAACCAGATATGCAAGACTTTGGTATTCCACATTTTTGTGCTTCCATGCGCAATAAGCGTGATAATAAATCAGTCAACTGTATATCGCTGAGTCTATTTACGTCAGCAGGTGTTACTTCTAAAATATAAACCATGGAAATTCTCCTAAATACAATTTACGGTACAAATTAATACTTTCGAGGTATCAATCTTTTGATTATATATCAATTTTTTGAGCATCGTTGTAGTGCACCCCGTTTTCATCATTCCATGAGGGTTTTAGGGATAATCATCGAGATCTGTCTCTCTTGCTCTTCTTGATCCTGATTTCATAAATTCCGTTTCAACCTGTACCTCCAATACACCCCATAATCCATCGTTTCTTCGGTTTTCAATACTTCAAAATCCATGGCATCTTCGTAATCTTCCAACAACCCCCGCACTACTTCAAATGTTGGGATATCCATAATCACTCCCCCTTTTCGCGTTATTTTGGTAGACATACTGCAAATTCTCTTCTTTTATCTTAAGCATCTTCACCCTCCTTATCTACTTTAAACCTATTCAGCAACACACCATTTAAGGGTTACGATTCTCCGATTCTCCTTCTGTCCGCCCGCTATTCCTCCAATCATCATAAAAAACCAAACCGCGACAAAGCACCCCCTAAAGACGCCTTGCCGCAAACCAAAGCCCCTAACGCCTGCATTCCCCTCACGTCGACCGCGGACAGAACCGTTCGAGCCCGAGCAACTCCGCAACCCCCGCTATGCTGATCCCATAAAAGACCGCCTTCTTCTGCGCCATCTGAAGTATCGGCTCAAGGGTCCCGTTAACGACCGTCGTTCCCGTAACAAGCGCCAGATCGCACCATTTTAGCACTTCTTCCGCATCCGTACTACCGTCCAGTACCACAACACCGGATTTCTCCTTTCCGATATTCTCCGGGTCCATATCCAGTATCTTGAGATCATGCCGTTCAGAGCATCGCCGTGCGTGCACCGGCTGAAATCCAACCAGTGCGATTCTTGACCCCCGGTGCCCCTCAAGAAACTCGAGCAGATCCAGCCCGCATTCCTCGGGACCAGCGTCCTTGCAGTGGACGCTTCCCTCGATCATCCCGAGACTCCGCATCACCGCGTTCAGTGTTGCAACAAAGATCGCCCTCCTGTAGTTGTTATTGAGTTCCATGGCAAGAACATCCTGGAGTGTCCCCTCAAAGTTGCCATACATGTCTGTGAATGCCTGACCAAAGCTGCCTCTGAACTCTGCCTGCATCATCCGCTCGCGTCCTTTTAGTATCGGAAAGTCATCACCTTCGGGGTTTCCTATTGCTTCTTCTGGTGTCAGGGGTTTTGCCCTTATGACCACTGCCTCTTCTGACAGGTTGTTTTCCGCTACAATTCTTTCGATTTTCTCCTTTATTTTTGTGTACATTTTTATTACCTCTTGCAATAACAATTGATCGTGCAGCCGACACAGTTTTGGATATATCCCATGGCAAGGACTGTCAGGATAAGAAATCCCATGCCGATAATATTTAATAGTGCGTGTGTTCGATTGTTCATTGATACGCCTGTTCTGTGACCGTTCCTTCATTTTACTGGAAGACGGCAAGTTACTGTAGATGCTATACTATATAAAACTTGTGATATATGAGGCTATGTGTATAGTCCCGAAACAATCCAGATATGGGAAACACATTCCACACAACAGGATTCATAATATTCTTCTTAAAAACAGGCTTGTAAAGGAGGACAAAAACAAAAAGAAACGCCAAAAAGCCTCATTATTGTGGAGAATGTATTGAATGAGTACGGATGGATCCAAAAAGTAGAACAGATAATAACCGATAGAGGCAGCCAATATTACGCGAATAAGAAGGATAAAAACGGCAGGAGTGAAAGCCAGGTTTGAGGCATTCCCAAAAGAACACGACATAAAACATATTAAAGCAAGGGTCAAACATCCGCAGACTGACTGGAAGGTCGAAAAATGGCATGACTTGTACGAAAAACAGAGATCAGAATTTTTGAGTTTTGGACTCTAGTTGTTATTTCGTTACAAAGTCTTGGTGCCATTGGGGTATAATCTCTCTAATTCGTTGTGGGGTTTCGATGACGTTAATACCTGCCATTCTTTTCAGTTTTTCTGTGTTTTCAATATCAATGTTGCGCATGGTGAGAGTTAGCTTTCTTCCATCCGGGAGTGTTGTGATAATATCTCCCTCTTTCTGATCTGCAGGGTATATATAAATTGGTAGTTGTGTTTTCATTGCCTGGGCAACTGCATTAGATAACAGCGTATCTGCTATACCATATGCGATCTTGGCTGTTGTGTTTCCAGTAGCAGGGCATATAATGAGAAGATCAAATTTTCCAAGCTGAAGGTCTGCGATGATAAAAGGTGTATTAGGTCCTCTCTCTATTGTTACTTCAAAATGCTTTTTTAGCTCTTTGAAGAGGTCGTATTTTTTAATTACAAGTACCGCATTCTTAGATAGGTATACATCAATCTTTACATCACATTCCTTATTGATTTGTTCCATCAGATGCAAGGTCTCTTCTAAACGGTCACCGCAACCAGTGATACCCCATGCGATATTTAGTGTCATATCGTCCCCCATCCTTTATTTCTTCGAACTGTACTTTAAGATTATATCTCCTACTTTTACACCAATATCCTTTGCTATCACCGGACATTTTGCTATAAGTAAAAAAAAGATCTCCTTGTAGCTGCTGAATGCCTCGTAGTTGCCCTGCCCTTTGCTGATAACTATATCACTTGCTGCAAGAATGTCTGCAAACTTTTCACTGGAATACTCTATTTCACTACCATTGCCTATCCCAACACCGATGAACTTGATACCAGGTAATTGGTCAAGACCTGCATATATTGCATCCCCTAATGTTGCATCATTAATAAACGGGGCGCCTTTTACTGCGAACAATATTTTTTCAATATCATACTCCTTTAGAATTGTTTCAAGCAGCAGTTTATCAAACACAATTTCTCCGGCATTGTCTGCGAGATATGTGATATTTGTAGAGTTGTTTAATGTTCTGACAAATTTTGAAAAATCATCGATTCTAAAATCTTTTTTCAATGTAGTAACGACAGTTTTTTTAATATCAAACTTTGTTCCCATGCCAAGATCGATGATATTGCCTGCAATAGCAAGTCTTACAGCAGTTAAAAGTGGTGTTGATGACTCATCAACCATCTTTCGCAGCTCCGGATACATCCTTAACGCAGCATCATTACACCTCTGTTTCACATCGCTGTAGGGGTCATTTTCCCCACTCACTCTTCTCACAATCCCATGCACCCCGTATGCAAGCTCAAGAGGGCTGACCTTCCAGTCCAACCCGGACAGGGAATGAATAACTTCTCTTAACACCTGTTCCTGTACATGTTCATCACCAGTAGCAAATCTTGTAGCTTCGAGTGCCTGTCTCTGGAAACAGGGTATACAATCCAAACGACTCTTCATTTAATATAACTCCTTTTATAATTATAGATTACATAGATTCTAACAACATTTTTTAGCCTGACTATAGAACCCATCAAATTAGCTTTTTGATTTGAAAGTTTATCTCTTTTTTGGGTATGACCTGGCTTGCAGGCATGCTACACCCTACTGACAGCTCTATGTTCGAATCTTCTCTCGATTGCTTCGCAATCGAGAATTATTGGTTACCGGTATTTCTGCACTCGATTGCTTCGCAATCGAGAGTTGAGGTTGTCTCTGCAAAGCGCAAGCTTTGCAGGTACTGATCGATGGCTCTTGCTGCTATTTTTCCTGCACCCATGGCGCTTATGACCGTGGCTGATCCTGTTACCACGTCCCCACCAGCAAACACACCTTTTTTGCTGGTACGGCATTCTGCATCTGTTGGGATGATATTTCGTTTGATTGTTTGTAAATCACTGGTAGTGGATGGTATGAGTGGATTTGGTGTTGTGCCAATAGCAATAACCGCAACATCTGCTGGTATTTCGTGTTCGGTTCCAGATATTGGCTCAGGTCTGGCTCGCCCGGATTCGTCAGGTTCACCTAATCGCATCTTGATGCACTTAACGGTTTTTACCCAGTTATTTTCATCACCATAAATAATAGTTGGATTGGTAAGTAGTTTGAAGTGTACACCTTCCTCCTTTGCATGCCGAATTTCCTCTATTCGTGCTGTCATTTCGTCTTCACCACGCCGGTACACAATAGTAACGTTTTCGGCGCCAAGCCGTAGTGCACAGCGTGCAGCATCCATTGCCACGTTACCAGCGCCAACCACAACCACATGTTTGCCTTTTTTAATTGGCGTGTCATAGTCCGGAAATTGGTAGGCTTTCATCAGATTCACACGGGTCAGGAACTCGTTGGCTGAGTACACGCCATTAAGATTTTCACCTTCGATTCCAAGAAAGGAGGGGAGTCCTGCACCGCTTCCAAGAAATACTGCATCATATTCTGTTAAGAGTTCGTCTACACTTCGAAGTTTGCCTACCACAAAGTTAAGTTTTATCTCTACTCCAAGTTTTTTAATGAAATCAACTTCTGCTCTGACAATCTCCTTCGGCAGTCTGAATTCTGGTATTCCATAGATGAGAACGCCTCCTTCTTCGTGCAGTGCTTCAAGAATGGTAACACTGTGCCCAATGCGGGCAAGGTCTGCTGCTACTGTAAGACTTGCAGGACCTGAGCCAACAACTGCCACGCGATACCCGGTAGATTCCGGAATTCCTGGGGTCTGTACGCCCTTTTCAAGTTCATAGTCTGCTGCAAACCGTTCAAGTCTTCCGATTGCAATAGGCTCTCCTTTTTTCCCAAGTGTGCATTCAATCTCACACTGCATCTCCTGCGGGCAGACGCGTCCACAGATTGCCGGAAGTGTGTTTGCTCTTTTCAGTTCCGAAGCGGAAGCTTCAAAGTCACCCTCTGCAATGTTTTTGATAAAAGCAGGAATGTCAATCTCAACCGGACAGCCTTTGATACACTGTGGTTTTTTGCATTGCAGGCAGCGGTTTGCCTCGATTGTTGCCTGCTCTTCAGTGTATCCAAGTGCTACTTCATCAAAATTATGTATTCTCTCCTCCGGATCTTGCTCTGGCATTTCCGGCCTCTTCACTAACATTTTTCATCACAATCCTGCTCATGCATGAATTTCCCAAGAGATACAGCTTCTTCATCCCTGTATGTCGTAAGCCTTTTCATCAGTAGTGTAAAATCTACCTGATGGGCATCAAATTCAGGTCCGTCCACGCAGGTAAATCTGGTCTCCCCTCCAACAACCACTCTGCATGAGCCGCACATGCCTGTGCCATCTACCATGACAGGGTTCAGGCTTACTATCGTTTTCACACCAAATGGTTTTGTAACATCTGCAACCGCACGCATCATCACAACAGGTCCGATAGCAACCACCAGATCAACCCCCTGCTCTTCAAGAATGTTCGTTAAAACATCAGTAACAAAACCATGATGTCCCTTTGTCCCGTCGTCAGTTGTGATATATAATTTATCACTAACCGAATGCACCAGGTCTTCCCAGATAAGCAGGTTTTCACTGCGTGCTCCGATAATTGATATGATTGTATTGCCTGCTTTTTTAAACTCTCGTGCTTCCGGGAATACCGTAGTTATGCCAACTCCCCCGCCAACAAAAACAACTACACTGTTTCTTGGGACGTTTGCAGGATTTCCAAGCGGCCCAACAAGATCACTCAAGCTGTCACCGCTTTTGAGTGCTGCGAGCTGCTTTGTGGTTTTACCAATTTCCATAAAAACCACTGTAATTATGCCAGCATCACGGTTATAATCTGCAATGGTTAAAGGTATCCGCTCACCACTTTCATCTATTCGAATAATGATGAACTGGCCCGGTTCAGACTTGCTTGCAACCTCTGGTGCATGAAGTTTTAATAAATAAATTTCAGGCGCAAGTTCTTCCCTTTCTAAGATGGTATACGTCATTGTTTCTGTAACACCAATTGATTATATATGAAACTAACGAACTATGGTTTCTGTAAAAAATGAAACCAGTTCAGAGAATTCCAGCACTTTTATTTTGTTTCCGTCCAACCTATCTGAAACTATACTACTACCTGTTGTCGTTTTGTGGTGTGGTGTGGCAGGTAGAAACACGCAACATCACAAAATATTTACGAAATAGCAAATAAACAATCCTTCGCTTGTATGCGTTTATGATCACAACTGGAATTGGCAAGGAAGTAAGGATTTATTTTGTAAGTAAGATTCTCATTCATCGTTTATCGTTTCGACTATTTCTCTAAAACTTTCAAGCCCAGCTTCCACATTTTCAATAATCTCATTTGCCAATATATCAGGGTCTGGCAGGTTATCCAGATCAGCCAGGCTTTTATCTTTCACCCAGGAAATATCAAGATTTGTTTTATCTCTTGAAACTATTTCACCATAAGAGAATTTCCTAAAACGTCCATCCGGATCGTCTTCCGACCATGTTTCTTTTCTCACATGTCTGTTTTCAGGATTGTAACACTTGATAAAATCCTTTAAATCCTCTAATTTCATCGGGTTCTTTTTCAGTGTGAAATGAACATTGGTACGGAAATCATAAATCCATACCTCTTTTGTCCAGGGGTCTTTACTTGCTGGTTTATTATCAAAAAACAGAACATTTGCTTTTACACCCTGTTTGTAAAAAATACCTGTCGGAAGTCGTAGAACTGTGTGCAAATCTGTTGTTTCAAGTATTTTTTTACGTACAGTTTCTCCAGCGCCTCCTTCAAACAGTACATTATCAGGCAGAACAACTGCAGCACATCCGTCTGATTTCAGGAGAGTATGGATATGCTGTAAAAAGTTCAACTGCTTGTTAGAAGTTGTTGCCCAGAAATCCTGGCGATTATAAACAAGTTCTTCTTTTTCCTGTTTCCCTTCTTCATTTGTAAATGTCATGCTGCTTTTTTTACCAAAGGGAGGATTGGTCAGCACATAGTCATACCGGTCGCCCGGGTCGGATATGAGTGAATCTACTGCCGATATGGAAGAGTCACCGTCAATCTCACCGATATTATGAAGGAACATATTCATCAGGCACAATCTTCTTGCGCTTGCAACAATCTCGTTTCCTGAAAAAGTCTTGTCTTTGAGAAATTCCTTTTGCTCTTTATCCAAACGGTAATTTTCCGGGTTGCTGATAAAATCGTAAGATGCAAGGAAAAAACCACCGGTTCCACATGCAGGGTCGCAGATTGTTTTTTCAGGTTCAGGATGAATGCATTCAACCATTGCCATTATTAGCGCACGGGGGGTGAAATACTGACCTGCCCCACTCTTCACGTCCTCTGCATTTTTTTCCAGCAGACCTTCATAGATTTTCCCTTTAACATCAGTACCCATCAAATTCCAGTTTTCCTTATCGATCATGTTTATGATGCGATAGAGGTTGGCAGGGTTCTGTATTTTGTTCTGCGATTTTGTAAATATCTGTCCAAGAATGCCTTTGGCCTGGCTTAATTCACGAAGAAGTTTGGTATAATGAGATTCCAGTTCTGCGCCTTTTTTCGATACCAGGTTTTCCCAGTTATATTCTTCCGGAATAGGCAGTTTACGGTCATACGGTGGTTTTGAATATTCATCTGCCATTTTCAGAAAAAGCAGATATGTCAACTGTTCCAGATAGTCGCCGTAGCTGACACCATCGTCACGGAGTACGTCTGCGAAACTCCATACTTTTGATACTATCATTCCTGTGTTAGTCATTTTTTACCCTTGTTCTTTGCTTTTGTATTTGTTTTCTCTGTTTTAATCCTTTCAAGCAGTTTTTCAGCAGGCTCCCAGTCAGGAGCGTTGCGGGCTATTTCCAGCTCTTTTTCGTTAAGCAGTTTTCCCTCAAAGGCTTTTTTCAAAATGCTATGGCACAGGTATTCTGCTTTTTCAAGGGATTCTGCTATGGTTACTTCCATTTTGTCGCAGACTGAGAGGCGGGTTTCAACTTCTGCGACGATGCGGCGCTGTTCGGCAAGCGGAGGGAGAGGGATTAAAGTTTCTCGTAAATAATATTTAGGTACTCTTAATTGACCTGCTGAACCACTCATATATCTTTTAGCATCTTTTCTGAATTTTTCTTGTATTATGAAATTAAAAATATATATTTTTGATATGTTATTATCAACCAATCTAATTACGTGGAATTCAGTAGAACCAAAACCCACACCATTTTTCAAATTCTCCAAAACTGCAATTTTTCCATTTTCCATACAAGGTGTTATTTTTGCAAAAATAATATCGCCGTCTATAAAAGATGTGTACCCTTTTTTCACTTCAACATACTTTCTTATAATAGATGGTTCGAATTTACCTGTTTGTTCTTCAACGACTCTCATAGGCAAAAAAGAAACTTCAAAATCATCAGCAATATCATTATTAGGTAATTTTGGATTGATTTCTGCTAGCTCTTCTGAGGCTGTCAAATTACCCCCTGAATTTCGTGTTTCTAATTTGATGGAT
>CAJHIS010000010.1 GCA_905067555.1 Candidatus Argoarchaeum ethanivorans
TTATCAGAAGTAAATACGAACTGCTAAGGAACTGTTATGTTATAACTTGATCATTCACTAATAATATCAGGACAAATAGTATAATTCCACTCACCATGAAAATCCTCTCTCGATGTTGACATTCGAGAGCTGTTCATCGGAAATTTCAATTCCCTTTGGATATTTGTTTGTAATGTGACGAGTAGGATTATTGAGCAAGTACGAAAAATCAATATACTATAACTTCATTACAAGGTTATTAACTTAGCATAGTGGTTTTATGGCGAAACCCGGCATTGGATGGGAGGATATTCTTACAATTTATGAAGAAGGACGTGAAAGAGTGATCATATTTGCTCAAGCTGTTCGTTATTTCTACACACGTCTTGCAATTTACAAAGCATTCGTTATTTCTACACACGTCTTGCAATTTACAAAGCATTCGTTATTTCTACACACGGAGTGTGCAAGTGAGTATGCATAAAATACTTGAAGATATTATTTGCTCAAGCCAGAAAAGAGCAAGACATCTCCAGCCGGAACCTTTTACCATCAATGCTAAAAGTCTCAAGAAATCGATTGAAAAAGCACAGGAGAGTGAGTTAGTTCCGATTATATCAGAAGTAAAACCAGCCTCTCCCACACAGAATTTCAAAAAAATAACTCCTGTATATGCAGCACAAATAGCAGGAGAAATGGAACGTGCAGGAGCCTGTGCAATATCAGTGCTTACAGAGCCGAACTATTTTCACGGAAGCATTGAAAATCTCAAATCCGTAAGAGAACAGGTCAATCTGCCAGTGCTTCGGAAAGACTTTATAGTGAGCAAGAACCAGATAACAGAAGTAGAGACAGATATGGTGCTTCTGATTGCAGGAGTGCTTCACAAACAGCTAAACAAATTTATAACGGAAGTAGAGAAGACTGGTGCTATCCCAATCGTAGAAGTTCATTCACCAGAAGAATTAGAAGAAGTGCTATCAACCGATGCACAAATAATTGGCATCAATAACCGAAACCTTAACACTTTTGAGATTGACCTTGAGGCTGTAAAACAGATTGCACCGATGATACGGAAAGAACGTGCCGATGCAATAATAATAGCAGAAAGTGGTGTACGCACGCCGGAAGATGCACTTCAAATGATAGAGAGTGGTGCTGACGCCATTTTAGTAGGAAGTGCTATAATGGAAGGAAACGCATACACGAATACTTACAAACTCGTGCATGCAGGAAAGTAGGAGCTTACAATGGAAAATAATAAAAAAAGTAAATTTGGAAAGTATGGTGGACAGTTTGTGCCGGAAGTGCTCATGCCAGCACTCTATGAACTTGAAGAGAGCTATAAGAAGTACAAAGAAGATCCCCGGTTTATCGCAGAACTACACGACTATCGGTCAAACTTTGCAGGAAGACCAACCCCACTGTATCATGCACGCAGATTGAGCAAAGAATACGGAATAACCGTTTACCTGAAACGAGAAGATCTTGTTCACGGAGGAGCTCACAAGCTCAACAACACGATTGGTCAGACACTGCTTGCAAAATACATGGGCAAAAAAAGAATTATTGCGGAGACTGGTGCAGGACAGCACGGCACAGCAGCAGCAATGGCTGCTTCAAGCATCGGAATACCATCAGAAATATATATGGGAGCTAAAGACATCAAACGACAGGAGATGAACGTGTATCGTATGAAGCTTTTGGGAGCTAAGGTACACACCGTAACAAGTGGAAGCCAGACGTTAAAAGATGCCATCAACGAGGCAATGCGTGACTGGGCAACAAATGTAGAAACCACATTCTATGTTCTTGGATCAATCGTTGGGCCACATCCTTATCCTGCCATGGTGCATGACTTCCAGAAAATCATAGGAAACGAAGCAAAAGCACAGATACTTGAAAAGGAGGGGAGACTGCCAGACAGTATCATCGCATGCACTGGTGGCGGCAGCAATGCAATGGGCATATTCCATCCATTCTTAAACGAGGATGTGGAACTGTATGCAATTGAAGCAGGTGGAAGCGGCCTTAAAACCACGAAGACTGCTGCACTGCATTCAGCATCGCTCTGCGTTGGTGAAGACGGTGTCCTTCATGGTGCCAGAACAAAGATACTGCAGGATAAATATGGACAGATACTTGAATCCAGTTCCATAGCCCCAGGGCTTGACTATGCAGGAGTTGGCCCGGAACTCTCACGTCTTGTTGATTGTGGTCGCGTGATAGCAGACAATATCCAGGATTTTGAGGCACTTGAAGCTTTTCATGAATTATCGCAGTTGGAGGGGATTATACCTGCTCTTGAATCATCGCATGCGGTTGCATACCTGAAAAAAGCAGATGACCTTGGAGACCTTGTAATCATAAATGTCTCCGGAAGAGGCGATAAAGACTTGAATACTGTAATGGACAGAGGAATATGAAACACATTGCTGATGCCTTTAAGCGAGACAAAGCTCTCATCGCCTACATCTGTGCAGGAGACCCGACGCCAGATGCCACAACCAGGATAGTGCATGCTCTCATACGTGCAGGTGCAGATCTTGTTGAACTTGGACTCCCATTTTCAGATCCGATAGCAGATGGCCCCACTATCCAGGCAGCATCACAGCGATCACTACAGGCAGGAATGAATCCGGATCTGTTCTTTGATCTCGTAAAAACACTGCCCAAGACAGTACCTTATGCGGTGATGACCTATTACAACCTGATATTCCACCGCGGCACTATGACCTTTGCAAAGGACTGCAGGAATCACGGCATAGCTGGAATCATCGTACCAGACCTTCCGCCAGAGGAATCAGATGAACTGGGTGAAGCCTGCAAAAAATACAACCTCGATCTCATACACTTTATAGCACCAACAACAACGCCAGAACGAATAGAGCGCATCATACAAAGCTCCAGTGGATTTATCTACCTCGTGGCAAGACTTGGAGTTACTGGTGCAAGAGAGGACCTCGAAGACCGTACAAAATCTCTAATCCAGCAGGTACACACTGATATTCCAAAAGCAGTAGGGTTTGGCATATCAAACCCACAACAGGCAAAAGAAATCATAAACGCTGGAGCAGATGGAGTAATAGTTGGCTCAGCTATTGTTGATATGATAGCAAGAAACACAGATGATATTAATAAAGCCGTAGAAGAAATAGAAACACTGACACGAAAACTAAAAAGAGGAATAACCGGGTAATATAGTTTTGACCTGACGTTCAAAGATGACTAAAAAGAAGGATAGCCATAGGGTGGGAGCTGGATGAAGACTGATGGTTGATGAGATATAAAGAATCGGGGTCAAGCAGATATACGAATCCTTTTATCAATCGCATAAGCGACCACCAATCCTATTCCAGCCGCGGTTGTTAATAGACCTGAAAGCCTCAATTCACTCGTAAGGTCAGGTTCTACGAAGTGTAACTGTACTCCAATCAGAAGCGCCACCCCAAGTAAAAGGAAAAACACTCCGGTAATTAACTTGTGTTCAGGTCTTTCTTACTTCTCCCCTGGATTCCACAGTCCCTGATCTATCAGATCAATCTTCTTCTTGTGTTCCAGGTAAGCCACGAATGCATAACATGCAATCGCCGCGATTATTATCAAGACCTGGTCAGTCATAACACGTATCAACACTAAAGAACATATTTAATATTAATTATTTCGTAATTTTCAATACAAAACGTTTATTAGTGATAAAGTTACGTATGATGATTGAATACGATGTCAAGAGCTATATCAACAATTATCATAATTTTAGTGGTATCGGTAATACCTGCAACGGCAGCAGAGGTATACCAGACCAGTGTCAGTGTTAATGCTCCCGGGAGGGTGGATAGTGATTTTAGCGTTGTAATAGAAATGAAAAACGCTGTTGATCTTGATTCAGGGCAGTTCGATCTATCGTTTAATCCGGCTGCTGTGAACGTTACAGGTGTTGATGATGGAGATATCGGTGGGACAGTAATACCAATAGCTGGCTGGGCATTGACTGGTGAAAACACCATTCGAGTGCTCTTTAATCTTCCTGGTATCGATGGCGTCTCAGGATCCGGATCGCTTGCAGCGATACACTTTGAGACGATAGTACCAGGAGATTGCGCCATGGAAATATCCGACGGACTGCTCGTCAATAACCTGGCAGAGGTGATACCTGCAAGCTGGGATGGCGTCGAAAGTGTTGTGCCTGCTGCCAAGACCGATACCAAGACATCGCTTCCGGCAGATACGGCTGAACGCAAAACACCAGGATTCGGGGCAGTACTATCGATATGCGTCCTTGCGACAGCATATCTTATGTTTAGAAAAGAATAATAAAGGAAATATAATAATGAAAATAAATGTGATATTGGTTGGAATAACAATACTACTCTTGCTGGTACTACCTGCTTCTGCTTCTGCTTCTGACTTCACACTTGGCGTCTTCGGGAACGCGAATGAGGACAACACAATAAACATGCAGGATGTGACATACACCGAACTGATCATCGCCGAGCACATGGATGAAACAGAACTTGCCGATGCGAAGTATGATGGCGATATCGATATCCTTGATATGACCCGGATCGCGCTGATCATACTTGGGAAGGAGAAGGAGATGACAGTTCTCGATGCCACTGATAAGATCGTTACGGTGAAGAAGCCTATTGAGAGGATAATTACGCCGAATGGAGATTGTATGCCGCTGATGAGAGCTCTTGGTGCATCTGATAAGATTGTTGGCGTGAGCAAGTATACGATTGAAGATACGTTATTCTACCCGGAGTTCAGCGGCTATTCCAACATTGGTTCTGTCTGGTCCCCGGACTACGAAGCGATGCTGGAATGTAATCCTGATCTTGTCATCATGTATGCATCCTTCTCCCAGGCAAAGTGCGATGCAATCGAGGATACGCTGACCGATGCAAATCCAGGGATTGCATGCATCCGGGTTGACGGATACAAACCATCGAGTCAGGTGGAAGATACGATGCTACTGGGATACCTGCTTGGAAAAAGGGATGAAGCAAAGGTGTGGCTCGGTTTCTACGAGGGATTCTTAAACCAGATCTATGATGAGGTGGAAGATATACCCATGGATGACAGAGCAAGGATGTACATCGAATGCTGGAGACCGTATCATACTGCGGCAGGGAATTCCGGGTGGTGTGAGAAGGTCGAGCTTGCTGGTGGCTACAACATCTTCCGTGATCTTACCATCGACTATCCGGATGTGACTAAAGAAGACGTGATCAATCGACATCCTGATGCTATAATCAGAGCTACAAAAACTGAGGGTGGATACGATACGAATGACATGATCGAGTTGAGTAATCTCGCTGATGAGATTATGAATCGCTCAGAACTGGCTTATATTCCTGCGGTGGAAAATGGAAAGGTTTACGTAATCAACAACGCAGTCTTCGGCGGGACAGCTCACTTTGTAGGCATGGGGTACATCGCAAAATGGCTGTATCCAGATCGTTTTACAGATCTGGATCCGGAAGCAGCGCACCGACAGTATCTGACAGAATTTCAGGGGCTTGATGAGAGTCTCGTCGATAATGGTGTCTTTGTGTATCCACCGCTGGAGGAGAACTGACATGCCTTCCTCTAATTCCAACCACCACTGCCGCTCGGCTGATCTTTGTTGGGTTCACTCCCATGGTCACATCCACTGACAACTCGATTGCTTCTCGCAATCGAGAATTGACCGTTAACCGTTCACCCCCCATGATCACACCCACTGACAACTACATTCGTGTATCTGACTCCCTGATCAGGGTTGTGAGCGTGCTCTCTTTATGTCCCGCAAAGCAGAGATCTCGTGACATCCGACAAAATGTCTGGATTTCTGAATAATTCTCTGTTGAGTACTTCTAACTGGCAGCAACCCTGTGGCGAGATTGCGATGCTTGCAACAGGTGCCGTGATTGTGCTTGCGATCTGCACCAGTGTATTTAGAACCGGAGTGTGTGGTTCTGCACAACGAAGTTGTGCAGGTGATTGTGCTTGCGATCTGCACCTCGGTATTCAGAAGGGCAACGTTGTGAAACAGAATATTAAGATAATATAGAAATAAGGAGATAAATAGAATGCATCACTTAAACAGACAGATACTCCCCTTCACCGCGATTGTCGGGCAGGAGAAAATGAAGAAGGCACTGATCCTGAACGCAATCAACCCGAGAATCGGCGGTGTCCTCATACGAGGAGAAAAAGGAACTGCAAAGTCCACAGCAGTGCGGGCACTTGCGGAATTGCTTCCCAGGATTGAGATTGTAAACGGCTGTCCATTCAACTGTAATCCAGTGGATACTGCCGGGATGTGCGACCACTGCTATGAGCGTTTCGAAAATGGCGAAAAACTCGAAAGTATGACGAGAAGGACAAGTGTAATCGATCTCCCGCTTGGGTGTACCGAAGATCGGGTCGTTGGCACGCTTGACATCGAAAAGGCAATCAAGGATGGGATACGTGCACTCGAGCCCGGAATACTGGCTGCTGCAAACCGCGGTATCCTCTACATCGATGAGGTAAACCTGCTGGATGATCATGTCGCTGATGTCCTGCTCGATTCCGCAGCGATGGGTGCAAACATTGTTGAGCGAGAAGGCGTATCTGTGGGGCACCCAGCGAGATTTATCCTCGTCGGCACGATGAACCCTGAAGAAGGAGAACTCAGACCGCAGCTTCTGGATCGCTTCGGTTTGCAGGCAAATGTCGAAAGCTTATCCGACATAGACGCACGCGTCAAGATTGTGAAGGTTGCAGAGAGCTTTGAAACCGATCCTGCCGGGTGCAGGGAGGAGTTTTTGGATGCGCAGATGGAACTTGCCGGGAAGATCATGGCGGCAAAGTCGCTCTTCCCCGATGTCACGATCAGCGATGATTTACTTAAGACCACAGCTGAGATGTGCATCGAACTCGGCGTCAAGACGCACCGGGCAGAGATCGTCATCAATAGAACTGCGAAGACGATAGCAGCATTCGATAACCGCACAGAGGTCACGCTCGACGACGTCAAAGAAGCAATGGAGCTTGCGCTGCCGCACAGGATGCGGAGAAAGCCGTTTGAGCCTCCGGAGCTCGATACCGATAAGCTCGATCAGATGATGGATGAAAAAGAGCGAGAGAGGGACAAGCAGGAACGGCAGAAAGAGAAGGAAAAGGAAGATGAAAAGCCACAGGAAAGAAAAGAGCAAACTGAACACAAACAGGATCAGGAGCATGAACCAAGAGAGCAGTCTGAACCGCAGAATCCGCCTGATGAAGATGGCGATTGCGAACAGAGACAATCGCCAGAGTCAGTCTTTGCAATAGGGAATCCGATCGATGCTGGCAGAGTGCGATCAAAGGAACAACGTGACCGGATACGCCGCGGCAAGACATCGGGAAGGCGGATTCCGACGCTTGCACGTTCCAACCGTGGGAGGTATGCGAGCCACACAATTCCGCCAGGAAAACCCACCGATATCGCTATCGATGCAACGATCCGGGCGGCTGCGCCACACCAGAGAGACCGGGGTTCAGGTATGGCAGGCGAGAACGCTGTGATCATCGAGAACTGGGATGTGAGAGAGAAGATCAGGGTCGGGAAGGTCTCGACAGCAACACTTTTTGTAGTTGATGCGTCTGGATCGATGGGAGCCTCAAACCGGATGGAGAGCGCCAAAGGAGCAGTTATGTCGCTTCTCATGGACTCTTACCAGCAGCGGGACAGAATCGGGATGGTTGCGTTCAAAGGCGATTCTGCGGATGTGCTGCTCCCGCTCTCCCAAAGCGTCGATCTTGCATTCGAACGATTGAGAGAGCTCCCGACCGGCGGCAAGACGCCACTTGGCGCGGGCATGAACACTGGACTCAATCTGTTACTTGGGGAGATGAATAGAAACGATGAGACAATTCCGATCATGGTTTTAATCTCAGATGGCAGGGCAAACGTCTCTGTAAACGATCATGGGCGGATCAAAGAAGAACTCCTCTCAATCGCGGAACAAGCAAGATCTGCTGGCATTCACGTGATCATTCTCGATACCGAAACCGTTGGCAGCTCTTTTGTGAAGATGCAGCTTGGATATTGTAGGATGCTCGCAGAGCACGCAGGTGGGCGGTATTTTGCGGTTGACCAGCTGTCATCAGGTGAGGTTTACGACATCATTATGCATGAAAGGGAGATCCTCTCAGATACATATTCGATCGGACAACACTCTGCAACACATACTCGATCGGACAACACTCTTCAATCCAAACATTTGGAGATACATACTCGATCGGACAACACTCTTCAATCCAAACATTTGGAGATACATACTCGATCGGACAACACTCTTCAATCCAAACATTTGGAGATACATACTCGATCGGACAACACTCTGCAGTCCGAACGAAGTGAGGAGTGCAGATGAAAATAACATCAGTAACATGGGGGAGCGATATCTCGCTCCTTGTAGATGCCTGTAACAGGCTTGAAATAGAACTCAGCGCGTGGTCAACTCATGATCTTGAAGATGGTTCGAAGCGAGAGAGCTGTACACAATCGTTTACAGATGCAGACGTGGTTCTTCTGCGTCCAACAGAAGATGCGTTCTGGGACTCTGTCATCGAAGAGCTGGAGAGTGTGAATGTTCCAATCATCTCGTTCGGACACGATCCATCCTACTGGCAGCTTTCAACCGTCCCGCTGAAGGTTGTCGTAACAGTTAACGCCTACCACCTCTATGGCGGAGAAGAAAACATAGTAAACATGCTCAGATACATAGGAAAAGATGTTCTGGGTCTTGATTACGAGTTTGATCCACCAGCTGAAACGATGTGGCAGGGAATCTATCATCCCCGCGCAGAGCAAGCCTTTGAGAGCGTAAAGGAGTATCTGGAATGGTACAAGCCAGAAAAGAGACATGCAATCGGGATGCTATTCCATCGGACCTACTGGACAAACGGTGACCTTGAGGTTATCGATGCGATGATCCGCGAACTTGAAGCAGAGTTTGACGTGATCCCTGCATTCTGTTATGGTATGGGCGATTCTGAAACCGGTGCCAAATCAGGTGGAGAGATAGTCGAAGATTTCTTTATGGACCCTGTAAAGATCGATGCCCTTGTAAACCTCCAGTCGATATTCTATACAGGGGACAGTGAAGAATCGGTGAGTGCCCTCAAAAAACTAAACATTCCGGTATTTCACCCGTTGACGATCTATCGCGATACAGAAGAAGCATGGATGAAAGGCTCCCAGGGAATGAGTTCGAGCGAGGTTGCATGGAGTGTTGCAATGCCTGAGTTCGAGGGTGCAATCGAGCCTTTGATCGTTGGTGTACCAAGAACCGAGGAAGAGCACGGGACCGAGTTTGAACGCCATGCCTCAATCGATGAGCGATTGAAGAAGATCGTAAGAAGGATTAAGAAGTGGATCGATCTTGAGGATACGCCAAAACCAAAACGTAGGGTTGCATTCATCCTTCATAATAGCCCATGCACATCGGTTGAGGCTACAGTCGGCGCAGGAGCGCATCTCGATACCCTCGAGAGCGTCGCAAGGATTCTTCGTGCGATGAAAGAAGCTGGATATGCAGTTGATGTGCCTGAAAATGGAAAGAGCTTAATCGGGAATATTATGGACCATAAAGCGATATCCGAGTTTCGGTGGACAACGATCGATGAGATTGTGAGCAAAGGAGGCGCGCTTGCAATGGTTACAAAGGAGGAATATATTGAATGGTTTGACACACTGAAAGCCGATGTGAGGAAGAGGGTGTGCGATGCATGGGGGAATCCACCCGGCGAGGCGAAAGACGGCGTTCCGGCAGCGATGATCTATGATGGCAAGATCGTTGTTACAGGAGTAAGATACGGCAACGCTGTGGTATGCGTTCAGCCAAAACGAGGATGTGCAGGATCGAGGTGTGATGGTACGGTCTGCAAGATTCTGCATGATCCGGAGGTTCCACCACCGCACCAGTACATGGCTACCTACCGATGGATCGAGAAGAGTTTCGGTGCTGACGTGATCATTCATGTCGGGACACACGGAAACATTGAGTTCCTGCCAGGAAAGTCAGTTGCCCTCTCTGAACGCTGCTATCCTGATATTGCGATTGGAGATATGCCGCATCTCTATATCTACAACTCAGACAATCCTCCGGAGGGGACTATCGCTAAAAGAAGGAGCTATGCTACCCTGATTGATCATATGCAGACCGTCATGACAGAAAGTGGTCTTTATGGCGATCTGAAGGAACTCGAAGACCAGATCGCTGAGTACAACAAGACGAAGATATCTGATAAGGCGAGAGCCCATGCGATTGAGCACATCATCATTGATCTTCTGACGAATACAAATCTAACAGAAGAGTTAAAGCTCGACAAACTGCTGAAAGCCGGTGCTCCGTTTGATAAAATCGTGGATAAGGCTCATAGGGCGATAACAAAGCTATACAACACCCAGATTCCGGACGGGATGCACATATTTGGGGAGAATCCCAAAGGCGATCAGAAGATTGAGTTTGTAAACTCGATAATGAGATACGACTCAGAGATGAGAAAGCTTGTCCTCGATCTTATGGGAATAGGCACAGAGCCCGCCGATCTGAAGAGCGGGGTACTGGCCGAGATTGACGCACTTGGAAAGGAGATTCTGAACGGATTCTTGAGTGATAAAGACCCTGTAAGTATCTGCAAGAAGGTTCTTGAGGATCGGTTGAAGAGGCTCAACGAAAGCAGGATATTTTCAGTCAGGGATAAGGCAGCCGAGATTGCATGGAGAATCGATTCATCGGATGAGATCGGCTCTCTTCTCCACGGATTTGATGCCGGATACATCGAACCGGGTCCGTCTGGTCTCATAACCCGGGGCAAGCCGGAGGTGATGCCCACAGGCAGGAACTTCTACTCGCTCGATCCGTTCAAGGTGCCGACAAAGGCTGCATGGCTGATTGGACAGAGGCTTGCGGATGGCGTAATCGGGAAATACGTGGATGAGAATGGAAAACTTCCTGAGAACATCGCGATGTACTGGATGGCAGGCGATATTATGTGGGCGGATGGAGAGCAGCTTGCCCAGATCATGCATCTGATTGGAGTTGAGCCAATCTGGAAGGGCGGGAAGGTGAAAGAGTACAGAATTCTTCCGCTGGAAGAGCTTGGTCGTCCAAGAATCGATGTGACGATCAGGGTGAGCGGGATTACGAGAGACTGCTTCTACAACTGCATTGAACTTGTTGATGATGCACTGCGAGAGGTCGCAGAGCTTGATGAGCCGCTCGAGATGAACTATATCAAGAAACACGTCGCTGAAGCCAGTTCGGATGGCGGCAACGGAGACAGGGGTTGTGCTCGCATCTTTGCGAGTAAGCCGGGAACGTACGGCAACGGCGTCAACCTTGCAGTCTATGCATCTGCATGGAAGGAGGATAAGGATATATCCGACGTGTACATCTACTGGAACGGATATGAGTACGGAAAAGGAGTATTTGGAGAGGAATCCCATGCCAAGCTTATATCTCAACTCAAGAGTGTTGATCTAACCTTCAACAAGACCGTTACCGATGAGTACGACCTCCTCGGGTGCTGCTATTACTTTGGAACGCACGGCGGACTCACGACCGCTGCAAGGGAAATCTCAGGACGCGATGTCCCGGCATACTATGGCGACACTCGCGATAGAGACCAAATCGGGATACGAACGCTTGCTGACGAGGTGAGAAGAGTTGTCAGAACAAAGCTCCTCAATCCGAAGTGGATCGAGGGGATGAAGCGGCACGGCTACAAAGGGGCAGGCGACATCTCATCGAAGATCGGACGTGTCTATGGCTGGGAAGCGACAACACAGGAGGTCGATGACTGGATCTTCGATGACATCACAAAGACATTCATCCTCAATGATGAGATGCGGAAGTTCTTTGAGGAGAACAATCCTTATGCACTCGAAGAGATCGGGCGAAGACTCCTTGAAGCGTATGAGCGTGGACTGTGGGATGCGGATTCGGACGTAATCGACGGGCTCAAGAACGCATACCTTGAAATGGAGGGGTGGATCGAGGAGCGGATGGGTGATGCGAAGGGCGACTTCCAGAGCGGATCGATCGATGTGATGACGATTGCGGATATTCCCGGCTGGAAGGAAAAGGTGGCCAAGGTTATAGAGGGTTGATTCGAGTCTATTCCGGAACAGATGGGGCGTTGCCATGGAAAAAAAAGAAAGCCGTACAGTAACCGCAAACGAGATCAAAGAGCAATACAAGAAGTTCATCGGAAGGAAGATATTTTTTATCTTCTTTTTTATAGCCCTGATCGTCGGCATAACAGGAGTTTCCACGTCGCTTGGGTCTGCAGACATCTCAGTCTGGGATGCATATTCATCAATACTCAGAAAACCGTTCCCAAATTTGTTCGAGTCAGAACTTATATTTCACTGGGACGATGTCCCAGGGAGCGATAACGAGAGACTCAAACAGTATCTCATAGACAAATACGATATCGGCTGGGTGGAAAGTGCAGAGATCATCAAATCCGCGGACGGTAAAATCAGTATTAAAGGTGTTGGTGAAAATAAAGTTGAAATCACTCGTAATGAATGGGATAAGGAAAAAGCGACTCTAAAAATCAGCGGCGATATAGATCCGGGTCACAGAGTCAATGATTTCAAAGCCAAAAAAGCGAACGGCAAACTCTGCATACATGAGTCGACATGGCTTGCAGATGTATGCGTCTGGAATCTCAGGCTTCCCAGGATCTTTCTCGGCATAATCGCAGGCGTCGGTCTTGGGCTCGCAGGTGCGGTGATGCAGGCAATACTCAGGAATCCGCTTGCAAGCCCATACACGCTTGGAATCTCATCAGGCGCTGGTTTCGGTGCTTCGCTCGCAATCCTGGCAGGAGCCGGCATCGTCGGTGGGAAATATCTAATTGTCGGAAATGCATTCGTATTCGCACTGCTGGTTTCGTTTATCATCCTCGCATTGTCGAGCCGCAAGGGCTCAACACCCGAGACCATGATTCTGGCCGGCATTGCGATGATGTACCTATTCGGTGCGATGACAACGATACTCCAGTACTTTGGTGAGGCAGAAGCTGTGAAAGAAGCGGTCTTCTGGATGGTCGGCGACCTCAACAGAGCATCATGGCCGGTTGTGACGATCATACTCGGTACGCTTGCATGCTGTGCCCCTCTCCTCATGATGAGGTCATGGGACTTCAATGCAATGGGGGCTGGAGACGAGACCGCGAAGAGTCTCGGCGTCAATGTGGAGCACACCAGAATTATCACAATGGTGGTCTCGACACTACTCGCTGCAACCATCGTCTGTTTCACAGGGACAATCGGGTTCATCGGGCTCGTTGCCCCGCACATGACACGGCTTGCCATCGGGGGCGATAACCGATACGTGCTTCCAGTCTCTGGTCTACTCGGTGCGGTAATTCTCATCAGTGCAGACCTTGTGGCAAGAAGGATTATCGCCCCTGTAATCCTCCCTGTTGGGGCGGTGACCGCATTTATGGGAGCTCCACTCTTCCTTTACCTGATAATGAGACGAAGGAGGGAATACTGGTGAAACTAAAAGTAAAAAACGTTGAATTCGGCTACAACAGTACATTGGTTCTCGAGAACATATCCATGGAACTGGATCGATCAGAGGTAGTCGGCATCGTCGGTCCGAACGGCGCCGGCAAGTCCACGTTGATCCGGTGCATCGACCGGATCCTGACTCCAAGAGGAGGAAGCATACTTCTGGATGGAACTGATATCAGCAAGATGACAAGAATGGAGATTGCAAAAGAGATGGGATATGTTCCCCAGACCACGACACGCGTCTTTCCTGCGACGGTCTTTGACACGGTCTTGATGGGCAGACGTCCACATCTTGGTTGGAAAAGCAGCGATGAGGACGTGGATCGAGTTCTGAAGGTGCTGGAACTTCTTGGGATCATAGAGTTTGCGATGCGGGATTTTAACGAGATCAGCGGAGGTCAGCAGCAGAAGGTCTTGATCGCACGGGCGCTTGCACAGGAAGCGGATATTCTTCTTCTAGACGAGCCCACAAGCAACCTCGATATCAGGCACCAGCTCGAGGTGATGGATATCATAAAAAGTATCGCGAGGAGTAAAGGAATCTCTGCGATTGTGGCGATCCATGATCTGAACCTTGCTTCGAGATACACTGATAGATTGCTCATGTTAAATGGTGGAAGGATATTTGCTGTGGGAGATCCTGAATCGGTGCTTACGGTTGAGAACATCAGGCGTGCTTATGGTGTAGAAGCTCTGGTGAAGAGCGATGGCGAGAGGCCATACATCATTCCGGTGAGGCCGGTAAAAACGAGATGATGAATCTGGCAGGTTATTTATTGCGGGATGTCTTATGAGATTTATTTCTTTACAAACTTCTTCAAATTTCTTATTTGAGGATAGAAAATGAACAGGAGTGGGATAATAAGAAACAATAAAACTACCAGTTTGCCGGTAATTGAGTTAGAAGTGATGATAGTAAACATGGTAGGTTGCATTTCTTTAGGCTCGAACATATAAGGTATTGTTTTACCCATGAATGCTCTGGTTAGATCGAGAACACCTTCATATGAACCTTCGGTCGGTGCAAGCGATGATACACGGATCATCGTGATATCCTTTGATGGAATCCCCTCTTTCACATAGAAATATAAGACAACTCTTCGCTCGGTGACCTTTCCATTTGACTCTTTTAAAACAATAAGCTTCTTTGACGAAATTGTTCCATTGAAATACCCCATTTCTTCCTTTCTGCTTTCTGATATGGAATACATTGGTTTTGCTACCCAGCTTACATTATGCACAGGTATCTCTTCTTTACCTTCTTCCTCTATGGTATATCCAAGAGCCGGATAACAGATGACAGGGGGGTGGAAGCTTGAGCGATTATCTGATTGGACAATCAGTAAGAATACTGGTTGATATGACTCTGGATGAGAGTAAGCGCGCATAAGCATTACATCTGCCCCAAGGCTTTTTGCAACTCTTTCT
Source organism: Candidatus Argoarchaeum ethanivorans (assembly GCA_905067555.1). Taxonomy (GTDB): domain Archaea; phylum Halobacteriota; class Methanosarcinia; order Methanosarcinales; family EX4572-44; genus Argoarchaeum; species Argoarchaeum ethanivorans_C. Next base: position 14,957 of record CAJHIS010000010.1, read on the forward strand.
GTGTTGTAATCCGATCCTTTCCAGCCGTCAATATGCATTGGAAATGCACGCATGTGTTCATTGTTCCCAAAATCCAGCTTCATTTCAACCATAATCTCCTTTCCAGAGGCGTGTGAAAGTTCTGTGTCAATCGTTGTGATGGAGCTAGAAAAAAAGGTAGATGGTGTGGAAAAAAGCAGGATAACTACCAGAGCAAGCAAGATAAGTCCAATAATTTTTGAATATTCTTCAAAGAAACTCTTCATCTTTATCCTCTATCTTCAATGACCCTGACTTTACATCCAGTAATAGTACTAATAACCACTAAAAATATAAATGCAATAGTAAAAAGAAAAAGGCTTGAAAAATCATGGAAGAATCTCATTGCTACCTCTACACCATAATGATTTGCAAGAAGCAACAAAAGAGTAATCCTTAGAATATTTGCGATAATTGCAATCGGGACTGTTACGCACAAAAGGGCAATTTTTTTATACGGTTGGCATTTTAAAAGATAAATAAAAATTACTGCAAGTGCCAGTAAAGAAATTAAAGAATTCATACCACTGCATGGTAAACCAATGGTGAAAGAAGCGTTTTGCAGATGAATCTCTGATCCAATTCTCGTGACAGGAGCTCCAAGCATTTCAATAAGTAGTGTTGAACAACAGGCTGAGATGTGCTGGAGCGTGTATGCAATTTTTTTTAGTGGCAGTAGTGGCAATGGAATTGCAAAAATGAGAAGGGATACCGGGAATAAAAAGCATCGCATCATATTTTTTCCATAAAAATAAAGGATTAGACCGCTTGTTATAAACAAAAAAGAGAGAGCTAATAAAAAAGGAAAAAGCTTGATAAACCCAATAGTATAAAGTATAAGACCTGGTATGAAGATAATCAGCCCATTTTTAAACGGTGCGGATTCAGGTTCAAAACGATGAATATTTTTCCATGCAATAAAAATAGAGACGATCGGGATCAAGAACCCATGAGAGTAATAAGAGTCTGTTAGCCATACATTAACTAACCAGGTAAAACTGCGAAAATATAAAACAGATAAAAATACAATTAGAAAAATCGTTATTTTTTTCATGCGTTGTAAACGAAATTTAATACTTACATCCCACAAATAGTTTATGTATACCGTCCACGCTTTTCGATCTCTCTCACGCGCTGAAACACCTGATCAGCTTCAGAAAGCATCATTCCGTATCCATTCATAAATGCTGTTTTAAGTTCTTCTGATTTTTCGTGGCTGCTTTTTAGTGTCTGGAAAAACACATGAACATCAACACCACGAGCTTCGGTGGATGTATCGAAGAAAGCAAGTCCAAAATCAATGAGATATATGCGATCCTTATGGTACAGCATGTTAGAGGTTGTAAGATCCCCATGTATGATTCCACCTCGATGGAGTATTCCCACAATCTCTCCAGCTTTTCTAACAAGAGTCGTATCAATGACGTGTTTAAGTAGTGTGCCGTCGATGTATTCCATCACAATATTAACAGTATTTAGATCATAGATAATTGGTGTGCTCACTCCAAGACGGCGTGCAGCAGACATAATTTTTGCTTCTGCACGTGTTCGTTCTTGCCTGAGTTTCAGATCAATGTCACTCAAACGGTATTTTTTCTCGATTCGATGCTTTACCACAACATCGTCGACGAGATCAATTACTGCTTCAGCGCCTGCTGCAAGTATCATAACAGGAAATACATGCAGATATCTGATAAAAGTCTTTGTGTGGTATTTGTGCCCATTTAATCGAGCAGTTGTACATAAATGTTTACGAAACTATAAAGAATCGACCCCTCGACTGCATGCGTTTATGGTCACAGCGGGAACTGCTGCCACTGAAATGAATATCCAAAACGAGGGTAGAGTGGTTTTAAAACTCTCAAAAGCACAATGGTTATTAGTAATTTCTGTACACGGAGTGTACAGTTCTACACAACGAAGTTGTGTAGTGCTTGTCTTTTCCTGTAATTATTTCCTCTTTTAAATAGTTACCTATCTTCATGTTTTTACTACCTCAAAGATTTAACTGCCAACCCATAGTAATACTCTTCTGGCATCTTCCTCCAAAAAGCCATCTCTGGTGTTTCCGCTCTTCTTAAATTGAGACTACCATTGGGACGATGGTTATACCAATCAATGAACTCTTCAAATATCTCAAAACTTGTTTCCCCCCCTTGCAAAACCATACTTCTTCAACACCTTATGGATTGTGTTATGAGGTATCCTCACACGGTCTTCTGCATAAATCACCTTCTCAAGGTATAAAGGCGTTTAAACGATACCTTTCATATTTTTTCAGAATAATATTTTCATATGATTCAGGAATTGTTTTCTTTGGTCTGCCCAGGTTCTTACTTATCATAGGAACATCCCATCCAATCTTGTATTCAGAGTAAATCTGCCTAAACCTTCTCGTGTAACACCCAATATCTCGGCAAGGTACTTCTGTTCTTCTTTCCCCATTTTATATTGCCTTAAGGCCCATTCGAGTCTCTTTTTATTTTTACCATCCACTCAGGATCTATTCCCGAGAGGAAATTTTTTTGGGAAAAGACAGTAAACCCAAGTCACCACAATACTCTTATAGGAAAACAAACATTTGTCCGTCTGTTAATTATTGGAGGTACTAATATATGGCAGGACAATTAGCCGGACAGCCCATCTTTATATTAAAAGAGGGCACCCAACGATCAAAAGGAAAAGAAGCACAGAGTAACAACATTACTGCAGCAAAAGCAGTAGCCAATGCAGTTAGAACCACACTTGGACCAAAAGGCATGGATAAAATGCTTGTAGATTCACTTGGAGATATTGTAATCACTAACGATGGTGCAACAATTCTAAAAGAGATGGATATAGAGCACCCTGCTGCCAAGATGGTTGTAGAAGTTGCCAAAACACAGGATGACGAGGTAGGAGACGGAACCACAACCGCAGCAATACTTACCGGGGAACTCCTTAAAAAAGCAGAAGACCTGCTCGACCTGGATATACACCCAACAATCATCGCCAATGGATACAGACTTGCAGCAGAAAAAGCAAAAGAGATTTTAGAATCTATTGCAACAAAAGTGTCGGCGGATGATGAGGAAGTGTTGAAAACAATTGCAGGAACAGCAGTTACAGGCAAAGGTGCAGAGATATCAACAGATAAAATGGCAGAACTTGCGGTAGCAGCGATAAAATCCGTACTTTCAGAGGAAGACGGTAAACAAACTGTGGACATTGAGGATATTAAAGTAGAAAAGAAAGTTGGTGGCAGCATCAACGATTCAGAACTTATAAAAGGCATGGTCATAGACAAAGAACGAGTACACACGAATATGCCAAAAGTTGTGAAGAATGCTAAAATCCTTCTCACAAACGAAGCTCTTGAACTCAAAAAGACGGAAGTGGATGCTGAGATCTCAATTACATCACCAGACCAACTTCAATTATTCCTTGATCAGGAAGAGAAAATGATCAAAGATATGGCAGATAAAATACAGAAAAGTGGTGCAAACGTTCTATTCTGTCAGAAAGGAATTGACGACATGGCACAGCATTACCTGGCAAAAGCAGGAATATTTGCAGTTCGTCGAATTAAAAAGAGCGATATGGACAAACTCTCAAGAGCAACCGGGGCAAACATTGTATCCAATCTCGATGAAATATCACCAGAAGATCTTGGTGAAACTGGTGTTGTTGAAGAAAAGAAACTCGCCAATGAAGACATGATCTTTGTCACAGAGTGCAAGAATCCAAAAGCAGTCTCAATAATACTGCATGGCGGAACCGAGCATGTTGTTGACGAAACAGAACGCGGATTGCATGACGCACTGCGAGTGGTTGGAGTGGTAATAGAAGATGGTAAGATAGTTGCTGGTGGAGGTTCGCCAGAAATAGAACTTTCACTGAGACTGAGTGAATACTCAGCAACCCTCAAAGGCAGAGAACAACTTGCAGCAAAAGCCTTTGCAGAAGCTCTCGAAATGATACCACGTTCACTTGCTGAAAACGCAGGACTTGACCCGATAGACAAGCTCGTACAAATGCGAAGCAAACATGAACAGGGAGATAAGAATGCAGGACTCAACGTCTACACTGGTGAAATAGTGGACATGATGAAAGAGAATGTCATAGAGCCACTTAGAGTTAAAACACAAGCCATCAGTTCAGCATCCGAAGCAGCAACCATGATTCTACGAATCGATGATGTAATCGCTGCAAGCAAATCAGGAGGAGCACCGGATATGCCGCCAGGAATGGGTGGCATGGGCGGGATGGGTGGCATGGGCGGGATGCCAGAATACTAAAAATAATCCCTCCTTTTTTCTTTTTTTTGGACTCGTGGGGTAGCCTGGACATCCTAGTGGGCTTCGGACCCGCGGACCCGTGTTCGAATCGCGGCGAGTCCGTACTCGATTGCTTCGCAGTCGAGAGTTTATTTTCACACAACGAAGTTGTGTAGATGCGGGCGAGTACGTTAATTATCTATATTTTCGATAGTTATATTCTTCAAAAGGTAAATCGATGCTGTTTATCATACTAATGTCTTCAAGATTATTCATCAGAATTTTTCGTGCTGAGATAGTATAAAGTACATCATCCATGTACAGTGCTCTACGCACAGCATACGGCGAATTCCAGTAATAGTATTCTTCTTCGTAATAATCAACGTGTGTTACTGTGCCGCGGAGTTTAAAACCGCTACTGGTCACATTAAACACGTAAGCACCCTGCCACACCCTCTGATCAAAATTTCGATCGTACCTGTTTCCTTCTTTAACTTCTCTGATTGGGATTACAAGCAGATTTTTGTTTTTGTCAAAGAGAAATGCCTTATGATCTCTAAGAGCTTCGGAATCAGTACCAGCTTCACCTATTTCATACTTATCTACCTGTTCCGGTTTCTCAACATCAGAGACATTGAATAATGCCAGCTTCACTCCTTTGATTGAGACATCGCCCCATCTGTTTGTTCCAGTCTCCTTACCGATACCGATTATATGATTCTTATCATACGGGTGCAGGTAGTCAGAAAACCCTGGTATTTTAAGCTTACCTAATATTTCCGGATTTGCCGGATCTGATAAATCAATCACAAATAATGGATCAATTCGTTTGAAGGTTACCATGTACAGTCTCTCGCCCATGAATCTTGTTGAGTATATCTGCTCATCAAAAGCGATTTTCTCTATACTTCCGGTAATCTTAAGATTGGAATCCATTACATAAACATTATTAAATTGTATAGAGCCTTTATTTCTCGTCCGGAATTGTGATGTTGTGGCAACCCTGAAATAGCCGTTGTGTTCATCCATGGAAAACTGGTTTAGAAGCATTCCTTGAACTTCGCCCCTTCCAGTATAGGCAATCTCACCCTTGTTGATTTTAATCTTCTGGATTATCGTTCTATCTCTCTCCTGTGATATCTCCTCCTCGTATTCTCCAACTGCATCTCTAATTCGGTTAAATAGATCACGTTTTTCTTTTTCATCCATACGGTTGTAGGTTTCTTCCAGTACTGATGAAATGCGATTCCACTTCTCATACAGGCTGACGTTAGTTTCTTTTATTGCGTTGATCCTGTTTTGTGCGTCTGGTGGGAGCAGAGGCACAACAATCTTGTAGAACTCCTCTTTCCGCTCCTGTTGATAGTACCTGTAAGGCAGATTCTTGCGATATGTTATATAAATATTATTTTCTGACACATATAAATTGTCAGAGTAGCCCATCATAAATGATTTTGCACGGATGTCACCATCTTCAAGGTTAATAGATGCAATCGTATGAAACACATAGTTTTGTTCAGGATTGTCAAAATAATACACATCGGGTCGTAGAATCTCTTCTGATGCATGCTTGATTGTCGGAACATCAATAAAATTATTGTAATGATACACGTAATCCTTCACAATGAAATATACATAATTACCGATCATCCGTGACTGGAAGTAATTACCAGTAAGGTTATAATCAGAAGCAAGCACTGGTTTTTCTCGATCAGAGATATCATAGATCAGTGTGCTTGTCTTTTGAGCATATCGCTTTCTTGGAATAAAATCATATTCCGGATAAAAAAGAACCTCGTGGTGATCATCGCTGAAAACCACAAGCTGGTTGCCATTCACAAACATGTTTCTTGGTGTGCCAGGTATCGTTGTCTCAGAGAGGATTGTTGCATTTTCCGGCGGATAGGAATCAACGATGAGAAGTTTGTTTTGTACCAGCACATAGATATATTTTCCATCATTTTTTACGAAATCCGCCTCATCAACGCTCTCCACTTGAATATTGGTTGTTGAATACTCTGATGCCTCCTGGGCTACTGGTGCTGACGACGGCATTGGTGGTCTTACAGAATCGGTCCCCTCTGCCATGGATTTAACCATAGCTTCGTCCCTCATCATTCTTTCAAATCCACTGTTATCAACCTGTTGGCTATCGGCAGCATCTTTGAGGAAATTACGTATTTCTGAAGCTGAAGAGAATTTCTTTAGTTCCTGGGTTGATTCCAGAACTGAGATATTTATGCTGTGATCATCCACGATAGTAGCATTTCTCTGTTCAACACATCCACTGAAAACAGCAATGCTTATAACAAGTAATATACTCAGTAAAATAATTATTATTTTTGTCATATCTTTATCACTAATCTTATAATACTAATGAGCAGTATAAATAACAAGTCCTTCTATTCACAGGACTACCAGATAGTTACATGAAATCTGCAAGTCCCTTCTGCTTGCTTTTGTCGTTTTCAAAGAGCGATTTAATCTCCTTTTTTAGTAGCTGTAGGCGTTGCTTGGTGTAAGGTTTGATGTTGTATTGCTCTGCCACTCTCAACGACACATCAAGATATTTTTTGACCGAACCTTCATGCACTGTGAGCACGATTCTTCCGCCGCATCGTGGGCAGCTGTTCTGTAGAGGCGGGCGGCGGTACTTGGCGCCACATTTAACACAGCGTACCCTCTGTTTTGTAAACGCGTGAAGGTTTCCAATAAGATCAGGCAGAAAGTGCGAGTTGATTACACGTTCCGCCACATCCCAATCATCAACAGCTCTTATTTTGGTTGCAAGGAGTAATTGTGCATTCATCTTGTCTATCATGCTTTCAAGTGTTTTATATGCACTGTTTTTAGGTCCTGCTGCAATATTATCTGTGTGGTGTGTGAACATCGTTTCCTCGTATTGTTGTGGTGTACCAAGCCTGTTATGGACAGAATCTATGTATGGGACGATCTCTTTTGGGTTTGTATACGTAAGTGTTGCATTATAGAATTCAAGTGGGTACTGTGCGGTAACATCGATGTTGTGAGCCTCCTTATCTATTTCATTTGGATCGATGTGTGTTGTAAGCACAAGCGGTGCATCCATTTTTCCCCCACGTTTATCCGGAAGATAAGATTTTGAGAAGTTAAGTAATCCATCCATCAATAACATAACACAATCTTCATCCCCGTCACAATTTCGCCTTTTTGCTGCATGGAAAAACGGGTGTGCATAGCCTACTGAAGCTGTAGTGTAGCCAATCAGTCGTGCCAACACGCCTGCTGATGTGTGCGGTGCAAGTCCTATCAACAGTTTTCCAATGAGGTCAGACCGATCCTTTGCATGGTAGTATGTATCAGTTTTATAGTATTTTAATAGTAAATCATCGATGAATTGTGCAGCCCGTGTGAGGTACTCGCCAGCATCAGTCGAGAGTATAATATCCTGCACTTTTAACTCTATGACCTGATCTGCGGTTGTAAGAGGCTGATTGTAGATGTCGTGGGTGTACCCAAGCTCTCGTATTTTTTCAATACTTGTGCCGATCTCCCGTGGTATAAAATGTGTGAGTGGAAGGTCAGAAAGGTCATATCTAATCGTGCCATCCTTAAAAGTTACCACATCATTTTTGGCTCGAAGCACTCCCTTTTCAAGTGGTTCTGGTGTTTTGTTCTTGGAGATTAGCCCGGTTACGCCTTTGAACTTATCAAAGTTGTCCCGTTCTTTGAGATTTTCAAGAGCCTTGTAGTATTCTTTCTTAAACTCGATTTTCATTTCGACTGAAGATGAGGTTTGTTTACCACATTTCGGACAGGTGTCAGAGTCAACTTCGATATGGCATGCTGGGCAGGAAAGTACTGGCTTTGTAAACTTACCACACCCTTCGCATCGGTTTTTGAAAGTACGTGTGTTACATCCCGGGCAGACTCTTTTTCCCATTTGCACAATTATTGTGCCGATGTTGTCCTGCATGGATTTGCTGTAATTTTTTGCATCCTGCAGTGAACGTGTGCGTCCCCCGGCAACCCCCACCGGGAATAATACATGCGGTGCTGGCTTCATTTTCCTTTTATCTGATTTTTCAGGCCGCCCCATGCGAGCACCAATACGAGTTGGTGCACGCTTCCGAACAATGAAACCACTCAGTTTTGATACAAGCTCTACGGAATCAGAGATATTCTTACTTTGAATGCCGCATCTTTTGAGATTCTCATCGAGTCCAAGACAGCGTATTAACGCGAGAGGTTGGTCGATTGTGATTGTTTTCTCGTCTATCGTGTGCTGTACAAGCAGTGTTTCTAAGATGTCCTTCGCAGTTTGATCAAGTGGTAGTCTGAGTGTTTGATCGTATTCTCCCTTTGCTTCCACATACTCTGAAAGATACGTCACATCTTTGGTTGTGATGTCGTGCCAGAGATATGTAAATTTGGGGTGCAGTGGTACGTGATAAGTTTCGCACAGGTTAACAGCAGTGTGATCATCAGGGTCTTTGTAGTTGCACACAGCGTCTGGTTTTGCAGACTCGAGCTCCTGTTCCCCACCTGTATGCAACGCAAGCAGAGAGCGTTCTGACATCGGTTGGTATTCTGACATCGGTCTTGCAGACTCAAGTTCCTGTTCCCACCATTCATAACAGTACGATGCTGGCACAAGCGGATGATTGTTCTCAATAAAGTCTCCAAAATTTATTAAAATTTCACCAACATCCAGTATTTTCTCAACATCGCCTCGTATTCCCAGTGCTTCGAGAGAGTCATCAATACGAAGCACGTTCCCGTTAAACAGTCTTACAGTAGGTCCTTCAAGAGAATTCACTGGAGCTATTCCTGCTGCTTTGCCGGGTCGTTCAACCTTTAGCTGCGTGCCAGCCGCAATAAAATCATCCATCAACACCATTGTTGCCGGACTGATACCAGCAGCAGCAAAACCTGTGTTTCGACTGCGACCATAGCGAAGGCGAAAGCCGCCAGCCCGTGACGGATAGCCAAACACCGGGCGTCCTGCAATAATATCATGAAGGTATCTATCCAGTGGTTTTACCACATTATCTTCATCACCGCCACCCTTGCCAAGAAACGTGTCAAGCCAATCCCAGCCATCCAATTTGAGGTTTACAACGTGTTTTTTTAGCTTCGGTGCTTTAAGCGCAATACCTTCGGCAATTACAAGAGCCATGCCGCCGCGTACACGATTACTCAGAACACGTTCAAGATCACGATACCCACTGACCTCCACTTCCTCGGTAGGTTCACCATCGATACAGATCGGACAATTCTTCACTATCCTGCGAATCTCATCGGCATCAGGCGTGTATTGAAGATTTACAGCATTTCGATATATCGGTATTTCTTCAACACATCGCTCCACTTCCTCATCGCGTGGTTTGTACCTTCCAATTCCTAAACTGCGCCGCACATAATCAGCTACCAGCACTGATAATGCCTGTGCAGTTCCACCGGCACTTCGAATTGGCCCCGCATAGAAAATTCGTACAAACTCACTTTTATCATCATTTTTTTCAATCTTGACTCTTGCAATACCTTCGAGTGGTGCTGCAACAACACCTTCTGTTAGTACAGCCATAGCTACCCTAACCGCTGCATCCATCGCATCTTCCCGATTTCTAAAATCACCCACCTTTCCGGAGGCAACATCCACGGCAAGATAAAGCGATGCTTCTTCCCGACTCATGTTTTTTTCAAGCTCACGCAGCCTCTCTGCGACACCTTTAACTTCAACCAGTTGTTCAACACGATCCGCAAGGTCCTTTGCCAGTGGTATTTCAACATACGGGACCGGGTCAGCCCCTCTTTCTCGTGCACGATTGGCTAAGTTAAGAGCTAACGCAACCTCGCCTTCAAGTGTGTTAAAATATTCAAGCATTGCCTCGCTTGCAACAACTTCGCTCATATTCAAAACCAACCAATGCACATACAAGATATAAAACTAACATTACTCTTGTTCTCCTGTGTAGTGTATAGAAATCTTTATGAGGTTATAACGCCTATATTAGTTAATTAACATTAGTTAATATCTGTTTTATTGAGGCTATATGATATGGGCAAGAGAACTCGCATTATTAATGATCCGTCTGAACTTATTACATTATTGAGAATATTTGGCTCTGAACCGCACAAAAAAATATTTGATATCCTCAGTACTGAGTGGAAAACCGTGGAAGATCTTTCAACAGTATCTGACAACGATGTACCTGAAATCATGGCATTCCTCAAAAAAAGCGGACTCATTGAAAGTAAATGGAGAATACCTGAGCCAGGCAAAACACCAGATAAAGAATACCATACATCCTACTCAAAAGTGCAGCTTAACTTCCAGTGTTCATTAGAGGATTTAAGTGGCTTGATACAACTAACCTTTAGAACTGAAAATGAAATTAGGGATTCGATGATAGCGATTGAGGAAGAAGTTAAAAAAGGCAACCAGTCGATGAATGGTTTATGTAGGGTGTTTGGCAAAAGCTCACTTTTCATAAGAGGGATTGCACGACGTTCTTCAAAACTCAATGTCAAAGGACAACGAATCGAGTGGACTGAGGGGGCGGAATAATTGGTAGAACCGGTAGAACTTTTCCGAAGTAAAAAAAACATAACCAAGTTCCAGATACTTGTAGAAATAATGGAACATCAACCTGTTGTACGACAAAGAGAGATTGCAGATACTATTGGGGTAACACCACAGGCAGTATCTGAGTACACAAAAGAACTGCTTCAGGAACACATGATTCACTCTGATGGCAGGGTTCGTTATCATATCACAAAAAAAGGAGTGGAATGGGTACTCGAAAATGCAACAGATATCAAGAAGTATGCTCGCTTCATCTTAGAAGATATCATAACACACGTGACCACATGGCCAGCACTTGCCAAAACAGCACTTACAAAAGGTCAAAAAGTTGCACTCTATATGGAAAACGGACTGCTTTATGCAAAACCTCTCGAGCCTGACTACAAAGGAACAACCGGTACGATAGTTGCAGATGCCAGTGAACTGGATGATGTTGGAGTTACAAACATAAAAGGCATGCTAAAACTTGAACCTGTTGAGATAGTTATCTGTAAAATCCCGCGTATCGAACGTGGTGGCTCAAAAACTGTAGACCTTGAAGAATTAAAAAAACTGATCCTGACAAAAAAGTATATTGCAGCCATTGGAGTTGAAGCATTGACTGCTCTTAGAAAAATAAACATCACTCCGGATGCGTTCTTTGGAACAAAGGAATCTATCATCGAGGCAGCATACCATGGCGTATCTTCACTTGTTGTAGCAACAGACGAAGAAGTGCCAGCCCTGCTGAGGCGAATAGAACAGGAAAAATTCACCTACAATCTGGTGGAGATAACAAAATAGTGTCATGACAATTTAGTTCTTAGACGTACTTTAGGATCGTGCGAGTGTTAAGCCTCTTCTTGTTGAACAAGCCATAATATATAAAACCACACATAAGATATAAAACCACAGAGAAGATTGAACTCAAATAAAATATCTGAAAAGATTATTGTGGCAGGGATTACTGGAAAAACGCTTATGAGGCAAGTTTTACCGTTAGGAACTCTCAAAAACGATGCCTTAAAGTCATGGGTTGGGCGTGGCTTTTTAATTTCTTCTGTATGGATGTTAGGTATGGCAAAGAAGATTAACCACAGAGAACACGGAGGGCACAGAGAGTTGCTGTTTTCTCTGTGTACTCTGTGCCCTCTGTGGTTTTTCCAAAACCCAAATTTTCAGAATATAATAAAAAGTCTCGGTTGGGCTTCCTGTAATTTATGACGGAATGAAAATCGATTTGGGATACCGATTGGATATTCTCGTGGAAAATTCTGTAATCGTCGAACTAAAGCTATGAACACGATAACACCTGTTCACGAAGCGGGGACTGCTTTCATACCTCAAACTCAAAGCAACGCTTTGGACTGCTAATTAATTTCAATGTGGCGCTCCTTAATGGTGGAATAACACGCGGAATCAATTAAAAGCCCTCTGTGTACTCTGTGCCCTCTGTGGTTGAATTATCCTGACTTTGGCACAAAGAGAGGATGTCTCTCTATTTTTCAGCTTTTTTTCAGAGCTTATGCCAGATATGATGTATTCTCTGGATGGCTGTAATATGACTTGTTATTGCTATAATTACGATTGACCAGCCAAGAATCGAATAATAGAAAATCTCCTGTGAGTAGAATGCTGTTGCAATACTCGCAAGTATGATCAAAACCAACCGGTCAGCGCGCCCAAGTATGCCGCCGTAGTATCTCCCAAGTTTGACAGCCTGTGCCTGTGTACCAAGGTAGCTCGTGAGAAGCACTCCCGTTATTGCTATGATCCCGATTTCCCATGGCACATAGCCTGCAAAGAATATAGCACATAGGATAAAAGTATCGCAGTAGCGGTCTATTACGTGATCAAGAAAATCACCACGCAGACCGGTTGTACAGGTGATGCGTGCAAGTGTGCCATCAAGAGCATCTGTAAAAGAACTTAATAACACCAGAAACCCTGCTAATAACAGATACATGGGATTGCTCTTTGAGTAATAGAATGTTACAGCAGCCGATATTGCAAAAAAAAGTGAAATGAGTGAGAGATTGTTGGCTGTAACGTTACTTCGTTTAAGAAGCAAAGCCACCGGGTTTAAGATCTTTCCTGCTTGACTTCGAAACAGATCAATTGTCATCTGCTGCTATTTACCTCCTCTATCCAGTTGATTGTACCTGGAAAGTATTTTACTGGCATTTGTTTATTCTCTTGAATGTTTTTTATTATTTCTTCTACCTGTTCCTGCGTTTGCTGCACTGTATTCCCGGTTGTGTTGATTTCGTATACCTGCTCACAGACCTGTGCTGCTTCGCTGAGTATTATATCTATGGCTTCTGCATCGATATTTTCCTGTATTTTTGGCTTGCTGTAACCACGCTTATCCAACCGTTTCTTCAAAACAGAAGGATGACATCGCAAAACGATTACTGCATCGATGTTTTCGAGTTTGTGCGAGAGATGTCCTTCGATTACCGTTGTGTTGTTTAAATCGCCATGATTTATATTTTGCATCTCATGGTTTATTTGTTTTTGAACCTCTTTTTGATCTGCTATGAGAGTGTCGCGTTTGTGGTCTACACCAGTGTAGAGTTTATGCTCTTTTATCAGTTTGTTCATGTTTATTATGTTGCAGTCATTTAGCAGCTTTGCTGTGCTTGTTTTGCCTGTTCCTGGTGTGCCAGAGAGAGCGATAATCATACAATCTCATTTAGTGCGTTTATCACGGCTTGATTTTGTTCTTCCGTACCAATCGTTATCCTGACCAAATATTTACCTGCACCACCGAAGCTTGTGCAGTCTCTTATGATAATCCCATCTTTAAGAAGCTTTACTGCCACATCTGATGCAAGGTACGGATACGTGTTTGTTAGGATAAAGTTTGCCTCTGTTTGGTATGTTTTAAGATTTAGTTGTTCGCTTAGCTGGAGTCTCCCCTTCTTTACCATTCCAATGCTTTTTTTCAGGTGTTCTGTATCCCTGAGTGCTGCTACACCTGCATATTCTGCTACTTTGCTAACAGAAAATGGTGTTGCAACTTTCCTGTATTCCCGTTGTATTTCTTCAGGCATCGCTGCGTAACCAAGCCTCAGACCTGCAAGCCCGAAAGCCTTTGAGAATGTGCGTCCCACGATAAGATTGTCGTACTCTCTCACCAGATGTATGAAGTTTGCATCTGCAAATTCCACATAAGCTTCATCCAGAAACACAACCGAGTCAACAGATTCAACAATTCTTCTAAGGTCTTTTTCAGGTATCTGGTTTCCAGTTGGATTATTAGGACTGCATAGAAAAATAATCGATGCATCAACGGCTGCCTCTATGATGTGATTTACCTTAATAGAGAAGTCATCTCTTCGAGGTATGAATACAGGCGTTCCGCCATTTGCAAGGATGGCTATGTTATAGTAGGAGAAGGTTGGCGTTGATATGATTCCTTTTTTCCCCTCCCGCATAAACAAACGCATCAACGTATCAATGACCCCATCCATGCCGCAGCCAGAGACAACAAGATTGTTTACTGGAAGACCGGTGTACTCTGACAGTTCATTTTCGAGCAGTGTGGAATCAATGTCAGGATACAGGTGAACGCTCTTTGAAATATACTTTATTGCTTCGATTGCCTTTTTTGATGGTCCAAGCTGGTTTTCGTTTGAGCCGAGTTTGAGGATGTTTGCGGGTGAGCACCCGTATTGTGCCCCCACTTCTTCAATACTTTTTCCTGGAACATATTTGTTGATTTGTGAAATAGTGGATCTGATGTGTTTTGCACACTTACTCATCGAGTGCTGCCACCACCTGATCAACCTGCTCTCGAGTTATATTTAAAGCTGGAATAAATCGCAGCACCTTTTCAGAAGTACAGTTGAGAAGAACCCCCCTCTGCCTTGCGCGCTCAACAAGACTATTGCAGCCACCAACAAATTCCATTCCAATCATAAGTCCAATCCCGCGAAGGTCAACAAAATCAAGAGACGTTGCCCCAAGCTTCTCTAAAAAATATGCACCTGTCGATCCGGATGCTTCTACCAGTTTTTCCTTTTTAATCGTGTCGATGGTGGCATGGCAGGCAGCACAGGCAAGAGGATTTCCTCCAAATGTTGAAGCATGGTCTCCGCGCTTGAACCCGTCTGCTGCTCTACCGGATGCAAGCATTGCACCCATAGGAAAACCGTTAGCAATAGACTTGGCAAGGGTCATAATATCAGGTTTCACCTTGGAGTGATTGCATCCGAACCATTTGCCTGTTCTTCCAAAACCAGTCTGCACTTCATCAAGTATCAATAGGACATCTTTTTCATCACAAATCTCGCGCACCTCTCTTAAATAATTTATTGAAGGAATGTTTACTCCACCTTCGCCCTGCACAGGTTCTATAACCACTGAAGCAGTGTCATCTGTGATCGCTTTTCGTATCTCTTCACTATCGTTGTATGGGACAAAGCTCACGTTTTTAACCCGAGGTTCAAATGGCATACGGTACTGGTCCTTAGAAGTAATACCAAGAGATCCGAGTGTGCGGCCATGAAAGCTGTTGTGTGTTGCTACAAACTCTTTTTTACCTGTTGTACGGATTGCAAGTTTGAGTGCTGCCTCGACTGCTTCTGTTCCAGAATTGCAGAAGAACACACGATCCATCCCACTTATTGTGGTTATTTTTTCTGCAAGTTTAGCCTGTATCTCCGTATAATAAAGGTTAGTGACATGCATCAAGGTTTTGGCCTGCAACTTTATCGCATCAACAACAGCAGGATTGCAGTGCCCAAGTCCACACGATGCAATGCCAGCAACACAATCAATATAGCTTCTCCCGGTAACATCAGTTAAAAGCGAGCCAGAGCCTGACTTCAATGCTACTGGCTGCCTCGTGTATGTTTGAAACACATGCTTTAAATCAAGTGAAACAATTTCTTCATAGTTTAGCATAAAAATAAAAGCCTCTATCAAGTTTATGCTGTTCTGTAACTGGCTCATAATTTATAAACTCTGTTCCATGAAGCCATCAAATCGAGGCTATCAAATTACCCCGTGAATTTCG
>CAJHIS010000011.1 GCA_905067555.1 Candidatus Argoarchaeum ethanivorans
AAACGTCTCGGTGATAAGCTTGCACAAATAGATTCCTTGATAGACTGGGGTGCTTTCATCCCTACCGTAGCTGGGATGTACAGGAACATGACCGAGAAATGGTGGCGACCACATATGGATGCGGTTATGATGATAAAAATGCTGGTGCTCCAGCAGTGGTACGGTCTCCCGGATCCTGAACTTGAGCGTCAGGCGACAGACAGGATCTCTTTCCGCAAATTCCTTGGTTTTCCTGATAATATCCCCGATTTCTCAACTGTATGGAGATTCAGGGATAGATTGATCGAAACAGGTAAAGATAAAGAAATCTGGGAAGAATTCCAGAGACAGCTCGATACCCAAGGATTGAGGGTAAAGAAAGGCGTAATCCAGGATGCAACCTTCATCACCGCAGATCCTGGCCATGCAAAGGCGGATAAACCAAGAGGTGATGAAGCAAAGACAAGACGAAGTAAAGATGGTACATGGGCAAAAAAGAACAGAAAATCCTATTTTGGATACAAACTTCACTCTAAGATGGACACAGAGCATGGCTTGATCAGGGATATCAAGACAACGACCGCATCCCTCCATGATTCGCAGGTGGATCTCTCAGCGGAGGGGGAAGTGGTTTATCGGGATAAAGGCTACTTCGGTGCCCCAACAAAAGGATATGATGCTACGATGAAACGGGCGACCCGGGGACATCCCCTAAATATCAGAGAAGAACTGCGAAACAAGCGGATAAGCAGGAAAAGATCACCTGGCGAGCGACCGTACGCTGTGATAAAAAGCGTATTTAACTCAGGTCATGTACGGGTAACGACTGTTGCAAGGGTTGCCGTAAAGATGATATTCACAGCGTTTGCATTTAATCTTTATCATCTCGCCACGATCAAACGCCGAGAGATGGCTTAGCAATAGCTATCATCAAATTATGGATTAGAATGGAAAAATGAGAGTGATAAAAGGAAATTACTAGAGGATCTGGTGTTAGTGCAACTCACTAAGGAAATGGAGTCCGTTTTAAGTTTTGATTGGCGTGTAAAGATGGGTAAATCAAAATACTCTATTGGACTCTCTTCGTGGTTGGTGTCAGCTGCTGCTGCCAGCAGGAGACTTGCCAGACTGAACTTGCTTGAACTGCCCTGAACGAGATCGTCTTCAAGCTCTGAAACAAAATCTTCTTCGAATTGCTTCCTGCTCTCCTCAATCCGGTTCCACATCTCCATACGATCATACTCGTCCGCTTTTTTGAGCCTGATAAAATCATAGCCTTTGAGTATCCGTTTCGCCGGTGCAACGAGCCTGTTCAGCTCTTTATAGTCTATATCGTCGCCAATTAAAGTCATCTTAAACCTCCTTAAGATATTTCAATTCACTGTTAATCTTAGCATAAAGGAAATTTGGAGCTTCCCCATACCCTGCTATGTTTATACGAACAGAAACCTTTCCATCTCCTTTTTTCAGGATTGTAGCGATCTCAGCCTGACCTTTCTTCGTATAAACCTCGTATAATTTTCCAGACGGAATTTCACGTCTGAAAATAGCCTTCTGCTTTGCCATAATAAACCCGATAACTCTTTCAATCGTCTTTAGATCCCCCTCCAGATCAATCTCAATTCTCTTCTCCCCCTTCTCAACCTCAACGAATGCCTTACTGAGATCATACACACGCACATTATCCTTTGACGTTCTTGAATACAGGTCATCAAGCATCTCCTCGACACCCTCACCTTCGACAATGACAGTGGTTCCAACGGGTTTTGTAATCCCCATCGCATCCTTCCACCGTTCAAAAGTGTACTCGATCCGCTTACGTTCAGCCTCATCCGCATACTTTGCTACAATCAAATGCAACCTGTGCCACCAGCCTATACTTAGCTTTTATACTATATAACATTTCTCCAAAAAGGATGCAAATTAGAAAGAGAGAAATTATACCATTCAACATTAAGTCTTTTACCTACGTTTATGAGAAACCTCTATTTTGCATAATCTAATTTACATATCTCT
This sequence comes from Candidatus Argoarchaeum ethanivorans, assembly GCA_905067555.1. Taxonomy (GTDB): domain Archaea; phylum Halobacteriota; class Methanosarcinia; order Methanosarcinales; family EX4572-44; genus Argoarchaeum; species Argoarchaeum ethanivorans_C. The sequence goes on from CAJHIS010000011.1 coordinate 1,996, forward strand.
CCTCCAAACATTCTTTTGATGGAACCTCAAAAGTGATGTGACAAAAATACCTCAGCAGCACAGTTCTGAAGATAAACGACGAATTGGATTTCGTCGAAAGCATGAATCTAAATATATCCAAAAAGGAGATCGAAGATTATTAACAAATGGATTTCGTTACCGAAGAGTCGATACGTCAGATAGAAGAAGATATAGCGGCAGCGATGATCCAAAATGAAATCAAACCAACAACTATTTGCTTGGACGCTTGCATTTGCATTTAATTATATATAGCATGGTTGCATTTGAAATTATGGAAAGCAATAAAAATGCGTGTTGGTTTATTATTAAATTTCCGTAAAGAATTTAGAAATGAAAAGAAGAATCTTGTGAAAATCTGAGCAATCTTGTTGTTATAAAGTTACAAAAAGAGGTAAATAAATACGATGACAATACTTGAACAACTACAAAAGATCGTTGGATCGAAAAATGTTTCTGATGATAAAGCCATAGCTGCTGCTTATTCAAGAGATCAGCACTGGAGTTTTGTTGAGCCAAAAAATCCGGCTTACGTGGTACGCCCGGGAACAAAAGAAGAAATCAGAGACGTTCTCATGCTTGCAAATCGTGAGAATATGCCAGTTATACCGTGGAGTACAGGCATCAACATCCGTGGCATGACCATCCCTGTCAAAGACCAGAGCATTATGCTTGATGTATCCGGATTGAATCAAATTATTGAAATAAGCCCTGAGATGATGACTGCAACCATAGAGCCAGGTGTGACATTTGGTATGCTTGTGGAACAGACAAAAAAATACGGGTTGCGTCCAGCCTTCCCGGATGCACCACTGACTGTTTCGGCAGTAACCAACAACTATCTTCGCGGCATTTATCAAACATCACCGCGTGATGGGCTCGATCATATTTTGTCCTTTGAGATTATCCTCCCAAATGGCGAAACTCTGAGCACAGGCTCACGTTTGCTGAGTAAAGAACTGCCGTATTTCAGATATGGTCCCGGTCCTGAAATTGCAAGCCTGTTTATAGGAGGACCCGGTACATGGGGCGTTGTAACAGAGCTTACACTCAAGCTGTACCGTATTTTTAAGCATCAGGAGGTATACTACGTTGGCTTCGAAGATATAGACACGCCAATGGAACTTCTTACGAAGGTGAACAGGGAAGAGCTTGTCTCCGGATGCAGATTTGTAGATACTGCCCACTGGCTGCCCCCGTATCTTGGAACCTTTGACTATGCGTATGAAAGTTTGCCAGAGTTTGTTGTGGTGCTTGTGGTTGAAAATCAGGACAAGGTCTTCCAGGCACAGGATGCAATTGTGAGGAGTTATATTGATAAGAGCGGTGGGAAAATCCTTGATCTTCCAAGTAAGCTTGCAGACAATCTTAAATGCGAAATGCTTGGGGCTGAGACATCGTCCATGATCTTTGGATTTAAAGGAAACTTCTACTGTGTTGGCTATTACGGGCCTTTAAAATTTTTGTCAAAATATTACAATGATTTCAAACAGAATGCGCTTGAAGTCGGATTTTCTATCGAGGACATCAGTTACTATGCTAATACTATCGCACGTTTTCATGGGCAGAGCACCTACTATGAACTTGAGATATACTTTGATTCCTCAGATAAAAAAAGTGTTGAGATGCTGCGTGCTCTGCATGCCAGAACAGTAGAGAACCTGCTTGATACCGGCATTTATGGCTGGTTTAGACCCTATGCTGGCGTGATAGAGCCAACACTGGAGCGTATCGGTAATTTTGCAGATTACTGGAAGAAACTGCAGCAACTTATAGATCCAAATGGGATTATGAACCCTGGTAAGCTGTTTTAAAGCACAGCAGGACGATGGTTAACGAAAATAACATCACAATTATATGCTCTCTTCCAGATCCCGCAAGTGTTAACATAGTTGAGAAACTTCGCTTTATGCGAAACTGGAGACCAGTCGAAAACAACTGTTTCAAGGCTTTTAGATTCAAACGTTTCACCATTGTAGAGATTGAGGGGCATCATATCTACCAGGATGACCTTGATACACGACTTGAAGAATGCGGGATTGGCAGTAATCTCATCATCTTCGCATCCAGGCATAGCGGTAAAGATGGAAGAAAAATTCTAACCGTTCACACTACTGGCAATGTAAATGAGGCAAAGTTTGGTGGAAGAGCTTGCGAGCTTGCTGTCCCGGCACCGTACGCTATTAGAAATCTCATTCGTTCTCTTAAGAGTATGTGCAAAGATAGCTCATTTGAGGCAACACTTGAAGCTACACATCATGGCCCAAGTAACCTCCATACAAAATCGTTGTTTATAGAGATTGGAAGCACACGAACTGAATGGAGAAATGACACGGCAGGCAAGATCGTGGCAGACGCTATACTGATGCTTCATCAAGATGAGGTACCTGTGGCAGTAGGTTTTGGAGGGGGTCACTATGTGTCAAGACAGACAAAGTTAGTTTGTGAGGCTGGAATCGCTTTTGGGCATATATTTCCAAACCACCAGCTACCACTCCTTGATAGAGACCTGGTAAAACAGGCTTTTTTAAAATCAGGTGCCGACTTTGCATACTTTGACCGCAAAGCTATGAAAGATGATGTACGCAGAAACCTTGCAGGGATAATACACCATCTTGGATACGATGTGTTGCGAGAAAGCGATATCAGAGAAATGGCCGGGCTGCCTTTTGAGATGTACACACAATTCCAACAAAAAGTCAAAAAACTATGCACTAACTGTAAAATACGGTTTACAGAAACAATCGAACAGGAGCTTAAATCAGCCTGTAAAGACCACATCCCAGCGATCATGTTTTCAAAGATTGATCCGGAACTCTTGTCAATGGCAGAAAGAGTTGATAGAAATCGGATTGAAAAGCTTATTGAAAGGGAAAGCATAGCTTACCTTGAAGATGAAAATGGAAGATTCTCCCACATACTAATCTCATTAACTGACGAATGCGCCAGAAGAGTTGCAGAAATGCTAACACTGGAATGTATAAATATAATAAAAGAAAATTATCAGGTGAGGTTTGATGCTGATAAAAGCCAGCTTGCGGTTACAGTACGCCGTTTTAGTCCACAACGTGCTGAAGAGCTTGGAATCAGCCGTGGACCACTTTTTGGAAAACTTGCCAGGGGGAAAGAAGTCATCATAAACGGAAAAACTATAATACCTGATATGGTATATGAGAGTATAGAAAAAATCATCAAACTTAAAAATCCGAGGATATGAAAATGGATTCGATCATAAAAAATGCAATGCTTAGGGTAAACAATGGCACTGAGGGGACTCGTGAACAGTTAGATATTCAAACAGAAGAAAACGAGAGTTTGAAAAAAGTACTCGAAGAACTTAAAACCAATATATGTGTAGTCGGGTGCGGTGGTGCAGGCACCAATAGTATCCAACGCATGGAAGAGGAAGGCATAGACGGGGCAGAGCTCTACGCACTCAATACTGATGCACAACATCTGCTAAGTGCTAACGTACTGCACAAATTATTAATGGGCCGCAACCGGACACGTGGGCTTGGTGCAGGAAGCGTTCCGCAGATAGGAGAGAACGCTGCTGACGAAAGCAGGGATGATATTAAAAAAATAGTAGAGGGTGCAGATATGGTCTTCATCACCTGCGGGCTTGGGGGCGGCACAGGCACAGGGTCATCACCAGTAGTGGCAGAACTTGCCAGGGATGAAGGGGCACTTACCATAGCCATAGTGACACTACCATTTCATTCAGAAGGATTCATTCGCAGAAACAATGCAGAAGCAGGGCTCGAACGACTGAGAGATGTAGCGGACACTGTAATAGTAGTACCCAATGACAGACTGCTTGATATAGTTCCGCGCCTACCACTGCAGGCAGCCTTTAAAGTATCTGATGAAGTATTGATGCGTGCTGTTAAGGGGATTACAGAACTCATAACAAAACCAGGGCTCGTAAACCTTGACTTTGCAGACGTTAGAACAATCATGCAAAAAGGAGGTGTGGCGATGATTGGACTTGGTGAATCAAATGGAGATGATAAAGCATCCGAATCCGTGCAAAGAGCACTCCGGAGTCCGCTACTCGATATTGACATATCGGGCGCAACCGCTGCACTTGTAAATGTAATAGGTGGCACAGACATGTCCATAGCCGAGGCAGAACACGTGATAGAAGAAGTGCATGGTCGCATTGATCCTGATGCCAGACTTATCTGGGGTGCAACAATTGACCCACAACTCGATAATACCATACGCACCATGCTTGTAGTAACAGGAGTCAAATCACCACAGATTTATGGGAGAGGTACTATTGGAAATATCGCCTCGAAGTATGGCATTGATTTCGTAAAATAATAATAAAAGGTGCAACATGGCTAAAGGAATATTAAAAGACGTGGAAATTCCCACTGAAATAAGCTTCAACATACAGGACTACTGGCGTGTCTTCAAACTTACACGCAAACCAACACGGGAAGAATTTAAAACAATTGCAAAAGTAGCTGGTGCAGGCATACTGCTAATAGGTTTCATAGGTTTCATATTATACTTATTAATAACAGAACTACCACAAGCAATTTAACACACCCAGGCAAATATAATATTACTCACAGTTATCAATACCTACAGTAAATATTATATACAGTAATGGTATTGATTGCAGCGATTGTTTATGACTCGCGTTATTGGCTTGAAATGCAGAGAATGCGGTGCAGAGTACCCGGCGAATATTCAAAGCAAATGTAATAAGTGTTCCGGGCAACTGGATGTGCAGTATGACTGGGGTTACATAAAAGAACATATTAGCAAAGAAAAAATTGCAGCAGGTCCAAACTCGATGTGGAGGTACGCAGATCTCCTGCCAGTTGAAACCGGGAACTACGTGGATCTTGGAGCAGGCTACAACAAGCTGCACCATGCAAAGCACCTTGGAGAAGCAGTCGGGCTGAAAGAGCTGTACATTATAGATGAATCAGTTAATCCAAGCTATTCTTTCAAGGACCGGGTCACCTCGGTTGCTGTTACTAAATCAATAGAATTTGGTGTAAAAGCGGTGGGCTGTGCAAGCACAGGAAATCTTGCTGCTTCTCTTGGTGCACATGCAGCCAAGGCAGGTCTTCCAGCATACATATTTATTCCAGCAACAATTGAACTTGGGAAAATCGTGCAAATACTCATCTATGGATCACATGTCATTGCTGTGGATGGAACTTATGACGAGGCAAGCCGCCTCGCAGGTGAAGTGATAAAACTGCATCCGGATTGGGCATTTATCAACCTCAATTTACGTCCTTACTATACAGAAGGCTCAAAAACCCTTGCTTTTGAGACCGCAGAACAACTCAATTGGAGTGCACCAGACCATTGTGTAGCCCCGATGGCAAGTGGGGGGCTGCTCTGTGCCATCGCTCGTGGATACCAGGAGCTGATGAAGGTTGGGCTTATTCAACAAAAAGACATACGTATCTCCGGCTCACAGCCGCTCAACTGCTCACCCATATCAACAGCAGTGCAGACAAACAGTGCGGTTGTACCAGTATATAATTATAAAACCATTGCACACAGTCTTGCCATTGGCAATCCGGCAGAAGGGTATTATGCAAAACAGGTAATCCAATCTTCCGGCGGATACGCAGCCACGCCAACAGATGATGAAATCATAGAGGGCATTCATCTGTTAGCCCGCACAGAGGGCATATTCACAGAACCAGCGGGTGGAACAACGATAGCAGGATTAAAACAACTTGTTGAAGAAGGCTACATCGAGAGAAGCGAGAAAACTGTGGTATACGTAACAGGAAATGGTCTCAAGGCACAGGACACACTCTTTAAAACACTAAAGCAGCCAGTAACAATCAAACCCACGCTATCTGAATTTGAGAAACTAACCAATGATGAAGAAAAAAGATGGGGGTGAGCTTACTCCTCTTTCAATCCATAAAATAGATAGTGTCATACCAATTTAATTTTTAGACGTGATTTAGATCGTGCGGGTGTTAAGCATCTTCTTGTTGAACAAGTCTAAAATATAAAACCACAGAGAACACAGAGAACACAGAGAAGATTGAACTCGAATAAAAATATCTGAAAAGATTATTGTGGCGGGGATTACCGAAAAGTGCTTATGAGGCAAGTTTTGCGTTAGGAACTCTCAAAAACGATGCCTTAAAGTCCTGTTACAGGTTGAGTTTCCTGTAGTTTATGACAACTGCTTTCATACCTCAAACTAAGCGGAAAACGCCATGGACTGCTAATTAATTTTAATGTGACGCTCCTTAAGGATGGGATAACACACAGGATTAATTAAAACTCTCTGTGTACTCTGTGCCCTCTGTGGTTGAATTATCCTGACTTCATCGGACTTCTGATTTTTGTCCGGAAATTAAGTTGCTGAAACACTAGCGGGCTGGAAGGGATTTGAACCCCCGACCCTCGGATTAAGAGTCCGATGCTCTGCCTGACTAAGCTACCAGCCCATAAACATAACCTTACACAGCATATCACGATAAATACATTGCGGATAGAACAGCCTTGTTGCTGGGATAATCGTTTCTGGGATGAAGTGTCGAAACACCACTGCCACGACAATTTAATTTTCAGATATAATATTTTTCAGACATTGTAATTCACCAATTAATTACAGATTAATCCATACAATACATCCTTATATCCTCATGCACCATACCACACAGTATGGCAAGTTACAAGAGGATAGTAAAAGCTGTAATAAAAAAAGCTGATATCCTTCTTGAAGTCGTTGATGCCCGGTTTCCCGACGAGACACGAAACAGCGAGGTTGAGAGTGATATAGCACGTGCAAAGAAGCCGTTCATAATAGTCCTTAACAAATGTGACCTTGTATCAAAGGAAAAACTCAAGAGAGCTAAATCCCGGCTGTCAAAAATTGCACCAACGGTCTTTGTGTCCAGTAAGGACAGGTCCGGGACAACAATGTTGCGGCACAAGATACTTAAATCCGTCAACATAAGAGAGCGCGAGATACTGGTTGGTTCACTTGGCTATCCCAACACAGGCAAGTCATCGGTGGTTAATGCTGTGATAGGGAAACACAGTGCTGGCACATCCTCAATATCCGGACATACAAAAGACGTGCAGCATATTAAAGCAGGTTCCCGTATCAAGTTCATTGATACGCCCGGGGTGATTCCTTTTGACGAGAATGACGAAATTACTCAAGGGTTGCTTGCAGTAAAGGATTCAACTCACCTGCGAGACACAATTGGCGTCGCTTTGAAGATTATCGAGAAAATGTGCGATGAAAATAAAACAGCTCTGGAACAGTTCTATCATGTCATAATAGATAGGGAGAATTCTTCTGAAGTGCTTGAACTGATTGGCAGGCAGAGAAACTTTTTGAAGAAAAAAGGTGAGGTTGATGAGACAAAAGCTGCCATCGTGGTAGTTAATGACTGGCAAAAAGGGCGGCTAATGGTTTAAGCAGCTTATTCTGCAACTGTTTTGTGGATTTCCTTTACCCTTCCCACCTGACCAGTCTCCAATTGAACCTTTATTCCATGTGGATGATTGGAAGAGTTTGTCAGGATTTTCTTTACAATACCCCAGATTATTTTCCCATTCCTCTGGTCTTGTTTTAGTACAATTCCCACGCTTAATCCTGGTTTGATGTTTTTTCTGGTATTGCCTTCGTTCATGATGGAATATGGGTTTCTCGCTATTTAAGCATATACATTCCTGAAACCCAAACTCTGACAGTTAAATAAAATTAGTGTCCTTGGCATTTTCGTTGATTCAACATGATTCAAACAACACTAAGGACAAGTGAAATTGTCCCGAATGAAAATATATGCTTTCCGGTTGGGACTATTCTTTGTATTTTTATATTGTGTGTGGTATAATCTGATTATGCAGTGCTTCGCAGGTGTTTCAAAATCAATTGTGAGACAGGCTCTGAATTGGCGGGTGGCGTGAATAAGGCATGCGTTTTCACCACCAAAAACCAAAACCCCCTGTGCCCCTCCAGGGTTTATGCCACAAAAGTTCCAAAATATCTATTTATATTTTTAGTGCCAGTTGTCTTAATTTCCTTATCTTACCAGTAGAGACTTTCCCGTCATTTCATCTGGCTTTTCAATGTTAAGCAGATCAAGAATGGTTGGGGCAACATCTGCAAGAATGCCAGTATGCAATCGATATTTCTCCCCTGACACCAGCGTCAATGGTACTGGATTGCAGGTATGTGCTGTATGTGGTTTTCCGGAAGATTCGATCATTTGCTCTGCATTCCCATGGTCTGCTGTAAGTATCATTGTGCTGCTTGTCATGTTAATCGCATCTATTAATCTGGCGATACAGAGGTCTACCGTTTCAACAGCTTTCACTGCTGCCTGGAAATCACCAGTATGGCCAACCATATCACAGTTCGCATAGTTTAGGATAATCACATCATACCGTTGTGATTTTATTGCCTCTACTACCTTTTCTGTAATTTTATAGGCACTCATCTCTGGCTTTTTATCATAAGTTGAAACCTTTGGTGATGGCACTAATATACGATCTTCACCCGGCACCGGCGTCTCCTTTCCACCATTAAAAAAGAAGGTAACGTGAGCATATTTTTCTGTCTCTGCAATCCGAAGCTGGGTGAGATGATGTCCTGATATGACCTTTGCAAGTGTATTTTCAATATCCTGTTTAGGAAAAGCAGTTGATATATTGAAGCTTTCGTCATATCCAGTCATACCCGCAAAGAACACTGGTTTATAGTCTCGCTCAAAGTGGGTGAAATCCTTCTTTATAAACGCCATTGTTATTTGGCGTGCCCTGTCAGCGCGAAAGTTAAAGAACAGTATGGAATCGTTATCGCTAATAGTAGCTACAGGTTTACTGTTTGTTGTGATAATAGTTGGCGTTACAAATTCATCAGTTTCACCAATATCATAAGCATGCTGAATCGCTTCACTTGGATTTTTTGCATACCTTCCAATGCCTCTTGCCATTGCATCATAAGCTTTTTTTATTCGCTCCCATCGGTTATCTCGATCCATTGCATAGTACCTGCCGGATATGGTAGCAATCTTTCCAACAGAGCGATGTGTATATTCTTCAAGCTCTTCAAGGTATTTGTATGCTGTTTCAGGTCCGACATCCCGTCCATCGAGAAATGCGTGGATGTATACTTCTGTTAAACCGTACTCTTGTGCAAGATCGAGTAGTGCATAAAGGTGTGTGTTATGACTATGTACGCCACCGTCTGAAACAAGTCCCATGATGTGCAGGCTTGTGCCATGTTGTTTTGCATTATTTAAAGCAGATAGTATCGTTTTGTTTTGATAGAAACTACCGTCTTTTATTGCTTTGTTAATTCGTGTCAGATCCTGGTATACGATTCGACCTGCACCAAGATTGAGGTGCCCGACTTCCGAATTACCCATCTGCCCACCTGGAAGCCCCACCGCCTCTTCTGCTGCTTTTAGTGTGGTAGTGGGGTAATGTGAGAATGCGGCATCGAGTGTTGGGGTATTGGCAGCTTGTATAGCATTTCCCTCTACATGCTTGCTAATTCCAAAGCCATCGATTATGGTTAGAAGAATCGTGTGTTTTCCCATAGCGATTAATTAATGTTTCGCCTGCTCCAAAGCTTTTTTTGTAACTTTAATGGCACAGAGTTCACTGCACATTGAACATACATCAGTGCGTTCACTTCTGCTGTGAATCTGCACAGCTTTCTCTTTATCAATGGCAAGTTCAAACTGATGCTTCCAGTTAAAATCCCTTCGTGCTTTTGCCATTTCTTCATCGATCATTCTTGCCCTCTCTTTCTGGCCAGTCTTAACAAGGTCTACTGCATGGGCTGCAATCCTGGTCACGGTTGCACCATCTCGAATATCCTCTATTGTCGGGAGTGCAAGATGCTCAGCTGGGGTTGTCATGCAGAGAAAGTCAGCACCATACATGCCGGCAACTGCCCCGCCAATGGCAGCGGTGATATGGTCATACCCAGGTGCAATATCTGTTACAACAGGACCGAGTAAGTAAAGTGGAGCGCCCTTGCACAAGTGTTTCATCGCTTTAACACTGGTTTCAATTTCGTTTAGAGGTACGTGCCCCGGCCCTTCAACCATACACTGGACATCGGCTTTGTGGCATCTTTCAACCAGTTCACCAAGTGCGATGAATTCAGTGTATTCGCATCTGTCGCTTGAGTCGTGTATGCACCCAGGACGCATACCATCCCCAAGACTCAATGTAACATCGTATTCTGCTGCAATTTCAAGAAGGTAATCAAATTCAGCATAAAATGGGTTTTCTCTACCATGCGCAAGCATCCATTCAATCGTGAGTGCACCACCGCGGCTTACTACATCAAGTATGCGTTCCCCGGATTTAAGATGCTTTAAACTATCGTTGTTAACTCCACAATGAACTGTTACAAAATCCATACCGTCTTTGCAGTGTTTGCGTACCATGTTAAACATGTCATCTGACGATATGTTTGCTACCGATGTGCGCTCGTATACCTGGTAGATAGGAACGCTTCCAACTGGTGCATCCACTGTTTTTAGTATCATCTTGCGGATATGGTCAAGGTCTCCACCTGTTGAAAGATCCATTACGGTGTCAGCACCATACCTTAATGCAGTCCTTCCTTTTTCGATTTCATCCTCAATCTTGATCAAATCTGCTGAGGTTCCAATATTGGCGTTTACCTTTGTTCTCAGCATGCTGCCAACACCAAGTGGTTTGATACGTTTGCAGTTGTTTTGCACAATAACGAGGTATCCCTTAAGCAGGAGATTTCGCACTGTATCAATATCCAGTCCCTCGTTTTCTGCAACAGAACGAATCTCTTCTGTAGCAGCACTGCGTGCACGTTTAAGTAATGTCATAAAACAACAAAACTATTAACGAAGCAACAACATATATAGGTTTCACAATATCTGTATGACTGTATGGCTACTTTTCAGAAACACTATAATATCTTTGATTGTTGCACGCAGCTTATTGGGAGCACCTATAAATGACTCGAATTCTTCTTACTAATGATGATGGTGTGTATGCTGCTGGCTTGCGAGCTGCGTATGATGCACTCAACAGGCTTGGGGAGGTTGTAGTCTCTGCACCGGCACAACAAAAAAGTGGTGTTGGCAGGTCAATCTCAATCTTTGAGCCGCTTCGTGTATCACATACAAAAATAGGTGGTTTTGATGCCAATGCTGTTGGAGGAACTCCAACGCAGTCTCCGGATGTGTGCACACCAATGCAACAACGTAGTTTTGACGCTCATGCTGTTGGAGGAACTCCAACAGACGCAGTGATTATTGGTATTTTTTCCATTATGAAGTGCCTGCCAGATCTTGTAGTATCCGGGTTTAACATCGGCGAGAATATCAGCACTGATGCTGTTACAACATCCGGAACCATTGGTGCTGCACTCGAAGCTTCAAGTTATGGCGTGCCCTCTATTGCAGTATCGATTCAGGTAATAGATGAAGGGGACAAGTTTGATGACTTGCGTAATTATCACTACGATTTTGATGAAGGAATAAAAATACTTAACAGGATAGCAAAACGTGTGTTGTCTTACGGTCTTCCAAGTGGTGTTGACCTGTTAAATATTAATCTTCCGCGTCATGCAACCGTTGATACACCAATCGAGATTACACGATTATCACGCAAGATATTTAATACAAGTGTCAATGAACGACACGATCCAAGAGGTCGCCCCTATTACTGGATCGATGGCGACCTGATTTTAGAAGATGACGTTGGAACTGATATTCACGCAGTATTTAGTTCCGGGCATGTGTCTGTGACACCACTCAGTCTTGATGCAACTTCAAAAGTGAACACCAAAGAACTTGAAAAATATATACAATGAGTATTTATTTTGCTTCAAAAACTTTCCATTTACACACTTGTTTTTGCCATAATGGCACTGTCAGATGCAGCAATTCCAATACTTCCTGAGCTCTCGAAGGGTGAGAGTGTTGTATCAAGTCTAATCTTTTCAGCCTATTTCACCGGTGCCCTTGTTGCCATGCTTCCCTCCGGCATTCTTACAGACCATTATGGCAACAACCGGTTCATCCTCTTGGCAGCAGTACTTACCACTATATCAGGATTGATCCTTGTTATTTCAGATCATGTCTGGTTCATCCTGATTGCGCGTTTTATAGGTGGACTTGGGGCAGCCGCTTTTTTTCCCGCTGCCTTTTCGATACTTGCTGATTTTGAAAAAAAGGAACTGTGCATCGGCGAGTTTAATTTTTTATTGAACCTTGGACTTGGAGCAGGCGTGGTTGTGGCGGGTGCACTGGCAGCAACAAATACCATATATGGAGTTCTTGTGTTTACCATCTTATCAATCATACCGCTGGCAATAGCATGGAAGCTTCCAAAAGAAAACACACCACATCGCACAGGAATGGTTGAGCACCTGTTCGCCTCTTTAAAAAATACCACATCAATGTTGTTTAGATCGGGTTTCTCTTCTGTCTGGATTGTTGCCTTTGTGCTTTTTGGGGCCACCGGCGTGGTCATATCAGTGTACCCGGAATATGTGTTGGACCAGTTTAATAAGACTGAGCTTGGAATCTATTTATTAACACTTTACATTGGTGCTATGTTAGCTTCTCTTGTCGGCGGGCATGTAAACACCCGCTCAGATAGAATGGTGCAATATGGCGTTGTTGTAACAGGTATTGGTACTCTGATCACCGTTGTTCATCCAATTGGTTTTGTATTACTTGGTGTTGGCTCAGGGTTTGGCCTGCTCGGACTTGTAAACGGTATTGTAAGACTTGATGTAGAGCGCGGCTTTACCATGGGCATTTTTAATACATGTACCTATGGCGGCCTTGCAGTCCTTCCTGTAATCGCCGGGTTCAGTTTGCCAATCTTTACTCACCAGGGGATAATTATAATAACTGGTGTAATATTATTATTAATCGCAGTGATGCCGCTTAAAATGCTCAGGTAATTGATCTGTTGGCTCTCTGTATACCATCGCACTCTGGCTGTGGGACAGGTGGGTTGAGCCAAGTCCAGTTGAGGTATGTGGAGGCTGGATGGGGGGTGGAGATTAGTAAGGCTTCTTGCCAGGGGAATGGTTAACCAGAGTAAAATGGGCTATGGCATATCCTCGCAGGGCATCCACCTCACCGAAGGCTACGTGGATCGTATAGGTTTCCCCCACGTTCAGATCATATTTCTTTGTGTGGAAGTTAACAATATACTGCTCCTCTGTGGAGTTGATCCTAACGCTGCCTGTGCCTGTGCCGTTGGTGAAGTAGGTTATCAGGTGGCCTGTGGGGTTTGTGATGGTGACGTTGACTGTGTCGTCGTAGATGAACTCACCTGTGTCGTTGTCTCTTGCCGTGAACTTGATGGGGAGGGTTCTGCCGTTTGTGAGGTTGAATTGATCTGGGGTTGTGATGGGTGGGAGGAAGGAGATATTGTATATTTTAAGTGTTGTTGCGGTATCGTTGACCCATGTCTGGTTGATGTTGCCAGCGGTGTCAACGGTGCGGGTGCTGATGGTATAGCTGGTTTCGGGGGTGCGGTCGGTTGCGTTGTAATGCCCGGCTGAGGTGATGGTCTGGAAGACGCCGTCAAGGCAGATCTCGGTGTGGTTGAAGTCAGGGTTGGGTGGTTTAGTCCATGTCCAGTTGAGCCATGTGGTGCCTGCGGTGGGGGTGAGGTTGGTGATGCTGGAAGGTGGTGTGGTATCTGGCAGACGTATTAACCCCACATGAAGATCAGTGACTGGGGGAGGAATACTTACTACGATACTGTCTGCTGGATAATATCCGGATGCTTCTACATGCACACGGTATGATCCTGCCAGGACATCCCATTGATACTGCCCATCTGCGCCTGTGATCAACGGGTTTTCGTCAGGTTGAGATATTGGAGGGGCTTCACCTGTCGGCACGTTCACCCAGCCGCCTTCTCCATCTGACCACTGTAGCCAGACGGTGGCACCTTCGATGCGCTCACCAGTGTCTGCATCGTAGATGTAGCCTGCCGGGTCGATATAAATATCGAAGGTTACAGTCTGTTGAGCAAAGCAATATAAAGCATTCATCATATCAGCGATACTTTGTGAATTTGGCTCACCTGCGTACGTACTACGAATTTGGTCTACAGTATATTGGTTAGCATTATAATAGTACGGTCCGTTTGCAATACGCCCGGCTACACGCTCCACCATCGCTTCCCAACTGCTAACGCAGTTAATTCCATCAGGAGGAGTATCACCACTTGGAATGCCCCACCCCATCGTGTTATGACATTCTGGATGCGATGCTGCCCATCCTTGGGTGCCAAATCTCCCCTCTAACTCGGCGGTTGCAACAAGAAACGCTGGATCTATGTTATATGTTGTTCCAGCACTCAAAAAACTACTTCCTATACCTGCTTCATCAAGCATCGGCGAGTTGGGATAATTGGTTCGTATATATTCCTCGATGTCATGGGCGTCAATGACGCCAACGTAGGAGTCACCACGAACGTCATACCCAGTTGAATATTGTCCAACACAACTACTCTGTACTGTATATGTTATCGTGGCACGACCATGTCTTGGGTAGAATGTTGTGGTGTATGTCCAATCGGGCGGACCTCCTGCCATGCTACCTGTTATATCAGGTCCACCATCACTCACCTGAATTCTTATATCAACACCTGTTGCAGTTGGGTTTTGATACGAAAACGTTATTGGGTTGTGCCAGTAAATCGAAGGTGTACCAGTTCCTCCATTGTTTGGTTCAACGCCGACATCCGGTGGAAGACTTGAACCTGTGACCCTTGTCTGCGTATATGCTTCGTTATCATCATATCGAACTTCAAGATTCGAAGTGCCTATGCTTGCATCATTCTGGATTACAGTTCCGATTTGTGCACTTTGCAGAATTCTAACTGATATAGTCTCATAGCCATGACCGTTTGGCGCAACACTTCCAATATTCCATGTTACTTTCCTTGTATTTGAATCATAACTCCCACCATCCGAAGCTGATACGAATTCGACTTCAGCAGGTAAGGTATCTTCAAGCACAACGTTCTGAGCTGGTGTATCTCCGAAATTATGATAGTGCAGGGTGTACATCATCGTGCTTCCACGATCCTTACCTGCCAGGGCTTGCTTGGAGAGATACAGATTGGTGCCCGAGAATTGTGGGAACTTGAAGAGGATCGCCAGACTCGGATCAATGACCTGCTCGTTGAATGAATATTGTAAGCCATCATCTCCAGCAGGACCCTCTATGCCAACTGTTGCAGATCCGCCATGGTCATAAGGTGGATTATCTCCTGATACAGCGCCATTCACAGTTCCAAAGTCAACATCCTTGTACTGGAATAGTATGTTATTGGAGCCCTCGTATAGGATCGCTTCAAAGATAACCCCTGATGTCGAGGAACTATAGTGCTGATTATCGTACCATTCCACAACAAACAGCCTGTTTGGTGCCGTTCCAATGGTCTGGTAATAAATTGCACCAGCTGAACCCCATGTGACAATGTCATCCCAGAATGGTGCAATGAACCCATGTACACCGGGCGTTTGTGTAATTGGCTCGTTTACATATTGCCATGTGGTGCCTCCAGAGAATAGCAGACCATTGTTTGAAATGGCTAACTGGCTATAATCGGTCCCATAGTAATTGAAAAAGAATCCGAGACCGATATATTCTACCCAGCTATCATCAGAATCGGGTAGAACTTCAGTTCCAGTTCCTGAAATTTCGATCCAGTCGTATGTGGGACCTTCTGGTGTGTTGCTGTCTTTGAATGTGTAGCCGAAATCATCCGGACCGCCGGAGCGACCGCCCGATTGGATTTCAAAGATACGGATCATTTCCTTTGAATCAATCCAATTTCCAGTGGCATCATCCAAGATTACCCATCTTGCATCATAGAACCCCGAACTTGCAGTTTGCGGAACTATGAACGTCCTCGAATAATCGTGGACGCCCGGTAAAAGAGTTACAACTTCGTCGTTAGCTGGATCATCAATCCAATCGCCTTGAGGATCATTAGTTCTAATCTGAGCACCCAATCTAACATTTTCTATATTGTTGGGATATGGGTTGCCAATGTTGTATACAAATGTCAGTTCGCCTCCATGTGCGACAATAGTGGGGGAGATTGATTGATCTAAAATATGAGCACCGGGTTTACGGAGCCAACCCTCTACAGGATAATTAGCATTAAATGCATTAACGGTGTAATGCCCATTTGAAGCGGTCATGCCAATGGGTTTATCATTATCAGCTGGACCATTTGCCCAATTTTGGTGAATGACGTGAACGCTATCTGCTGTAACTTCTCTTACAATCGCCACATGTCCAAATCTTCCAGCAGGAGGGAGGCTAATATTTCCATCAGAACAAAGAATATCACCGGGCTGTGGTGATACAGTGCCACCATTTGGGTAAGCAATTAATCCTCTGCTTGACGCCGTAGAATAATAGTCAATAGCATGACCAGTCCTTTTCATGTTTGTATGCCCTAAAGCCAGCACATAAAAACGATTAACATACTCCACACATTGGTATTGATACCCGTAAGTTCCAGATGGTCCGTTAATGTCATGGGTGGGTCCATTGGAATAAGCGGGCACAGTTATTTCATTGAATGTAAATGAACCAACTTGGGTTCCCCAAGGTGAGGCATCAGCGGAACTTATTCCTACGCTCGCAACCACCATTGCAGCCGCAATCAGAGCCGCCAGCATCCATCGCATCATGCTCTGGGTCATGCTGCCACCTCCGCTGCCTGTGCGCATCTGTAATCTGTACATGTCGTCGCGCCCGCCGCCGCACCAGCGCATGCAAGCACCAGCACCGCGAGCACGCCCGCGCTGAGAATTGTTCGCAAAACAGCAAGTTTTCTATTAATAGGGTAAGTGCATTTCATAACAATCTACCTCGGTGTATTACATCTATATGTCTTCAACCCATCCTTATAAAAATCTTCCGTTTTTGTTTTCCTGGCACTCTCAACTCGTGTGGTGTTAAACACTCTTGAAATGTTTTAATCACCAGAAGTCGCCAGCATATTCTATCAGTGATGTGTATGTGGGCTTCGAGATTAACACGTCCCCCTGCCAAAACCTCGCTGCCAGCATCCGGAAGAAGAATCTTGCGCCCGCAGAGAGTGGATCGTAGATGTGATGGTTTAATTCTTTGCGGTTTGTTGGGATGGCGATGTTCATGGTACCGATCATCTAATCGCTACTTTCTGCCAGAATATCATCTTTATCTTTGATCAGCACCCTGCCTCTCTTTTCAATCTCACTGATCAATACCCTGAGCTCACCTTCCGTAAGAATTTTTGTCGCAAATAAAGAAGAGGTGTTCCCGCGTCCATCTGATCGCATGATAATTATCTGGGTGTGCGGTTTCAAGATACGCCATGCCATCGAGGCTCGGTTCACCCGCAAACCCAACGAGACCAAAGATATCAAGGATTTCCCCATGATTAATCCACTCACCTAAGCTCTGCTAATACTAAAATTCTCAAGTAAAGCTTATAGCTTACAAGAGCCATTATCAATGAGTTTAAATCCCTACCTTTATTATTATATTTGCCAAAGACAGCAGGAAAACCAAGTTTTTCATACTGCCCCTAAACAGCAAAGATCATCCCAACAGGAAAACAAATATTATCATTTGGAGTGATACCAAACGTCCCCATTCTCGTTTGAACAGACATAAACCAAACTCAACTGAGGACACTCCTAATAAATCACAACTGTTGAAGTTAGGTTGTAAGACTGATTTGGAATCATTATATTAGTTACTGCAACAATTTAATTCCTATACATAATGCCTGTACAGTTTCTTACCTGTTTTCTCCATTGTAAATTCTAGATCACTTTGTTTTGACTCCTATAGAACATAACTGGATTCAAATATTGTCTGAAAATTAAATTGTCAGGACACTGGCAACTCTTGATTATGCAGTAATCAAGGCGTGGAATAGATACGTAAGTTTTTATTAGCTGACAACTATGTTTGTTAGATTCAAATGTCTCTATCTCGTGAAAAAATTTTAATTGAAGCGCTTCCTTATATACGCAGGTTTCATGACACTGTGATGGTGCTAAAAGTTGGCGGCCATGCGATTGTTGATACCGCGGTTATGGAGCAGATAGTGCAGGATATTGTGCTTTTGTGTTTTGTTGGGATACATCCTGTGATTGTACACGGGGGCGGTCCTGAGATAACTGAAACAATGGCAAAGATGGGTAAGAAGAGTGAATTTTGTGCTGGGCTGCGTATAACTGATGATGACACACTTAAGATCGCGAGAATGGTGCTTGTTGGAAATATTAATTCAAAAATCGTGTCAACTATAGGTAAGTACGGTGGCAGAGGTGTCGGCTTATCTGGGAGTGATGGAAAGTTAATACTTGCACGAAAGCTCAAGCCAAAGGTGGTGCAGGTAGAAGGTGTGGAACATCATGTCGATCTTGGATGGGTTGGTGAGACAGAAATTATTAATCCTGAAATAATACAGATAACTACTAGTAAAGGGTATATACCTGTAATAGCTCCTATTGCAGTTGACGAAAGAGGTAATCACTTGAATATAAATGCTGACACTGTGGCTGGTGACATCGCTTGTGCTCTTGGTGCAACAAAGCTTATCTTATTAACAGATGTACCCGGGATACTTAGAAATGCGTTAGATAAGAATCATCGTATTTCGAGAGTTGCAACATCTGAAATAGAGGAGCTTATAAAGGATGGGATTATAACTGGGGGTATGCTTCCAAAGA
The DNA here is from genome assembly GCA_905067555.1 of Candidatus Argoarchaeum ethanivorans. Taxonomy (GTDB): domain Archaea; phylum Halobacteriota; class Methanosarcinia; order Methanosarcinales; family EX4572-44; genus Argoarchaeum; species Argoarchaeum ethanivorans_C. The sequence goes on from CAJHIS010000011.1 coordinate 20,753, forward strand.
TACGTTCTGCTGCCATGGCTATTGAAACAGGTGTTGATGAAGTGCATATAATCGATGGCAGTAAGCCACATTCATTATTACTTGAACTGTTTACGGATGAAGGCATTGGAACAATGATTTACAAAGGTTAATAGCACTGTACAACTTCGTTGTGCAGAACTGCAAAGCTTGCGCTTTGCAGAGATAACCTATGACCTTTAATTCTTGATTGCGGAAGCACTGTACAACTTCGTTGTGCAGAAAACAACCAATGGTTCTCGATTACGCAGTAATCAAGTGCGACAATGATTTACAAAGGTTATGAACATGGTTAAAAAAAACTCAAAGAAGCAGGTTCCACAGAAAGTTAAAAAAGCAAAGGTTGTTGAAGGTGAGATTGTTGAAAGCTCGGCAACAACTAAGCCTGTGCCAATTACAACAGAAGAAAAAGAAAAAAAACGCGTTGAAGGTATCAAAAAGACCATAATACCGGGAGTAATTGGAATCCTCGCCGGTGCTGTATTTTTTATCTTAATCGGTGACGGTTCCGGGCATAAGTCAATATGGTTTACCATACTGTTTATATTATTAGTTTTTTCATACTACATCCAGCGTCTTATATATCCAGCAGCAGGTATTAATGCACGTGAATTTGGAAAAAAAGACTGGTTTTATGTAGAATTTATCGTGCTCGATTTCTTCCTTGTAAGCTGGACACTGCTCTTAAACCTGTAACACATAAACTGCATGCGGATTGCCATTCTCAACAAAGACAAATGCCAGCCAAGACGATGCAGCCTTGAATGTATCAAATACTGCCCGAGAGTTCGAACAGGCGATGAAACCATAACACTTGGCAAAGATGGAAAACCGGTTATATCAGAAGAGCTCTGCGTAGGCTGCGGTATATGCATAAATAAGTGCCCATTTGGTGCTATAATGATCATAGGCTTACCAGAACAACTGGACGAGCCAACACATCGATATGGTCAAAACGGTTTTGTATTGTATGGGCTTCCAATGCCGCAGAAAGGACGGGTTGAAGGAATACTCGGACCAAACGGCATCGGGAAAAGTACAGCCGTAAAAATTTTATCAGGTATCCTAACGCCCAATCTTGGAAGACCTATAGCGACATGGGATGATGTATTAGAACACTATGCAGGAACCATATTTTATGATTATCTCAAAAATGTATCAGAAGGGAAAATAAAAACCTCGCAAAAACCACAATATATTGATCTGATACCCAAAGCTTACACCGGGAAAGTAAAGCAACTGCTCAAAGCAACCGATGAGCGTGGAGTCGTTGATGAACTCGTACAAAAACTTGATATAACACATATTCTCAACAGGGATATCCAACACCTGAGTGGCGGCGAACTCCAGCGTGTAGCGATTGTGGCATGTCTTTCCAGGAACGCCGATTTTTATTTCTTTGACGAGATCACTCCTTACCTTGATGTATACCAACGGATGAATTGTGCAAGACTCATAAGGGAGCTTGCACGAGAAAAAGCTGTGCTTGTAGTCGAACACGACCTTGCGGTTCTCGACTTTCTTGCAGATATAATTCACATATCTTATGGAACACCAGGGGCATACGGTGTAATCACGCAGCCAAAAGTTGTGCGTCTTGGCATCAACGAATACCTGCGAGGTTATCTGCCACAGGAAAACGTGCGCATACGACCCCAGGCAATAGAATTTGAAACACACGCACCAAGAAGTGAAAAAGAGAATCCTGTACTGATAGAATTCAGCAAATTCACTAAAAAATACGAACATTTTACGCTTACAGTAACAGGTGGGCAAATACGAAAAAGCGAAGTTGTCGGTATCGTTGGACCAAACGGGATTGGGAAAACAACTTTTATCAAGCTCCTTGCAAATGAAATAAAACCAACCACAGGAAACATTGACATCAAACTTAGAATATCCTACAAGCCGCAATATATCAAAGCAGACCTTGACATGAGTACACAGGCATTTTTATATGCAATAAACCCGAGATTTTCACAAAGCTATTACATGACAGAAATAATCCTTCCACTACAAATAGACCGCATATATGAACGAAACCTCAATGATCTGAGCGGTGGCGAACTCCAGCGTGTGGCGATTGCAGCCTGTCTTGGACGTGAAGCAGACCTCTACCTGCTTGATGAACCAAGCGCACACCTTGATGTGGAACAACGCACCATGACAACAAAAGTGATCAGACGCTATGCAGAAAACCAGAACTCAACCGCTCTTGTAGCAGACCACGACATCTACATGGTAGACATGATAAGCGACAGCCTCCTTGTATTCGATGGAAAACCAGCATACAATGGAACAACACACGGACCTTTTGATATGCGAAATGGCATGAATAAATTCCTTCGCGAACTAAATATCACCTTCAGACGAGATGAGGAAACCAAGAGACCGCGTGTAAACAAGTTAGACTCGAAACTCGACAGGCAGCAACGCAAAGAAGGCGAGTATTACTACACAACGTAGAAGTGAAACGAAGATCTGCACACAACGTGCGTAGAAATAGTAAGTTTTAGTTGTAAAGCCTTATAATGAACGCCATATTACATAATATGGTTGGAAGAGTGATAAAAAATATCGGAACGATGTTAATTATAGGACGGGTTCTTAATTGTAGGGGGCATCACGGCGCATAGTGCAGGAGGGTTCTATTGCTCTTCGTCGCATTGGCTTTTGTCGAAAACATGGGGCGGAGAAGCTACCGATGGTGAAGCTATTGATAAAGTACTTTCAGAATCTATTCTCTTTTTGAGTTCAGGTAAACCAATTCTGCTTAAATAATTCGAAAACCGTTGGGATAAAGATTCTCGAAAAAGTTTATTAAAAGTTGCTAGATAATGCTCCGCATGCATTTTATATAAAACATCTCTTGGGATAGTGTAGTAATGTTTAAAATCAACTATTAGATGCGGTACTTGTAATGCTTGATTCTGTTCTAGAAAATGAAATCGCGCATGGTTTTGCTGTTTTATCTGTTTATAACCATTACCATTCCATTCGTTCATCTTTAATCCATTGGATTTTAAGTGATCCCCAGCCTTGAATTCTTCTGCGTTGTAAGCAGGGCATACTAATATTGTTTGCAAGTATTTATCATGTTTTACAGTGGCTGGTTCTGATCTGTTGTTGAAATCCCATTCAAGATCGCAGTCTTGAGTTATTACGATGATATATGGCAGATTTGCTTCAGAAATCTCATATTCATTTGAAGTGTCTTTTATATTCCAAACAATAACATCTATCTTTCGAAGTATATCTCCTTGGCAGATTCGTTTAGAAGTATGCTTAACATACATTGAATCAATCTTGCTTAGAAACATATCCCAAAACCTTTGTTTCCACCTGCGTCCTCTCATATTTTTCGTAATCGATATCGATATTGAAAGGATACGCTTCCTCTTTTTTCGGGGGGTTTGGTGCAAATGTTCCTAACTCGCCAAAGTAATCATCTGTTTCGTCATAAGACATCCTCTTCATCTCCCATACGTTTGTAAAATCTTTATGTGAGTGCTACGCTCAAATAACTCTTTAATTTCTTTATGAAGTATTTCAATTTGACTAAAGATAAAAGAAATATCCGTTTCATTCTTTGAATAACAATCATAATCGAGTAAGAATTCCTTCTTTGCTATTGGATTTGGAAACTCGCTATTAAACCAGCCATACTGGAATTTGACATAATAATCAGACTTATTTATTTCTATAACTCCAACAGATCTTGACAGTTCATTTTGATCTTCGATGAAATCAAGACTACAAATAAGTGGTTCTTTAATAAGTTTCGTCCAATCAAATGGGTTTCCTTCATCAATAATTATTTGATTTATATAACGAAGTCCAATTCTCGATACTTTTATAGAAGCGCTCTGCTCTCCCAAATTTGAAATCACTTTATGTACAAGTCCTTTGAACTCTTCATAATTATTATATTTTTTAAGGTCAAAAATAATTGCGTTAGGCTCTAAAATTATTGAGTTGTTTGTTGCATTATTGCGAAGAAGAAACGATTTAAATCGCTTCTCTTTTGTTGTTTTCTGAGTTTGGTCGATAGTCATTTCTACAGATACTATGTCTCGAGTTTCAAACTCTGGAAGCACGTCTGAAACTGCTCTCTTGATTTCATCTAATATCTGCTGAGAACGGTTTATTTCACCTGCGAAATCCAATCTCAGTATGACTTGCTTTAAAAAATTACCTGTCATTATCATCCCTTTATGGTAAACACACATTACGACATTAAGTATATACCTATCTATTCAATATCAGTCAACGACCCCGCTTTTGAAAAACGGGGCATCGATTAGATGCTCGATTGCGGTGTTTCTAATAGTTTGCTTGGTCTTTTGTGAATAATTTTCAGGCACCCGCGTCCCTATCTATAATTATCCACTTACTTTAGCTGTGTACATCTCAAAAGGCAGCCCGGCCATTTCTCTGATATCGCTTTCTCGCAACACATCGTATCCAAGATGGTGTATTATCCCTGCAAGGTTTCTGCGTACATCATCTTTCATAGCTTTGCGGTCAAAGTATGCAAAGTCGGCACCTGATTTTAAAAAAGCCTGTTTTACCAGGTCTCTATCAAGGAGTGGTAGCTGGTGGTTTGGAAATATATGCCCAAAAGCGATTCCAGCCTCACAAACTAACTTTGTCTGTCTTGACACATAGTGACCCCCTCCAAAACCTACTGCCACAGGTACCTCATCTTGATGAAGCATCAGTATAGCGTCTGCCACGATCTTGCCTGCCGTGTCATTTCTCCATTCAGTTCGTGTGCTTCCAATCTCTATAAACAACGATTTTGTATGGAGGTTACTTGGGCCATGATGTGTAGCTTCAAGTGTTGCCTCAAATGAGCTATCTTTGCACATACTCTTAAGAGAACGAATGAGATTTCTAATAGCGTACGGTGCCGGGACAGCAAGCTCGCAAGCTCTTCCACCAAACTTTGCCTCATTTACATTGCCAGTAGTGTGAACGGTTAGAATTTTTCTTCCATCTTTACCGCTATGCCTGGATGCGAAGATGATGAGATTACTGCCAATCCCGCATTCTTCAAGTCGTGTATCAAGGTCATCCTGGTAGATATGATGCCCCTCAATCTCTACAATGGTGAAACGTTTGAATCTAAAAGCCTTGAAACAGTTGTTTTCGACTGGTCTCCAGTTTCGCATAAAGCGAAGTTTCTCAACTATGTTAACACTTGCGGGATCTGGAAGAGAGCATATAATTGTGATGTTATTTTCGTTAACCATCGTCCTGCTGTGCTTTAAAACAGCTTACCAGGGTTCATAATCCCATTTGGATCTATAAGTTGCTGCAGTTTCTTCCAGTAATCTGCAAAATTACCGATACGCTCCAGTGTTGGCTCTATCACGCCAGCATAGGGTCTAAACCAGCCATAAATGCCGGTATCAAGCAGGTTCTCTACTGTTCTGGCATGCAGAGCACGCAGCATCTCAACACTTTTTTTATCTGAGGAATCAAAGTATATCTCAAGTTCATAGTAGGTGCTCTGCCCATGAAAACGTGCGATAGTATTAGCATAGTAACTGATGTCCTCGATAGAAAATCCGACTTCAAGCGCATTCTGTTTGAAATCATTGTAATATTTTGACAAAAATTTTAAAGGCCCGTAATAGCCAACACAGTAGAAGTTTCCTTTAAATCCAAAGATCATGGACGATGTCTCAGCCCCAAGCATTTCGCATTTAAGATTGTCTGCAAGCTTACTTGGAAGATCAAGGATTTTCCCACCGCTCTTATCAATATAACTCCTCACAATTGCATCCTGTGCCTGGAAGACCTTGTCCTGATTTTCAACCACAAGCACCACAACAAACTCTGGCAAACTTTCATACGCATAGTCAAAGGTTCCAAGATACGGGGGCAGCCAGTGGGCAGTATCTACAAATCTGCATCCGGAGACAAGCTCTTCCCTGTTCACCTTCGTAAGAAGTTCCATTGGCGTGTCTATATCTTCGAAGCCAACGTAGTATACCTCCTGATGCTTAAAAATACGGTACAGCTTGAGTGTAAGCTCTGTTACAACGCCCCATGTACCGGGTCCTCCTATAAACAGGCTTGCAATTTCAGGACCGGGACCATATCTGAAATACGGCAGTTCTTTACTCAGCAAACGTGAGCCTGTGCTCAGAGTTTCGCCATTTGGGAGGATAATCTCAAAGGACAAAATATGATCGAGCCCATCACGCGGTGATGTTTGATAAATGCCGCGAAGATAGTTGTTGGTTACTGCCGAAACAGTCAGTGGTGCATCCGGGAAGGCTGGACGCAACCCGTATTTTTTTGTCTGTTCCACAAGCATACCAAATGTCACACCTGGCTCTATGGTTGCAGTCATCATCTCAGGGCTTATTTCAATAATTTGATTCAATCCGGATACATCAAGCATAATGCTCTGGTCTTTGACAGGGATGGTCATGCCACGGATGTTGATGCCTGTACTCCACGGTATAACTGGCATATTCTCACGATTTGCAAGCATGAGAACGTCTCTGATTTCTTCTTTTGTTCCCGGGCGTACCACGTAAGCCGGATTTTTTGGCTCAACAAAACTCCAGTGCTGATCTCTTGAATAAGCAGCAGCTATGGCTTTATCATCAGAAACATTTTTCGATCCAACGATCTTTTGTAGTTGTTCAAGTATTGTCATCGTATTTATTTACCTCTTTTTGTAACTTTATAACAACAAGATTGCTCAGATTTTCACAAGATTCTTCTTTTCATTTCTAAATTCTTTACGGAAATTTAATAATAAACCAACACGCATTTTTATTGCTTTCCATAATTTCAAATGCAACCATGCTATATATAATTAAATGCAAATGCAAGCGTCCAAGCAAATAGTTGTTGGTTTGATTTCATTTTGGATCATCGCTGCCGCTATATCTTCTTCTATCTGACGTATCGACTCTTCGGTAACGAAATCCATTTGTTAATAATCTTCGATCTCCTTTTTGGATATATTTAGATTCATGCTTTCGACGAAATCCAATTCGTCGTTTATCTTCAGAACTGTGCTGCTGAGGTATTTTTGTCACATCACTTTTGAGGTTCCATCAAAAGAATGTTTGGAGGAGAGATATGTAAATTAGATTATGCAAAATAGAGGTTTCTCATAAACGTAGGTAAAAGACTTAATGTTGAATGGTATAATTTCTCTCTTTCTAATTTGCATCCTTTTTGGAGAAATGTTATATAGTATAAAAGCTAAGTATAGGCTGGTGGCACAGGTTGCATTTGATTGTAGCAAAGTATGCGGATGAGGCTGAACGTAAGCGGATCGAGTACACTTTTGAACGGTGGAAGGATGCGATGGGGATTACAAAACCCGTTGGAACCACTGTCATTGTCGAAGGTGAGGGTGTCGAGGAGATGCTTGATGACCTGTATTCAAGAACGTCAAAGGATAATGTGCGTGTGTATGATCTCAGTAAGGCATTCGTTGAGGTTGAGAAGGGGGAGAAGAGAATTGAGATTGATCTGGAGGGGGATCTAAAGACGATTGAAAGAGTTATCGGGTTTATTATGGCAAAGCAGAAGGCTATTTTCAGACGTGAAATTCCGTCTGGAAAATTATACGAGGTTTATACGAAGAAAGGTCAGGCTGAGATCGCTACAATCCTGAAAAAAGGAGATGGAAAGGTTTCTGTTCGTATAAACATAGCAGGGTATGGGGAAGCTCCAAATTTCCTTTATGCTAAGATTAACAGTGAATTGAAATATCTTAAGGAGGTTTAAGATGACTTTAATTGGCGACGATATAGACTATAAAGAGCTGAACAGGCTCGTTGCACCGGCGAAACGGATACTCAAAGGCTATGATTTTATCAGGCTCAAAAAAGCGGACGAGTATGATCGTATGGAGATGTGGAACCGGATTGAGGAGAGCAGGAAGCAATTCGAAGAAGATTTTGTTTCAGAGCTTGAAGACGATCTCGTTCAGGGCAGTTCAAGCAAGTTCAGTCTGGCAAGTCTCCTGCTGGCAGCAGCAGCTGACACCAACCACGAAGAGAGTCCAATAGAGTATTTTGATTTACCCATCTTTACACGCCAATCAAAACTTAAAACGGACTCCATTTCCTTAGTGAGTTGCACTAACACCAGATCCTCTAGTAATTTCCTTTTATCACTCTCATTTTTCCATTCTAATCCATAATTTGATGATAGCTATTGCTAAGCCATCTCTCGGCGTTTGATCGTGGCGAGATGATAAAGATTAAATGCAAACGCTGTGAATATCATCTTTACGGCAACCCTTGCAACAGTCGTTACCCGTACATGACCTGAGTTAAATACGCTTTTTATCACAGCGTACGGTCGCTCGCCAGGTGATCTTTTCCTGCTTATCCGCTTGTTTCGCAGTTCTTCTCTGATATTTAGGGGATGTCCCCGGGTCGCCCGTTTCATCGTAGCATCATATCCTTTTGTTGGGGCACCGAAGTAGCCTTTATCCCGATAAACCACTTCCCCCTCCGCTGAGAGATCCACCTGCGAATCATGGAGGGATGCGGTCGTTGTCTTGATATCCCTGATCAAGCCATGCTCTGTGTCCATCTTAGAGTGAAGTTTGTATCCAAAATAGGATTTTCTGTTCTTTTTTGCCCATGTACCATCTTTACTTCGTCTTGTCTTTGCTTCATCACCTCTTGGTTTATCCGCCTTTGCATGGCCAGGATCTGCGGTGATGAAGGTTGCATCCTGGATTACGCCTTTCTTTACCCTCAATCCTTGGGTATCGAGCTGTCTCTGGAATTCTTCCCAGATTTCTTTATCTTTACCTGTTTCGATCAATCTATCCCTGAATCTCCATACAGTTGAGAAATCGGGGATATTATCAGGAAAACCAAGGAATTTGCGGAAAGAGATCCTGTCTGTCGCCTGACGCTCAAGTTCAGGATCCGGGAGACCGTACCACTGCTGGAGCACCAGCATTTTTATCATCATAACCGCATCCATATGTGGTCGCCACCATTTCTCGGTCATGTTCCTGTACATCCCAGCTACGGTAGGGATGAAAGCACCCCAGTCTATCAAGGAATCTATTTGTGCAAGCTTATCACCGAGACGTTT
>CAJHIS010000012.1 GCA_905067555.1 Candidatus Argoarchaeum ethanivorans
TGGCTTATGGAGATCCTGAGATGTGACGATGAAATCTTTATGCAGTTTGGGCAGGTCTATCTGAGTACTGCATATCCGGGTGTTGTGAAAGCATGGCATTATCACAAGTTGCAGACCGACAACTTCACATGTGTGCATGGTATGATGAAAGTGGCACTCTATGACGACAGGGGGGATTCTCCGACCTATAAAACCCTGATGGAGCTATTTGCTGGCGAGAAGAACCCGATATTGATCAGTGTCCCACCCGGCGTGTATCATGGCTTCAAGGCTGTTGGTGCAGAGACTGCATATTTTGTCAGCATCCCGACGCTGCCATATAATTACGAGGAGCCGGACGAGTATAGGCTGCCTCCGGATACCAATGAGATTCCTTATGACTGGGGACTTGCGCCGGGTTTGAAACATGGTTAATTTGATTAGAAGGAATTTTAGGGAATTTGAAATATGAGGATACTTGTGACTGGTGGTTCGGGCTTTATCGGGAGTAACTTTGTCAGGTACATGCTAAATGAGCATCCGGATGATGTGATAATCAATCTTGACAAGTTAACTTATGCCGGAAATCCGGACAACCTGAAGGATATTGAGAACAATCCCAATTATTCTTTTGTCCGTGGCGATATCTGCGACCCGGATACCGTAGACACGCTCATGCAAGAGCAGCAGATTGACCATATTGTTCATTTTGCAGCCGAGACGCATGTTGACCGCTCGATTACAGATGGTTCTGCATTTGTCAGAACCAATCTTCTTGGCACATATGCCCTGCTCGATAGTGCATTGCGGCATGGCATCGATAGATTCATCCACATTTCAACCGATGAGGTTTATGGAAGCACAAACGAAGGGTCATTCAAAGAAACAGATGTTTTGAATCCATCTAGCCCGTATTCTTCGAGCAAAGCCGGATCTGATCTGCTCGCACGGTCTTATTATGTAACGTATGATCTACCGGTAATTATAACCAGATGCACCAACAATTTTGGTTCCCATCAGTATCCTGAGAAACTGATTCCGTTATTTATTACCAATCTTCTTGAGGATGAGAAGGTTCCAGTCTATGGGACCGGTCAGAATGTGCGTGATTGGATCTATGTACTCGATCACTGCCGTGCTATCGATTTTATACTCCAGCACGGCGGGGTTGGTGAAATCTATAATATTGGGGGCGGCGATGAGCGAACAAATCTTGAAATTACAGAAAATATTCTTGAAATTCTCGGAAAAGACGATTCTATGGTCGAGCATGTAAAGGATCGCCCGGGTCATGATTTCAGGTATTCGCTCGACTGTTCCAGATTAAAGGATCTCGGATGGGTGCCGAAATACAATTTCGAGGATGCACTTGAGAAAACCATCGGATGGTATATCGAAAACGAATGGTGGTGGAAGAAATTAAAACACTGATACTCGGTGCTGATGGGATGCTTGGGCATGACCTGCAGAAGGTATTTCCAGATGCAGTCTCACGGGGTCGGGATCCGGATATCACCGATGAGGTTCTGGTAAGCACATTTATACAGGAGTTGAATCCTAATCTGGTGATCAATGCTGCTGCCTATACAGATGTGGATGGCTGTGAAGATAACCGCGAGACTGCATTCAGAGTGAACGGCAAAGCACTGGAATACATTGCAAAAGCATGCAGCAACGTGGGGGCAGTACTTGTTCATTATAGTACTGATTATATATTTGACGGCTCAAAAGAAGAGTATGTGGAGTCTGACCAGCCATGTCCGATCAATGCCTATGGTGAATCAAAGCTTCTTGGCGAGAAGAATATTATGGAAAATATGAGTGATTACCGGATCATACGAACTTCATGGCTGTTTGGTGTACACGGAAAGAATTTTGTTGAGACCATGATGAGATTATCCGGAGAGATGGATATGGTCAGGGTGGTGAATGATCAGTTCGGCAAACCTACGTATACCGCAGATCTTGCCCGGAAAACCGCTGAGATTGTGGGACTCTCGCCGGGTATTTACCATATCACCAACGATGGCGTATGTTCGTGGTATGAGTTTGCAGCGGCAATTATAGATAATGTAGCTCCGTGTTTAAGTGAAGAGTTTGCCGTGAGGGCGAAGCGTCCCAGGTATTCGGTTCTGGTTAACACGAAGACAACGCCGATGCGACATTGGAAGGATGCGCTTGGGGAGTATTTGAAGATTAAAGAGATGAGACGTTGAACATGATGAAAATATTGCTTGATGCGGATGCATCGATCAAGCTTGCGAAAATCAGTATCATCGAGACGTTTGCGGCAGGTTTCGAGGTAATTATAACTGCCGAGGTGTATGGAGAGCAGGTAACTGCCGGTCTAAAGAGGAATTACCCTGATGCGAAGAAGATGGAAAAACTGGTTTCTGATGGGAAAATTACTGTTGTAAAATCTACTGAAAAGTCTTCTGTTTATGATAGTCTTGTATTAGGGCGCGGCGAGAAGAGTGTGCTAAATTATTACCTGGCGAATGATGTTGATCTGATCATCTCTGATGATGAAGCATTTCTGAAGATACTGGATAATTATGCGGTACCTTTTACGCCGGTGGCTGGTGCGATATTGATGTGCATAATGCATGGTTTAATGAACAAAGAACAAGGTCTTAAGTATTTGGAATTGTTAACACCAATGATAAGGGATGAGAATATGTTTTACATAAAAAGCAAGATTGAGGGACTGTGATGAGTATTACAATAGATGTACCAAAGAATATCGATAGCATCCTGGATCAACGTTCACGGGAAGAGCACCTTGATAAAGTGTCTGCCCTGCAACAGATTCTGTGGGAGGGCGCGGAATCCTATCTGGTAAACCAGTATTCCAGTGGTAAGATCAGTAAAGGTAAATTGGCAGAACTGTTGGATCTGGATATATATGAAGTGAACGAACTCCTGGAAGAGCATCATGTTAAAGTTAGTATAAGTTATGAGCGGTTCACTCGGGGAATTGCAATCGCAGAAAAGAGCAGTTGATAACATGAGGGATGATTCCGATAAAAGACGGGTTATTGATGCCATTCTCGGCACTGCTGAGGATAAGGGATTTCCAAAATGGGTTCAAGGTCATGGATTGATAAGAATGGATAAAGCACTGGAGGAGATGTGGCTCTCTGGTAATTCGCGTTGTACACACTTTTTCACCCTTCCAGAGGATCTGGTCATGGTAAGGAAGATTAAACCACAGAGGATCACAGAGAGTTGTTATTTTTCTCTTTTGCCGCCTCTGTGTCCCTCTGTGCTCTCTGTGGTTTTCCAAAACCTTATTTCGAAAATATCAAAAAGTCTTATGGGTTTTAGTCACTGCAACGCGAGATACCAAAGACCCGGAGATATTATGCGATTGATAGTACGCATCAAAGACAAAAGCGTTGTAAGCGAACTTAAAAGATTTGGCAAGGTTCTGTATGTTTCAGAACTGACGAATGTTGTTGGACTTGATACCAGATCAAAGGACGCAACAAAGATAAAAAAGATAAAAGGAGTTATTGACGTGAGAGGAAGTTCAAAAGGCGTCATCGCTGTATAGTGGAGGATGTGGGTGAGGTGTTAAAGGAGATTATCAGATATGATGCATCTGATTACATTAACAAGGACTGATAAACCATGAAAGGAATCATCCTCGCCGGCGGCACAGGCTCGCGTATGTACCCGCTGACAAAGGTAACGAACAAGCATCTCCTGCCGGTCTATGACAAGCCGATGATCTATTATCCGCTGCAGACCCTGATCGATGCAGGGATCGATGAGATACTGATCGTCTCTGGCAGAGGACATGCAGGTCATTTCCTTGAACTCCTGGGTTCGGGTTCGGAATGGGGTGTTTCATTCACCTATGAGATCCAGGATGAGGCAGGCGGCATCGCACAGGCGCTTGGACTGGCAGAGGGGTTTGCTGATGAGGAGAATGTGGCTGTGATCCTTGGGGATAATATCTTCCAGGATCGTATCAGTGGGGATGTATCGGGTTTCAGCGGCGGCGCAAAGGTATTTCTCAAAGGTGTGCCTGATGCCCACAGGTTCGGTGTCGCTGAACTGGAGGGGGCCCGGGTTGTGTGCATCGAGGAGAAGCCTGAAGAGCCGCGGAGCAATCTGGCGGTTACCGGGCTGTATATGTATGGTTCGGATGTGTTTGATGTGATCAGGACGCTTGAGCCATCGGGCAGGGGTGAACTTGAGATCACGGATGTGAATAATTATTATATCGAAGAGGGACGGATGGGGTATAAGGTGCTGGATGGATACTGGAGCGATGCAGGGACGTTCGAGAGTCTGCTCCGGGCTGGGGTGATGGTGCAGAGATACAGGGAAAGGAAATATGAAAGTTGAGGTGATTGGTTGAACAGATTACGCGTCATGCTCAAACACACCCCTAGAGACCTCGCACTCGTGATCCTACTCACGCTTTCATGCATACTGTGTGTTCTCTGCCCACCACTGAATGAAACGCCGGTGAGAATTATCCTTGGTCTTCTGCTGGTGCTCTTCCTGCCCGGATACTCGCTGATTGCGGCGTTATTTCCGGGAAGGGATGGTCTGGACGGTATCGAACGGATCGCACTGAGTTTCGGGTTGAGTATCGCAGTAGTGCCATTGCTTGGATTGGCGTTGAATTACACGTCGTTTGGGATTCGGTTGGTGCCGATACTCGTTGTGCTCTCGGCCTTCACGATATCTCTTGCTGTGATCGCATATCTGCGGAGATGCAGGCTTCCGGAAGCGGATAGATTTGAAGTGGGAGTACGTGCATGATCATCGCCATCCCAAAGAACAGATATTTATTGATACAGTTAACCTTGAAAACAGAAAGGACATTAGGGGAGATCGGATGAACACTGTGCAGAGGATAGCTAAGAACACGGGTGTGCTGCTTGCTTCGCAGGTTGTGAGTTACATACTGGGGTTCTTCTTTATCATGTACACTGCCCGGTATCTTGGGGCAGAGGGTTTTGGTGTGCTGTCGTTTGCTATAGCTTTTACCGGGATATTCGGGGTTTTTGCCGATCTGGGATTGCAGCCGTTGACGGTGAGGGAGGTAGCGAAGGATAAAAGCCTTGCTGGAAAATATCTTGGAAATATTGCTGTGATGAAGATGATTCTGGTTATAGTTACATTTGGATTGATTGCTTTTTTCATTAACCTTTTAGGCTATCCAGAACAGACAATCAAGGTTGTTTACCTGGTTGCTTTATCTATTGTTTTTGGTACCTTTTCTGGAATGTTCAATTCAGTATTTCAAGCTTATGAAAAGATGGAGTATGCTTCAGTTGGACATATTTTGAGGAGTGCTCTTATGCTTTCGGGTGCTCTGCTTGCGATATCACAAGGTTTCAATGTTGTTGGATTTGCCTCTATTTATTTTTTGGTTAATGCAGTTGTTTTGGTGTATGTTTTTGCTGTTTGTGCGTGGAAGTTTGTTTTACCGAAGATAGAAGTTGATTGGGGTTTCTGGAAGCCTACGATTAAGGAGGCACTGCCTTTTGGATTGTCAGGAACGTTTATTACTATATATGTATGGATTGACTCGGTGATGCTTTCATTGATGAAAGGGGATGTAGTGGTTGGATGGTATAATGCAGCATATATGTTAGTTCTCGTTTTATTATTTATCCCAACAGCTTTTAATAGTGCCGTTTTTCCTCTTATGTCACAATTTTATGTGAGTTCTATGGATTCTTTGAAGTTCATGTTTGAGAAACATTTTAAATATATGCTCACATTGGGCATCCCAATAGGTGTTGGGATAACACTTTTGGCTAATAAGATAATTTTGCTAATTTTTGGCGCTGAGTACATACCTTCGGCAATTGCTCTCCAAATTTTGATATGGGCTATAGTGCTTATTTTCGCCAGAACTGCTTTTGAGCGCGTGTTGGAAGCTTCTAATCGGCAAATAATAGTAACTGAAGTATTTGGAGGTTGTGCATTACTAAATGTAATCTTAAATGTTATATTGATACCAAAATATAGTTACATAGGAGCTGCCGTAGCAACCTTAATAACAGATTTTACTGTTTTTGTTATCCTGTTCATCTGGAGTCTAAAAATTGGATATAATATCCCTACTAAACAAATTGTAGAAACCATAAGTAAAGTTATAGCTGCAAGCCTGTTAATGGGAGTTTTTATTGAATATTTTAGAGATCAGAATCTGTTCATACTTGTGTTTATAGCAACTATTATTTACTTTGGACTGATTTTGTTGATTAGAGGTATAGACAAAGATGATATTAGACTGTTCAAAAACTTATTCCCTAAGAAGGAGTTGGGTTATAAGTGATTTGTAAAATTTGTGACAACTCCGAAAATAACAAAGAATTGGTCCCAATTATTTTAGGGAGAGATGGTTACCGATCCATGAACATAGTAAACCCAGAGTTCCCCATTTGAGTAGAGCTTACTAACGCTGCGGTCCTCATTATCCAGGCGGGAGAAATCTTCAGGCGTAATTTTCCATAAGTGTTTATGATCTGGGGCCAGTCCAGGGTAAATTAAGCGCGAAATCTTACTCTCCACAAAATATCTATCCTCGGTATAGGACTCGCCATAGTTGTCATTTTCGAGGTAGCCAAAATGGTCAGGAGGGGAATCTGGTGGATAACAACGAATGTTAGGGTGGGGCGTCGCTACTCCATGAAGAGCAGCCCCAAATCGAATTTGTGGGACACCTCGGTCATCAGTGAGAAGGGACTCACTTCGGTACTCGAAAAACCACCCCATTCCTGTCATTTCCATTTCGGTAATCTGGGAGTTAGCCTCTACTACTATTGGCGATGGGAATGTGTTAAATACCCCGATGGTTGCCGATGCTATCAGTAAAAGAGATATGATAAAAATACCTATTTTCCGATGCCAGTTATGAAACAGACTATATAAACATAGACCATTCAAAATAGTAGCGGCAAAAATAACGTATCTTATCTCCCGGCAATAGTCCACCCAAATAGCCCTGCTGAAGAAAGCAATAAACAGCAGCACACCAAAGACAATGAATAGGCAAGAGAAACTGAATTGCCATGCATCAATTCTGCCTCTGGGTGATAAGAACCTTTTCCACACTAATACACTTATTACTGCCGCTACCAGACAATATATCACAGCATGCCCCCACATTTTTAAGACTAGTTCGACTAACTCGGGTAGAGATAGTTCTGCTTTTGCCAATATATCGGCAAACTCCATAGCCGTTGTGGTGCCGATCTGGTACACCAGCCAGTTCCAGGTAGTTCTAACGGTACCAGCAAAGGCGGAGTGGACGGAGAACCAGGTAAACCATATAACAACCAAAATTAAGCTTGGGTTTATGGAGCTAATGCTTTGTGGAACAAAACAGCTAGATCCAGCTTTCCCCAGCGGTTTCTTGATCCTTAGATAACACCATAGTGAGAAGCTAATACATATGAAGATCAAAATGAGGAATATTGTACCATCACCTGGGTGAAGAAAAGGTGTTAACAGCAATATCAGGATAAAAAGCAACGAGTACGATAAACGATTCGCTGAAGTTCTTGCCTTGCAGAGTAAAAAAAGTGTAAAAGGGAGCATATAAAAGCACGCAACTGCGGGCGCCAGCATCAAATTCTCGTGTTTGAATAATAGTAAGGAGCCAAAGGCAGTTATCAGTAGGGCTTGGCCACGGTATGAAGCTATCACTGTTGAGAGAAGGTAGATAGAAAACATATAAAATAAGGTGAAAAAACCGGGGAATAATTCAGCAAGTAACTCAGGTGTCAGCCCAGTTACGAGAGACAAATTAGCTCCGAGGATGTGGATGATCGGATAGTGGTTTGCCCCGGCTGCCCCGACTGAGACAAAATGCCCGGTGAGGAGAATGTCCATAATATAACCAATGTGGGTTAGTTCATCACCTCTTGTTCTTGCAAACGTTACATAACCCCGAAAGAAGGGCAATAGAAGAATAACCAGATTAGTAAAGAAGATTACTGAAAATCCGGCTATCCACCAGCGAGATGGTTTTTCGGCAAAAGCTTGGCGCACTAAGATAATGATGCCACAAGCAATGGCCGCTATAAGAAACAACCAGAAATAATTGGGGTAAGCGTCGTAGATAGATATCTCGTAGCCGGTGGCAGGTGGAGTGATAGCGATGATATACAGTGCTGACGCGATGCAAGAGAACCCTATTATCGCAAAAATCTTAGTAACTCTCGCGCTATTCAAGACAAAAACCCCATTCTTCATTCCATTGAACTTGTTCAGATAGGAATATAACGTAATTTGCCTTTATTGTTGACTCCTTTAAGTGCTGGCGAAAACATGACGGCATTACGGAATAAATAATTTCCTTTTTATTGATTATTCCTGAAATTAGTCCACCCAGATGTTTTTCAAATCTATTTTTGATTTTCATTTCATCAGCTCACAATGCCTTCGAAAAACTTGTGTGTAACCCTCCAATCATTAATTATCAGATATAATCGATTGAGTGATTTATAAACGACTGGTGCCAAAAATACTCAATCACCTTTCCTCTTTATGATAAACCTCGAGAAGTCTGAAAGGAATTTGTATAGTGTCGCTTTATCCCGATACCTCTTTAAATAAGTAATCCCCCATTTAAATAAGAGGATGGGTAATAACATCCAATGATAGTAATAGACCAATGGTGAAAAGTTATTTCTAATGAGGTAATAATAGTCCGTAAGGTCACCTATCGTAGGATTGTATCCACTTCTATACCTAATGCGCGCCTTGTGCCACACCTTGGCATTCGGTACATAGATAATCTTATAACCCGCCTTTCGAGCTTTCATGCAGCACTCGATTTCTTCGTATCCAAAGAAGTATTGAGAATTCAGGAAAGAGATTTCTTCAGCTACATGACTCTTGAGCATCATCGCGGCTCCACTTACAAAGCCCACATCCTTAACAACCTGATATTTTGGCGAATCATTATGAGTGGGTCCAAGATGGTAGTAAAAAGGTTCGTGCCACCAACAAACCTTGCCACCAGCAGACCAGATGACATTTTTCCTTCCTTCGAAATCATAAAAGTATATCTTAGGGCCGACAATGCCAATCTCGGGATCGCTTTCAGCAACTTTAACAAGCTCGGTCAAGAAATCAGGGGCAACTGTTGTATCATTATTCAATAGCAGAAAGTAGTCAGGAAGAGGATTGTTGCTCAAGGCATATCTCATGCCAATATTATTTCCCTCAGAAAATCCATAGTTTTTGCGATTCTCAATTAATCTTATGTAATCACCAAACTTTTCTTTTAATACTTCGGTGTCGTTGCCTGTAGAGGCATTATCCACCACTATAACCTCATAATTAGGATAGCTTATCTTCCTAATAGATTCCAGACACTCATTAGTATCCTGAAGCCCGTTCCAGTTAAGGATTATAATACAGACTTTAGGATATTCCGTAACTTCTAATAGACCTTTTGTACTATCTACGAATTGACCATTGATATCTTTACTCATACTGTTTCGCTCCTCTATAAGTTGCAGGCACTGTTTGGATTCTCTTCAGCGGGAGGGATTACTGTCTTTCCCATCTTGCCCTTGAAGCCGTCTACGAGTCCTTGGAAAACGTACTTAACTCCTTGAACCTTTTCTTTATCATTAAATATTACCATCTCTAAAATCGTTGCTGATGTTGCCAACATAAGCCGAAAGAGCGCCCTATAGCTTCGAAATTCGTGCCAAAAGGTGTATAGTTCGTTGCGCTTTGCATAGTATTCCCTCCAAGGGGGGTGAAATGATGATACATTCTCCTTTATAAAACAAAAAACGAATTATAGATTTGACAATTCGAGATGTAATAATTCTATTATGTCCTACCTGATGATAAATAATGCTATTTGGCACCGATATGATTTCGTACCCCCTTCTTAGCACGCGGAGATTATATTCAGCGTCAACGAAATCCATAAAGAAATCAGTGCGGGGCAGCCCCACATCTTTTACTACCTTATCACTTACAAGACAACCAGAAGACACCACTGTATCGACTGGCACCGGTTTTCTGAGGTGAGTAATTTCTTTTGGAATCTTATGAAATAAACCCTTCCGAATGAAACCGCCATAGATTTGGCCTGTCGAGGGATTAGTAGGTGATGAAGCAAGAATTCCTATTTTGGGATGCACAGGCATTAAATTAACAAGCGCCGTCATTAATTGTTCTAAAGCTGAAACCTGTGGGAGGCTGTCACCATCTAATAACCATATCCAGTTATACCCTTTTTTATACGCGTATTCCATTCCCTGAGCGTAACCCCCCCCCCCACTCCTGTATTGGACGAATTTGCGAATAAGGTCACTTGGGGGAACGTTTGCTTAACCATCTGAGCGGTACCATCCGAAGATGCATTATCCACAAGAATAATTTCTTCTATCGGTTCTGACTGATTAAGAAGAACCTCAAGGAGCTTTCCGATATTACTCACATTATTATACGCAACAATCACACATGCTATTCTACGATTTTGCTGTTTATAATCGGGATCATTTTCGCTTACCATATGCAATGTCCACTCCATTTCCACATACCTCATTTTAAAGATAGTTGTCCCCTACATAATCAATATATGCCATCCCAACCTTGTTGTATTTCCACATACCTTATCACATACCTTATCTTAAAGCTACCGTTGTCATTCCCCCTTTAATGAGCCTTTACCCCCTTTACATGTAAGCAATCAGGAAGGAAGGGAATGCCCATGTAGCCTCTTCTTCTTAAGATTCGCCTAACCCGCTTTATCCCTACTTGTTCGAGTAGTTCTTTAAGCATCTTGTAGGAGAAACCACATTTATGATAATTCTCAGGAAAATCTTGACCCCCGTAAATATTCTTCACATTCTTCCACGAAGGTCTCATAAAGAAGAGCAAAGCTCTTGCTCGAAGATCTGGACAGCGCAACTCAAAGGTGCCTCTTTCTTTAAGCACTCTAACCCATTCACGTAGGACTTCTTTTACCTCACAATGAGAGAAATGTTCAATTGCATGACTGCTATAAACGTGATCAAAGCATCCGTCTTTAAATGGCAGTTTGTAGGCATCTGCAATAATATCGACTTCTTTTGTCTTTCTAATATCAATTCCAATGGAGTCTTCCATTACTTTTTGATCCCCGCATCCAATCTCACAGATCATCATTTTCTTTTTCATGATTCATCACCAAACATCTCCTTAAAATATTTTGGCCAGTTTATCTCTGAAAATTCAGCAACAAAATAATTTCTGCAATTTTCTGACATTTCAAGAAGATTATCTTTAATAAAATCAATTCCATTGATCCATTCTTCGACATTAGAATTCTCCTTAAGAAGATATCCAGTTCTTAAATGATGTACAACCTCACATAGTCCCCCAACATCAGTAGATATAACCGGCGTGCCATACATATACGAAGTTAATACAACTGAGCTTTGTGTTGCTACCTTGTACGGAGTTATTGTCATAAGACTATGTCTAATAAACTCAGCCATCTCCACATCGCTTATTTTATTTTTATGAAATACTTTCAAATTATTCTTATTATAATAGCGAGGATCCTTTACCTTTGAGCGAGAAATCATTAAAAAATTAAATCCTAAATTATGGATTTCTGAATACTCTACTATTTTTAAAAACGTTTCTGGACCTTTAGCCGCCACCGGCGGTCCGATAAAAGTAATATACGTTCGATCTTCTATGTTGCTCGTAATATTTCCCATATCTTCGTACATTAATGGAATCATTATTTTTCTCCCAAAAAAGTTTTGGTATCGTTTTTCAAAAAGATACAAAGCTCTGTTTGAAGATATCACAGCAATGTCTGTTTTTTTTAATAGCTTTTCCTGAAAGTATTCAAACATATATAGCCAATATTGTTTGATGCCTTTATATACCTCCTTGTTTTCTACATAAGGTTCTTGAACATGTTGTATAAAAGTACCGCCACATTTTTTTGATAATTTCGCAATATAATAATTTAGAAAAGGGTGATAATTATACATGTAAATATAATCAGGTCTATCTTCTAAAAGAATTTTGCTTAATTTTTGTATATGTTTAAAATTCAATCCATCTTTTAAAGCTGATATAATTCCCGTCGATTCGCCAATAAAAATGGTCTTTTCTTTTACTTCTTCGGGTAACATCCATTCATACTCTCTGCTAAATAGATATTTGACGGAGTAACCGTACTTTTCACACTGCTTCCCGAGTGCACAACAGTGTGACTTATAAATAGGACTGTACTGTAAACTTCCCACATATATTTTCATATTTGCCTCCTTTCAGAAGCTGTACGAGCAACAGTCTTCTTTAAGATAATCTTGCGAATTTGGGAGATTACCTTGTTTAATGGTTGTGAATTATCCACACGATATGCATTGGGCAAAAGTCTAACAAGCTGATTACAGATATCTGCTTGACGATTAATTTCCTGAACGGTAAGTTCTGGCTTCCGGTTGTGAATTAATTCCGATGGGGCATGCAGGTATATAACTACATCAGGAGTGGGCAATAGCCGATTTAACACACGAAAGAGCCAGCCGTTAATTCCAAGTGGACTGGGCTGAATAATGTAATCATAAAAATAGCGATCAAAGATCACCAGATCAGTTGTGCCTCTCCTCCAAACAGTTCGAACATAGAGGAACATGTTATCAATAGCATAATATATCATAAGTACACTTGTTACGAAACGATTTGGCATCTCTGATGTTGTTGATTGTCCTGATGTTTTTACTTCACCTTTCTTGACCAACCATGACGGACAAAATGTTTTCAGTTCAGGCAAAACACCAAAACGTCCGTGACGGTAATGGATTTCCTCAAAAATATCACTCAAAGACTCAATAAGCTGCGCGGATATAGTTGACTTGCCAGATCCATCGGGGCCAATCAAACATAGAAATAAATGTGGTCGCCCCATTATATACTCTATCAGGTGACCCATCGCAAATTTGCATAGTTTAGATGGGACCGAAGCAGGACTGTGCTTGATTGCGTTCCAGATCAAGGTTAAACGAAGGAACCTGTAAGACTTCTCAATGTCACGCCAATCCCCTTGTTGCGCTTGGACAAGTAAATGGTTTGCTAACTTCTCACCGAAAGGTTTTTCCAAGACCTTCTTAAAACTTTCAGAATCTGCTTGAGCAAATTGTTGGATTCGACCCAAATATTTACTTTTAATTTTACCGAATTGTAGTAACTCCTTTAGAAGAAGTGTTGCAGATTCAACACCAGGTGCTGGTATGTAAAAACCCCTCGGATGAACTTGACGACTGCTCAAAGCTATTTCAGTATTTATCCAAGTGAAGCCCCTCCAACTAATTGGGTCCCATACATCCCATTTCAGACTTCGCTCAACCACGATATCAGGCATTAACACAAAGATAAACGAACGGAATCCATAGCGGTTAGCATGTTGCACCAAACACCACCCCTCTTCAGTCGCAATCTTGCATAATACTGTGCCGAATATATCTAAATCCCCCTCCCCGACGAGAATATCTATGTCATTGCCTACCTGCTCAGGTAACCCATCATAGTTCCGTAGAACGACATAGGGTAATTTTTGTTGTTCAAGCTGCTCGAACATAGTGGCTACGAAATGCCCTATAGGAGCATATGTTGGAGTAGTCATAGGCTGCCCTCGGTTTCTGTTGAAGTATTAAGAGCGCCGACAAAACGTTCAGCAACTGATTGGGTATCAAAAAGCAATGACTTATTCTGGCGTTCAATACGCTCACGTTCAGAGGGAAGCCACTCTTTTGCCGAGAGAATAAGCTTTATAGCCTGCTCGCATAGTCCCTGACTATCTATTAAACACGGACTCTTTCCATAAATATACGGGATGTCCCCATATGGTTTGGTGATCACAGCACAAAGCGAAGCCATCGCTTCTAAGATAAGAAGCGGTGTGTCAATGGTGCTGCTCAACTTGCGATAAGGCTGAATAAATATATCAGTATCATAAAGCACAGATCGAACCATCTCATCAATCTGATCAGAGTAGTTAGTGAATTTTATAGGCATATAGGGAAAACGCTTCTGTTCAGAAAGCTGGTGGTGCAGTTGCACCGCTATCGGATCAATTTCCCAGTATATACCATAGAAAGCAAGCTCGACTTCAGAGCAATCAGCAAGAGCGTTGAAGATGTCAATTGTTTCCAGAACACCCTTCCCTATATCAATACGTCCCAGAAAGGTAACATGTATTTTGTCTGAGGATGGTTTTTGAGATAGCGGCACAAAGTAATGTTGTGGCACTGGCGGCCATAAAAGCACAGCCTTACGATCCCAGTGTTTGACACGATGCACAAGGCGCGGGGAAATGGCAAATGATCGACCGTTATCGGGGATTAACCTGTTAAGCGCAAACATCAATTCACGCTTGACAGCAAACTCGGGCCAGATCTGGTAAAGCATATGGAACTGGTCTTTTCTTCTGTGGGTGGCACGGAAGTGCATATAAGTTAAGAGATCTTTTGGTGGCAAGTAGATCGTGACTATATGATCATACTCAGTAAGTACGTCCAATGCTTCATTTAGTGTGCGGTAGTACCTTGAGCGAAGACTTGGTAAGTGAGTTATTTCTTTCGTGGCTTGCCCATACAAGACATAATCTACTTGAGAGTGCCAGCAACGTACCAGTTCAATTGAAAGCCGACGCACAAGTGAATTAGTCCCGCCTATAGAGTCGTGATCAAAAGACCCATGACGACCGAAAAAGGCTATTTTTATATTTTCCCCTTGGCTGTGGGAACTACTTAGCTCCATCTATAACCTCCTCCAGAACCCTTTCAAACTCATCCACAACATCATCCCACCCACAGTTCTCAACAAAGCCCCAAGCCTTCGATCCATATTCCTCAATCATCCCAACCGCCCTACCAAAAGCATCCTC
Source organism: Candidatus Argoarchaeum ethanivorans (assembly GCA_905067555.1). Lineage (GTDB taxonomy): Archaea > Halobacteriota > Methanosarcinia > Methanosarcinales > EX4572-44 > Argoarchaeum > Argoarchaeum ethanivorans_C. The sequence goes on from CAJHIS010000012.1 coordinate 14,873, forward strand.
TGGTTTATCCACATAAATAATTCCACGATCCTCACCAAACTCCTTCATCACGCCCGGAATTTTTGTTGTTATCACAGGTTTTCCCATAGCCACGTATTCATAAAACTTTATCAGAACAATGTCCTGCATTATCTTTTCTGTGGGATAAGCGGGAAGCAGGCAGATGTCAGAAGATGCTATGAATGCCGGAATGCTTTCATAAAGCTGCTTGCCTGTCAGGATAATCTGGTTATCAAGATGATAATCTTCCTGTATCCTTTGAAGGTCATCGAATGCATCTCCACCGCATACGATTAACAGTTTGATGTTCGGGTTTTCTGTAGAATGTGCTGTTAATATTTCCGTGATGTGTTCTACCTCCGTTTTACTTTTTGGTTTCGCAATAAGTTAAATATCTCTTCATAAACTGCCACGTTTTTCTCCAAAATCATATTTTCTTCAAGAAATTTTTTCCCATTTTCGCCCAACTCTTTTCTAAACTCTGAGTTATCTTTTAGTTTTAATATGGTATTTTCTAATTCTTCAGTATTCCCGGGTTCCACAACAACTCCGCACTTTGCTTTTTGAATGACCCGGGCAGTTTCACTATCATAAGGAACAATGGCTATTATCGGCTGTTTTAGGGCAAGTAAATTGATTAGTTTTCCTGGAAGACATGGTGCCTTCATTCTATCATCTAACGAGACCGTTGAAATATCTGATGAGTTGATTATATTGAAGTATTCCTCGCGTGGCTGCAAAGGTAATAATTTTACGTTAAAAATTTTCTCATCTCTAATTCTATTTTCTAAATGATTTTTAAGCATACCATCTCCAACTATATAGAAAATAAGATCTTCATAATCACTCAATTTTTTTGCGGCATCCAGGATATTGTCGATTCCTTGGAAAGGAGATAGAATACCGGAATAAGATATTAAAATTTTATTTTCAACCCCTTCTTTCTTCTTAAACTCTTTTTTCATTTGGTATTTCTCAAAATCAGAAAGAAGAACTCCGTTGTAAATATGTTTTATTTTATTAGGATTGCCTCCTTTTTTAACAACATAGTCTATTCCCCCCTTTGATAGGACGGTGATATACTCTGCATTTTTATAAGACTTCTTTTCAATGTGCTCCATTATTTTGATCATTAACTTATTTTTCATAACACCAACATCAGTAAGTTCTTGAGGATGGAAATCCTGATAGTTTAACACTGATGGAGTACCGTCATACCTCTTTATCTTTTTAGCAAAGTAATATAATGGAAGGGGGGGAATATATATCAGACACACATCAAATTTTTTACCGATCTGGCGATAAGTTTTAAAATAATATCCTGGAAGTAAAAAATGTTCCAATCCCCTCATAACCATATTATCTCTTTTCGCAAGATGCTTACACCTGTGTACCCTAATTCCATCTATCATTTCTTCTAAAGAAAATTCTTTATCGGCATCATTTTTATTTAGATTAAACTTCCGGGGATATGAAGTGATAATATCAACCTCGTGACCTTTTTTTACAAAGGCTCTGGCTAAATCAAAGTAAACGTGCGCTGCACTTGCAATTTCAGGTACGAAATACGCTACAACTATTAGTATTTTCATCACTCACACCCCATCAGAATGATTAAGCATTCTTTTAACATCGACTTCAAACGAGGATACTTCGATATTGAACCCCCGCTTTCTGTCGTCCATTAAGTTAAATGCCATCATTCCCCCTTAGCCTTCAATCTGTCAAATAACTGTGCTATTGAATGCAATATGATCCCGGTGAAGGTTGCGAATGTTCCAATAATAAATAATAAAATCATGAGCAATGTTGGTCCCAATGGCAATATGCCACTTATATCATAGCTCTTTATGACCCACACGCCGACTATAGTCCCAATACCCAACATCAAAATTCCAATCCCTCCAAAGACATGTAACGGGCGCTTATATTCAAAAATTCTTATTAAATCCATCAGCACCCCAAACCCATGCGACACCGGATTCTTTGATGATGTGCCGTCAATGTCATATCTCACATCTATCGGAATCTCCACCACGTTCAAATTGCAATCCCCAACCTGCGTTAATATCTCTGAACCCGCACCCATATCAGAATTTCTTATTCTAATCCCCTCTATCGCTCTTCTGCTGTAAGCCCGGTAGCCACTTTGGGAATCCGTGGTTTCCATATTCCCGACAAGTCGTGTAAACATGTTCAATACTTTCATCCCCACGATCCTATATTTAGGTATTGTCTCATTCTTTTCCAGAAAGCGCGAGCCGATCACAACATCTGCTTTACCTGTTTTCGCAGCTTCGATAAAACCCGGAATATACGATGGATTATGCTGCCCGTCTCCATCTAAAATGACCATGACATCAAGACCATTACCTTTCGCATAATTAAAGCAGGATCGAATTGCCGCACCGTATCCCTTATTCACCCCGTGCGAAACGACCACCGCACCCGCCGCTTCTGCCACCTCCACGGTATCATCCGTGGATCCGTCATCGACCACCAGCACGCAGTCCACGTACTTCCGCGCTTTCAATACGACCGACCCGATCGCCAGCCCCTCGTCATGGCACGGGATTGCTGCAAGTGTCTTCATGTTCCTACTCCTGCAATGTAATTGAATACTTCTATCATTTATCCTTGCCCCCTGATTCACCAAAATCCACCACCAAAATAAGCGCACCCAAAATTTATACCCTCCGGAGTTCATCCACCCCATTTACCTCATCTTCCTGGCGAGATTTGGCGAGATTTGGCGAGATTTGGCGAGATTTTAGTGGGCTCATAATAGACATTGGGCCCCCTTCCTACCTTGTTAAATATACCCAGTTTCACCAAATCAGATAGTTCTCTGTTTGCTGTTCTTTCGGAAATGCCAGACATATTCTCATATTCGGTCCTTGTGATTTTCTTTTCGGTTTTAATGAACTCCACGGCTTTTTTCTGCCTCTCATTTAAATTCAAACTATCGAGAAATTCTTCTGTAAACTCACTCTTTCTAAACGTTACAACGATACTTGTCCCGGTGTCTCTGAACTCTGGCTCAGGCACGCCCCATTCCTCGCATCGCCTGATCATTTCAATCGTACCGGTTCCCCATTTTTCAATCAATCTGGTAAGGAAAAAATGATCGGCAATCAAAGGATTCTTTGGGATGGATTCATGTTCCTCTTTCAATTTCTCAACCGTCCACCCATCCGGCAGTGTGCCCGGGTTCCACACCTCAACCCGGTCATCAAAAACCCGGATCTGAACATTGGACGCCGATTCATAATCCCGATGGCAGATGGCATTAATTATAGCCTCCCTGACCGCATCAGGGGGATAAAGATACTTCTCCTCACGATCAGGTCTCCCTGGAATGAGCCATGCTGATCTGGGGATGTGCTCCAGTGTAAAATTCAGTGCTTTATCCACATGGTTAAGGATGTCGCCACCAAAAACCTTCATATCAACAAATGGCTTAACAGCTTCATCTCCTTTAAACCTTGCACATCTAACTTCTGATTGTCTAAAGAATCTTTGTGCCTCTTTTCCAAATAATAAAACTCCCGCATTGGTTAATTTATCTTCTTTCATCAATTTTAGCTTTCTTAACACCTCCTTTGTAGGAATATTTCCACGAATCCTCAAGTTTCTCTCCTCTTTTGCAATCGTTAAAAATGCCCCCACCTTCTCTTCATCAATATCCTCCAAACCCGCATCTTCGCAAATTTGCTCATCCCAGCTTAATCTCCTCTTCTCCTCCCTTGCCAGTTTTCTTATTTCAGAAGCGGAAATCCTTTGACTCGTCTTTCCAACTCTTTTATATGCTTTATCTTTAAAGAACACCGGTTTATCCTGACTTCCTGCAACATCAATGAGAATAATCTTCTTATCTTCCGCTTCTACAACTTCTATACAAGGAAAAATCTGTGGGTCGGTATTCCTCTTGATGTAATTTGCAAACTCTTCTAAGGTGTTCTTTCCAATATCCACTCCTAAAACCCTTCCACTATCAGAAACTCCAATTATGACAGTACCACCATCAGAATTTGAGAATGCAGAAACCGTCTCTCCGATTTCATCCTTCAGTTTCAGAGATTCTTTGAACTCCAAACTCTGTGTTTCTCCCCTCTCAATTAGTTCTTTTATGTCCATTTATCTCTCCTTTAAATCTGCGCACTCAGCACCCAAAACCCATGTGAGGCCGGATTCTTTGACGACGCGCCGAAAGTGTCATATCTCACATCTATTAGAATCTCCGCCACGTTCAAATTGCAATCCTCCGACCTCGCGTTAGTATCTCTGAACACGCACCCATATCAGGATTTGTTATTCTGATCTTCTCTATCGCTCTTCTGCTATAAGCCCGGTAGCCACTCTGGGAATCCGTAGTTTTCATATTCCCGACAAGTCGTGTAAACATATTCAACACTTTCATTCCCACGATCCTGTATTTAGGTATCGTCTTATTCTTTTCCAGAAAGCGCGAACCAATCACAATATCTGCATTATCTGTTTTCGCAGCTTCGATAAAATCCGGGATATACGATGGATCATGCTGCCCGTCCCCATCCAGAATGACCATGACGTCAAGACCATATTCCTTTGCATAATTAAAACAGGATCGAATTGCTGCACCGTATCCCTTATTCACCCCATGCGAAACGACCACCGCGCCTGCCGCTTCCGCCACCTCCACGGTATCATCAGTGGATCCGTCGTCAACCACCAGCACGCAATCCACGTACTTCCGCGCCTTCAATACGACCGATCCGATCGCCAGCCCCTCGTTATGACACGGGATTGCTGCAAGTGTCTTCATGTTTCTGCTCCTGCAATGTAATTGGATACTTCTGTCATTTATCCTTACCCTCCAATTTCCTCGAAATCCGTCTCCAGATACACATGGTCCCAATCTTTAATCCGTAACGCAGGCATAATAACATATAAAAGACCCGGCTTCCCTATCGTTGTCGGCTCGTGGGGATCGTAGCCTTTCATCATCCTGCAACAATTCTCGCCCCAAATTTTTTCAGCTCCTTGCATACAACACTCACCTGAATATAGCTTCAACATTTCTTATCATCGTGTTATCTTTCTTCTCAATCTCTGTTATAATCTCCCGGACTTCACCTTCCGATTGCAGACCTGATTCCCATAATGACCGGAGTATGGAATGCAGCCATATCGTCTCAACATCATTCCCCTCAGCAAACCTTAACGCAGCACTATCTATTGAAGAGAATACGTACCCTCTTCTGTGCTTGCAAATACTTATCGCCTCCAATTCCCCCTTGCCTAATCTCCTCTTTTCTATTAACAATCTTTGATATTCCTTATTTTCTTCTTCTGATGGATATAGCACCTCAAAATATCCGAATATATCAAGTGGAAACGTATATCCGTAGTCCAGTGAAATTGCTAACTCCTCATAGATCTCAGGTATTATTACAATACGATGCTTTGAGAATAACCTCTTTATCAGTTCCAATCGCTTTATCTTTGCGAATACACTTGCCACATCAGTGTCCAGAATGATTACCTTATCCAATGATCCACTCAACTCCCTTCCTGATCTTATCCTCCGAAGGTGCTTTAACAATTATTTTTATTTCTCTCTGCTCTAAAACATTTTTAAACCCCTCCATGGACATGCCAGCAATTTCGGCTGCCCTGCTCAATGATATATCCCCTCCTTTATATAATTCTATTGCCATCTCTGTTTTTAGTGCCGGTCGCACCTCTAACATCGTCCTGAACGCATCGTCAAACAATCTGTCCCTATTTTCATAATATCCTGCACGTACAAGGCTATTTATACCTTCTTTCACTACGTCTATATCCATCAACATATCACCTCTTTTGTAATTGTTTTAATCCTTACTACTAACTATATCTTTCGGAGATTTGAAACCAACAATAACGCAACGCCTTCGTCCACAACTCCCTTCCCACCCCCAACCTCGAAACCACATTCAGCATCAGCCTTATAAAAAGCCCGAGCACACCAAACCCATGCGACACCGGATTCTTTGACGATGTGCCGAAAGTGTCATATCTAACATCTATCGGAATCTCCACCACGTTCAAATTACAATTCTTTACCTGCGTTAATATCTCTGAACCCGCACCCATATCAGGATTTCTTATTCTAATCCCCTCTATCGCTCTTCTGCTGTAAGCCCGGTAGCCACTCTGGGAATCCGTAGTTTCCATATTCCCGACAAGTTCTGTAAACATATTCAATACTTTCATTCCCACAATCCTATATTTAGGTATCGTCTCATTCTTTTCCAGAAAGCGCGAACCAATCACAACGTCTGCTTTACCTGTTTTCGCAGCTTCGATAAAATCCGGAATATATGATGGATCATGCTGCCCGCCCCCATCCAGAATGACCATGACATCAAGACCATGTTCCTTTGCATAATTAAAGCAGGATCGAATTGCTGCACCATATCCGGTATTCACCCCATGCGAAACCACCACCGCACCCGCCGCTTCCGCCACCTCCACAGTATCATCAGTGGATCCGTCATCGACCACCAGCACGCAATCCACGTACTTCCGTGCCTTCAGTACGACCGATCCAATAGCCAGCCCCTCATCATGGCACGGGATTGCTGCAAGTGTCTTCATGCTTCTGCCCCTTTACGACGGAATTGGATAATTCTATCATCAGTTATTCTTACCACCGAAGTTATCGCAACACGTAATGTATCTGTTATCGTAGTTAAGACCATCCGGTGATTGTGCTCGCGCGTCGACTTGAAAACCTCTTCCAGTGCACTCTCCGGATCCACGATGAAAATGATAAGGATTTTCATAGCGGTCTCCTTCTGTATCGTCCCAGTTCTACGATTATTATCGCATTTATAAGCTCATTATCCCCAACAGTGCCCAGAAACTCCTTCAATACCCTGTTTAACTCCTCTGCCCTGAATGTATATGGCAACCTGAAAATAATACCTCCAGGATGTTCAGGATATCGAAGTATCTCCCCGAAATCGGTATCTCTTGTCACGATTATTCTTTCGTTTTCGAGAGCGTATTCAATGATCTCACTATCCTTTGCCGCCCTCATCCCGATATCTCTAACATCTTCCACATCATAACCAGTACTTCGTATCACCTCGGCACTTGATCTGGGCATATCTGCATCCAATATAAATTTTAAACTATGCATATATCCTGATCTCTTCACTCGCTACGATTTTTGCAGCATATTCTATCGCTGCGAGTACATCTTCTTTTTGAGTCCCGTATTCCTTTGCAATTGCTTCCGCCCCCATGCCCCCCGCCAGAGACCCCAATATTATATCCACAGGTACCCTCGTACCTTTTATAACAGGTTTTCCATGCCTTATTTCCAGATCAATGCGTATTCTTGATTCAAACATTCTTAATCACCGGCATATGCAGTTAAACCTTCTTACATTTAAATGTGATTCCTTTGCATCGTTTGATAACGCCTCCGGCGTCGACGTAGTTATCGGTTCGAGCAGCCCGGGAATCCCCCTGGGATCATGCTGACTATCACCATCCAGCAGGACAAGAGCATCGAACCCGTGTTCGGCAGCATATCCAAGTGATGTCCTGACCGCGCTGCCCTTTCTTCTATTCACCTCATGCGAAACGACCACCGCAAGCACCCATTCATCCTTCTACCTTTTCTTTATCTCTTCTATTTTCATTCTCTCATCACCAAAACCTTTTTCCTAATACTTATAAAATTGTCTTTCATGTAGTTAAAATCAGTGTAATTTGCGTTAATCTGCGTCCTATCTGTCCACACAACCCTTTCACAGCCCCCTGTAACAAAATCTTATCCTCTCAGCATCACCCCTACCAAACATCCCCCTGATATCAATCAATACCGGATCGCTGTTCATCACACATTTGAGCGCGCCAAGCGAAATGTCCTTGAATGTATCATGGAAAACTGCCATGACAACACAGTCCGCACCCACCCCCTCTCAAACCTTCCGCAGCATCAATCCCAAACGCTTCTATCTCCCCCCCCTCAATAAAGGGTCAAAGTCAGATATCCCAATTCCAAACTCCTCACGCCCTTCGGGCGGTAATATGTGATCTGTAATCTGTGACATGTTACCCATTACCCATTACTCATCACTGACGGCGCAGCCGTCGCCAACCAGCCCAGGGGAATACCTGTGGAAGTTCCATTTTGTGCTTGCTGCATCCAGGACATCCCCGGTATTCAACCCCATCCTTTCAAAGATGATGGAGGGTTTATTCATAAGCGCTATGTTCAGGTCACGCTGGATGTTCAAGAGTGCCTTTTGCTGCCCCGGCAGTCCTGATATCCTTCGCGGTATAGACCGTTGTGATCCGCGCATACAGTTTACTGACAATATCTGGGGTCTCCTCATCCATTCCGCTCACGATCTTTGTGATCTTCTGCAGCGCGTACATCATCGCCTGGATTGATCCTCTCTGGAGAATAAGCCACCTTGAAATCCATCCCGCATCGCAGACCTGACTCTTCCAGAATCGGCTTTATTATCTCTTCTGTAACACCAGGGTAAACAGTGGATTCCAGAATCACAACACTACCCCGCTTCAGGTTCTCGCTGATCGTCTCTGAAGCGCTTTCAACGTAACCCAGATCAAGCTCCTGTGATCTGGTCACAGGTGTTGGAACTGATATTATAACGAAATCAGCATCTCTTATCTTCATTGGGTCGTTCGTGATAAAAAGATTATTATTTTCCTGATTTAATTTGGAATTATTCAGTTTCTTTACCTTATCGTCATCTATCTCGTATCCTATCACTCGCATGTCTTTTGAGAATTCGATTGCAAGTGGCAGTCCAACATATCCAAGTCCAACTACGCATACAACTGCTTCGTTCCGGTTTAGTTTGTTCGTAATTATTTAAAACTCCGCACTCCTTTCCACATCCGCCCAGTTCTCAGTAAACCACTCATGCACCCTCTCCAGACCATCCTCAAACCTCATCTCCGGTTTGTAGTCCAGAAGCCTCTTCGCTTTCTCAATAGATGATAAAAGCCTCGTCTTTGCATCCCAATTCCTTCGCTCGGTATACTCAATCCCTGCCTCATTGCCCGCAATATCATTCACCTTGCGTGCCATATCTACAACCCGGTGCTCCATGCCAGAACCAAGGTTGATCGCTTCCCCGATTGCTTCTTCCCTGATCCCCATCGCAAGCAAGCCATTGATGATATCATCCACATAAGTCCAGTCCCTCGTCTCTGACCCGTCGCCCGTCATCGGTAGCGCCCGCCCGTTCATCGCCCAGTGAAAGAAGTTCGGTATCACGTTCCTGTACCTTCCCGGAACCTCTCCCGGACCAAACACGTTGAAGAACCTCGCGTTAACGATGGGTAAGCCGTACAGATTATGGAAGTAGTTCGTGTACAGTTCCCCGAGCAACTTCGTGACCTGATACGGCGTATGCAAACTGATTGAGACATCGTGCTCCTCAAACGGCATCTTCGACTCCAGTCCGTAGACCCCGCATCCGGAAGATGCGTAAACAAACCTTTCCACTCCCACGAGATGCGCATACTGCATGACCTTCAGCGTCCCGATCCCGTTGACCATCAGATCGTATTCGGGATTATCCACAGAGTTCTGGTTTGCAAAGTGTGCTGCCAGGTGAAACACGTAATCCGGTCTCTCTTTGAAGACCCGTTTCAGCATCTCGTCATCGAGAATGCTGCCCTTCACAAAAGAAATATTCTTTGCCCTCGGAATGTTCCATTCGTAAGCAGAAGACAGATCGTCAAGGATTATCACTTTCTCTGCATTCAATTCCGCCAGTTTCCTGCACAGGTTCGTTCCGATGCATCCTGCACCGCCAGTTACTAAAACTGTTTTTCCTTCGTATTCATTTTCTATACTCATTTTTATACCTCATTTGACAAAATATTGTAACTATTATTCTTCCTCAATTTTTTTATATAACACATCGTTATCGCCCTGCTGTCAATTCTATCCCCTCTTTCACAGCCTCGTTCACAATCCCGATCTCACGCCTCTTCTCTTCAAACTCCTCTGGAGTGTAGCAAAGCGGCTCCAATGAAACCAGACCGTTCCAATCGGCAGAAACATTCCTTATTCGTTTCAACCAGTTAACACCCTCAAATTTTTTACTTACGATGATCATATCAACATCGCTGTCGATTAGATTATCCCCCCTTGCTCTACTTCCAAAGAGTAAAACCTTTTCTGCTGAATATTTATCGCTAATTACCGCTAAAAAATGATTGATCCATTCTTTCACGTCTATATCTGTGATCCGATCCATTTTAACACCTCCTTGCTATCCTTCAAAATTTCATTCACGATGTCTTCATCATAAAGTTCATAAGGCGTCCCATAAGCCGCATCCGGATACCGCGTGGTAACGAACTCTGGCGTCAATCGTCTTAGGAATGTGTGAAATTCGGATGGCATATCTATCTCTGTTGCGAGGTAGATCAACGAGTGGGTTGCACCGGGAAACATCCGCTTTTTTTCAATATACATTGCCTTTAAACCCTTCTCAACCGATTGCTGACAGAAAAACGCGCACGCATAATAATCTTTTGAATTCTTGCAGTTCTCTGCTGTTATCAAATCTCTTTTTGCTTGTTTCCACCATTCTTTAACTTCTTTTCTCATAATACCTCCCAATAAATAATATTTTCATCTTACACCCTCTAAACTCCCCTCAAACTCACACATAACATTATCTCACCAGCACGTCCCAACAAATCCCCGCACCTCAACTTTAGCCCAGTATCTCAGCGCTACTTGTTCTCGTATTATCCCTACAAGAGCATCCTTTTCATCTCTAAATAAACCAATCCTGACCAATTCCACGATTGGCGCAAATACATCTTTTGATACCTTGACATAGTTCTCCATTTTTACCTCTTTCCCATATCCTCCATCTCCATCCTTCTAGAAGTATGATAACCAAAAATAGCAAATAGTTTAGTTCCAAAATATATCACTCTTGCAGACAGTTTCTCTTTATTCATTGTTTTCTTTCCCTAACCTATAATACCACTTCATCCATTCCACAGTTCTTCTGATACCTTCTTCCGGAGATACTTTCGGATCATGTTTCAGATCCCTAACAGCCTTTGAGCAATCGATCGTCTTTATGTTTGTGGTGAAAAGTTCTGCCTCCTCGTAAGTAACTATCGAGTCGTCCCTGCCAACAGCTTTTAACACCAGATCCGAATACTCCTTGATCTCTTTCTCCCATTCCGGTCTTCCAGCGACATTATAAACCTCGCCCGGAATGAAATTATCCACAATATTAGCCCATGTTCGGCATGAGTCTTCCACATAATCTATGATCCTCTTATGACCCCTGTAAACAACAATGGGTTTGCCGTGCAGGGCATGATATATGAACTTTGGAATAAATCCTCTGTATGGAGTATAATGTTCCCCGGGACCATAACAATTGACCGGTCTCACCCTGAGAGTCTCTGTTCCATACATCTTGGCAGAGTTCATGCACATCAATTCCCCTGCCCATTTGGTTATCGCATAATCGTTCATCTGATAGGTATCTCTGATCGGGTTGTTGACCATTACGTCCTCTGACATCACTCCATTATAATCCCCATACACCTCTGCACTTGAAAAGAAGATCATTCCGAACTTCAGTTTTTCCTGCAGGCGAATTATATGCTTCGTTCCGATTGTGTTGGTTTGCCACAGGTTCTCATAGTAATCCTCGCCGTTCCACCTCCCGTATTCCGCAGCAAGGTGATAAACATAATCAAAGTTGTGTTCATCAAAGATTCGTTCCACCTGTCGATAGCTCCTCACATCGCAGCGGATATAGTCATCACGTTCGGTATTATAGAGGTCGCATGAAATCACTTCATGTTCCCGCTTCTCAAGTTCGTTGCAAAGATTTGTCCCTATGAACCCTGCACCACCAGTTACTAATATCTTTTTAGTTTCCATATTTACCACTTTTTTGTCATTCCATTCTTCCACACTTAAATGTTACCATCTCTCCTTCAGTATAAAGCTCGCCTATCAACGCACTACATATATGCATGATCCGGGTCTTCAGGTGTGGTCAACCCAAGTTTCGCCAGACACCAGTCATGCTCCAGTATCAGAACATAATGGAGCAATGCCGAGAAGGCATGTGTGCATAACGCACCTGTGCCCTCCGGCACGATCTCTGGATCATCGATCATCATCTTATCCCCGGTTTTATACACCGGGCATTTCTCCTTTATCTCATGAACTGTAATCTCTAACAACTTTATCAGCTCCTGCCCGAGTTTGTGGTTATTCCAACAATCATCTCTCCAGCATTTCCATCGCCAAACGGGTTCTTCCAATCCCGCTTCCTACCTATCATCGTCCGGGCACCCTCCAGAATCTTCTCAGAATCCACCCCGGAGAGCACGTTTGCACCAACCTCGGCAGTTTCAGGTCTCTCTGTATTATCCCGGAGTGTAACACATGGCACCTTCAGTATGCAGGTCTCCTCCTGCACCCCGCCGGAATCCGTCAGAACCAGTCTGGCATCAGATTCCAGTTTCAGAAACGAGAGATAATCAAGAGGCTCAATAAACGTAACCCCAACAGCATCCAGCGAAAACTCCTCCATCATCTTCCTTGCGCGTGGATGAATTGGATAGATCACAGGAAGCGAAAATTCTTCTGAAACAAGCTCCAGCCCTCTTAAAATACCTGCAAACCGCGTGGCATCATCCACATTTTCCTGCCTGTGTGCAGTCGCCAGAAAATACCTGTCCGGCTCAAGAGCAAGTCCAGATCCAAAAAGCGATTCTAGGTTTTCATCCCAGTCGTCCCTGCCATTGATAATCTTCAGGTTCTGGTAAACTGCATCAACAACCGTGTTCCCGGTAACAAATATCTTCTCGTTGGAAATACCCTCGCCAAGAAGAATATCCTTTGACTGGACAGTTGGCGCAAACAGATAGTCCGAGATGTGATCTGCAACAACCCGGTTGAGCTCTTCAGGCATCCTCCGGTCATAGCTCCTTAAGCCCGCTTCCACGTGCCCAACCCTAATCCCTAACTTGGATCCAGCGAGCGCACCCGCAAGAACCGTGTTCGTATCGCCCTCGACTAGAACCACATCAGGCTTCTCTGCAATCAATATCTTCTCGATTCCGGTAAGCATCCTCCCGGTCTGCTCTCCATGCATTCCTGACCCAACATCAAGATTATACTTCGCATCCGGAAGTTCGAGCTGCTCAAAGAATACCCGATCCATGTTATACGAGTAATGCTGCCCGGTATGGATCATAAACCAGTCCGAGCCCTCTTGCCGCTCACACGCCCGCACCACAGGCGACATCTTGATCACCTCGGGGCGTGTGCCGATAATGATGCAGATCGTTTCAATCATTGATTTTTCTCACCTCATTGAATTTTAGGAACTGATCGAAGACCACTTCAAGACACTGCACGATCTTTTCTTCTTCATTCATCACAGGGATGACCAGAGAGACTTCACCCATCTACTTCTCTCCCTTTTTTTTCTTTTCCAATCACATTTAATATAAGCCCTGTGAACATGCTGGACACACCGATAATTACGAACAACACCGACACAAGAGCAGACCCAACCGCAATTCCCTTCTCTGTATTGGCGATATATAACACCTTTGCACCAAGTATCAATCCAACAACTGTTAGAATGACCCCAACAATCCCAAAGAAGAACAACGGTATCTTCTTTGAAATAGTGCCGATCAACCACCCCAGCACCATACACCCATGCGACACTGGATTCTTTGACGACGTGCCGAAAGTGGCATATCTCGCATCTATCGGAATCTCCACCACGTTCAAATTACAATTCTTTACCTGCGTTAATATCTCTGAACCCGCACCCATATCAGGATTTCTTATTCTAATCCCCTCTATCGCTCTTCTGCTGTAAGCCCGGTAGCCACTCTGGGAATCCGTAGTTTCCATATTCCCGACAAGTTCTGTAAACATATTCAATACTTTCA
>CAJHIS010000013.1 GCA_905067555.1 Candidatus Argoarchaeum ethanivorans
ATAGAGCTTCAGGGAAACCACAGTAGGCGCATGAGGGAAGCACTGATAAAACGGGGGTTTCTGTCAGAACAAATAAAAGTTTAACCACTGCACAACTTCGTTGTGCAGAAAATAATTCTCGATTGCGGCAGCTCTGCACACTTCGTTGTGCAGAGCTGCATAAAAGAATGGTGCCCTGACCACCTATTGGCTCCCGGATGTTATCACGGCTCGGTGGGGCACGGCTAGGGAGTAGTTGAGAAAGATATCTCTACACAAGACAAATAAAACGAAACTTTTATACGCCAAAAATGCTAACAGTCCCTGTACCTATAAGTACGGGGCATAGTGACTTAATATAACAATTACAATTTAGAAGTTACAAAGGAGGAAAAATATGGATAATCACGAATTTTTTTACAGGCAATCAACGAGAAAAAGTTGGTACAAGTAAAATTTGATTCACAAAAAAAGGGAATAATTCAAAGACTTTGTGTCCCATTTGATTTTGGACCATGGAGAAAGGAAATGAATCCAAATCCTGATCGTTATCACTTTTACGACCTTGACAGTCCTGATGGAAAACATAATCTTTCTATTTTGCCAGAACAAATTATTTCAATTGATGTTACAGAACAATCATTTGATCCTGCTGTTTATATAACGTGGAATCCAGATTGGTTCATCAAAAGAGATTGGGGTATTCACTCATAATCAAAAATTTTTAAAAGCACACAAAAGAGGTAGAAATATGTTATGTCCAAGATGTGGAGCGGAGATGAAAGAAGGCGACAGATTTTGTAGTTCCTGTGGATCTGTTATAGAACATATCGAAAAGGTAGAAGTTGGAAAAAAAATTTGTCCCAAGTGTGGAACGGAATTAGTAGAAGGCGTAACGGTTTGTAGTTCTTGCGGAGCAAGAATAAGTGAGATAAGCATGGAAAAGGCAAGTGCTGGAGCGAGGTTCGGATCGTATATCCTTGATTCGATTATCGTTGGTGTAATGGGGTTTATTCTTGGTTTTGTTCTTGAGCCCATAGCATCTTTTTTGGGTTTATTGATCTCGGTGGGATATTATACCTACTTCTTTGGAAACGGACAGACTCTCGGTATGAAAGCAGCGAAGATAAAACTATGCGGAACTGATGGGACATATCCAATAGGATATGCAAAGGGATTTCTTAGATGGATAGGAATGATTATATCGGGTTTGGTAATAGGTTTGGGTTACCTTTGGATATTAATAGATGAAAATAAACAAGGATGGCATGATAAAATAGCTGGTACGTATGTTGTAGTTGAATAAAGCTCAACAAGCTACCACGGATGCATCCGAATTCAGAGGCTGTCTCATATCTCAAGAGAAACTTACATTAACTATTACAGATATAAATGAGCGTAGTGTTGAATATGACAACCATATCGATTCAACTGGAAATTGAAATAATATAATTTCAATCACTGGGTTTTTGACGGTGGCTTATCTTGTAAGGAGGAAGAAATGAAAACGATTATCCAAATCCATAAAGAAAGTAAATATTTCGTAGCCGTGGATATGACAACAAACGTAGCGGACCAAGGACTGACGGAAGAAGAGGCGATTAAAAATCTAAAAAAAGGACTTGAAGAACACTATCAAATTCTTACGGAGTTAGCCCCTAAGGATTATAAAATCTCTTTCTTAGATATTGAGGTAGAAAAATATGCCCAAACTTCCCGTCCTGTCGGCTAAGGATGTTATTAAAGTTCTGAAGAAGTTTGGGTTTCAAGTTCACCGTCAAACGGGGGGCCATATTCATCTGTGGAATGAAGAGCGAAGACTGCTTGTTACAGTTCCAAATCACCCTGAATTAACCAGGGGTACATTAGTCTCAATTATGAAACAAGCAAAGATAGAAAGAGAGGAGTTCCTATCAAAATTGAAATGAAACGGCTCGTGGATGCCTTGGACGTTCAGTCCGAACGTGGGAAGTGGGGTTTAAATATAGCCTACGACGGGGCTGTCACGCCATCTGGCGTTGGATTAAAATTCTGGTTCTTCCAAATCTCCAAACCCGAAGCAGCAGACACAAGACATAAATCAACAACATCTTCGAAACAACGCCAACACCACGCAACGTGACAGTCTCGTTTTTAATTGTTCGTTATCCATTTGTTTCTGAGCTTCCATCTCCACAGCCAGAACAAAAAAGACGGGTTTTTATGTAGGGAGGTTTCATGGTTGCATAATGATGTGTATATTAAGGTGTTACTATGAAGTGTGATGTGAATATAATTACTGGTAGAACGATTGACCAGGGTGCCAATATTGATAGCAAATTATCTTCTGACTATTTTAATGCCTGTGCCCGCTGTGAAATAGGTGTGGAAGATCTAAAAACACTTGGCCTTTCGGAAGGAAGCCACGTAAAAGTCTCAACAAGGTTTGGCAGTGTGGTAGTATCTCTTGCACTCTGTGATGGAAACCCGGAGGGTGTAGCATTTATCCCGCTGGGCCCTTGGGCTAATACGGTAGTGAACCCTGATACACATGGCTGCGGCATGCCGGGGTTTAAAGGTATATTGGGCAGCCTTGAGCCTACTGATGAAAAACCTCTTGATTTGAAAGCGCTTATGAGTCTGTACAGGTAGTGATGTGTATGGAGATTACTGATGCGATCTGTTCATTCTGTGGCTCACTCTGTGATGACCTGACCGTGAAGGTCGAGGACAACAAAATAGTAGATGTGAAAAGAGCTTGCAGACTCGGTGCAAGTAAAATGCTTGGACACGAGAGGATTAACTCACCAATGATTAGAAACGAAAATGGAATATTGGAGGAAGTGTCCTTTGATTCGGCAATCGACAAGGCTTCACAGATTCTTCTTCATGCGAAGCGTCCGCTTCTCTACGGCTGGGCTTCCACGTCATGTGAAGCCCAGAGCAAGGGAGTTCTGCTTGGCGAAATTCTTGGTGCAGTAGTCGACAGCACTGCATCGGTCTGCCACGGACCAACCACGCTTGGAGTACAGGAAAAAGGTCTCCCCACTGCCAGTCTTGGTCAGATTAAAAACCGTGCTGATCTGATCATCTTCTGGGGATGCAACCCGGTTCATGCACACCCACGGCATATGAGTAGGTACTCGGGGTATCTACCTGGTTTTTTCCTTGATCGTGGTCGTCAGAATCGCAAGTTTGTAACAGTGGACGTTCGGATGACTGAAACCGCTGCCATCTCTGATGAGTTTTTGCAGATAGAGCAGGGCAGTGATTATGTGGTGCTCTCTGCTTTGAGAGCGCTTGTAAATGGCAAAGACGATCTTGTGCCAGACGTAGTTTGTGGCGTCTCAAAAGAAGACTTGGTGCGTCTTTCCGGTATGATGCGTTCATGCAGGTTCGGAGCATTCTTTTTTGGTATGGGTTTAACCCAGAGCAAAGGCAGGTATAAAAATATTGACTGCGCTCTTTCCCTGACAAATGATCTTAACACACAGACCAAGTTTGTTATAACACCTTTACGCGGGCACTATAATGTTACGGGTTTTGGTCAAGTATGCTCGTGGCAGACTGGTTTTCCAGCAGTTGATCTATCACGGGGAGCACCATATTATAATCCTGGTGAGATGTCAGCAAATGACCTGTTGATGCGGGATGAGGTGGATGCTTCACTTATTGTAGCATCAGACCCTGCTGCTCATTTCCCCAACGCTTCGGTGCGTAATCTTGCAAAGATGCCTCTCATCCAGATCGATCCTTATGCAAATGCAACGACCGAGATTGCTGATGTGGTCATTCCAACTGCAATCGTTGGAGTGGAAACCGAAGGAACGGCTTATCGGATGGATGGCCTCTCCTTGCGGCTGAGGAAACTGGTGGATTCTGATTATCCAAGTGATGAAGAAATTCTTGATAAAATAATAAAAAAAGTTAGCAGGAAGGGTGATGTCTGTTGAGTGAATTACTGATTAAGAATGGTCGGGTGTTTGATCCTATAAATAGTATTAACGGCGATATAATGGATATTGCTATAAAAAATGGAAAAATTGTAGATAATATATCTCTATCACCGGATACAAAGGTTATTGATGCTTCTTCAATGATTGTTATGCCAGGAGGTGTGGACGCACACTCTCATATTGCAGGCAGCAAGGTTAATTCCGGGAGGATCATGTGTCCGAATGACGGCAGGTCTGGTATCGAGAAACGCACAAAGATTACCCGACCGTGCAGTGGCTATACTGTACCTAACACCTTTGCCATGGGCTATAGATATGCCAAACTTGGGTACACCACGGTCTTTGAAGCAGCCATACCAATCCTGCATGCCCGCCACACCCACGAAGAATTTGGAGATATTCCAATCATTGATAAAGGAGGGTTGGTTCTTTTTGGCAGCAACTGGCAGGTAATGGAAGCTGTGCGCGAGAATGATATTGAAAAACTTACAGCTTATGTTGCGTGGGGACTCTCCGCAAGCCGTGGGTATGGTGTAAAAATCGTCAACCCAGGTGGAGGCGAAGCATGGGGTTTTGGCAAGAACGTTTCTGGCTTACATGATACCGTGCCAAACTTTGATGTCACACCTGCTGAAATAATAACCGGTCTTGCAAAAGCAAACGAGATGCTGCACCTTCCCCACTCGATACACCTTCACTGCAATCTTCTTGGAAAACCCGGAAACTATAAAACAACTATTGAGACGATGAAACTTCTTGAGAACATCAAACCAAGCATGGATAGACAGGTAGTTCACATCACACACATAACTTTTAATGCATGGGGGGGGCACGAACTGGGGCGATTTCGAATCAAAGGCTGATGCAGTGGCAGACTATCTTAACCAACACGACCATGTTACTGTTGATATGGGACAATTAATATTTGGAAATGCCACCACCATGACCGCGGATGGGCCAATGCAATATGCCAATGCCCGCCTTCTTGCAACCAAGTGGACCAATGGGGATGTGGAACTGGAGGATGCAAGCGGCGTAGTACCGCTTTCCTATATTCGAAAAATGTATATACACGATATCATGTGGGCAGTCGGGCTCGAGGTTGCATTATTAACCAAGAATCCCTGGCAGGTATTACTCACCACAGACCATCCAAACGGTGGACCATTCGTCAATTACCCGGAAGTTATAGCATTGTTGATGAGTGCACGAAAAAGGGAGGAAGAGATGTCAAAGCTCTCTAATAAAATGAGAGATCGCACAACGCTTTCCGGAATTGAACGGGAGCTTGACTGGTATGATATTGCCATAAAAACCCGTGCATCACACGCAAAAATACTTGGTTTAACAGATCATGGGAAAGGCCATCTTGGGACTGGTGCTGATGCAGATGTTACTATTTATCACATCAACCCTGATCAGGTGGATGCAGGTCGTGAGCACGCAACCGTTAAGAAAGCCTTTGAAAAACCGGCATACACGATAAAAGATGGAGAAGTGGTCGCAATGAACGGAGAAATAACAGCAACACCTGAAGGCAGAACATTCTGGGTGAATGCAAGCGTGCCAGAAGAGCACAATACAAGACTAATGAGGGACCTTCGCTTGAAGTTCAGGAAGTATTACTCGATCAACTTAGCAAACTACATGGTGCAGGATAGCTATGTGAAGCATCCGGTGGTAATTAAGGCAGGAGGAAGCTAAGGGATGCAGACAGTAACACTTACTCCTATCATACATAGTAAAATCTCAATTGAGGCAGAAACCATCACTCCAGACAACTTTACAGGCAAAACAAGAGAGGAAATCGAAAATATCACAATATGGGAAGGAAACCACAAGACCAGGCTCTTTGAATTCTTTAAGATCGCTCTGGAAGGAAAAGACAGTCCGGAAAATACCAAAATCATCATTAACGGAACTATACCGAGAGTGAAACGAGTTGGTGAAGGCATGACCAATGGAATGATTCTAATCAATGGTGATGTCGACATGCATGTTGGTGCAAAAATGAGAGGCGGTGTAATCACAGTTAAAGGAAATGCAGACTCATGGGCGGGACGTGAAATGAAAGGTGGTGAGATTATTATCGGGGGTGATGCAGGCTACTATCTTGGTGCAGGTTATCGCGGAGAATCCTGCGGCATGCGCGGCGGAAAAATCATCGTCTTTGGCGATGTAAAAGACTATGCAGGAGAACATATATGTGGTGGAGAGATACTCATAAAAGGAAGTGCCGGACTAATGCCCGGAATATCCAACAATGGCGGTATTATTACTATTGAAGGAAATACCGAGATTCCGGGAGCTGAAATGAAGAAAGGGACAATTAAAATAAACGGTATGGTGGAAACACTTGTGCCTTCATATAAACAGGAAGACGATGAAGAGATAGACGGCATAGTCTACAATAAATACACAGGCGATGTTGTGGCAGGCGGTAAAGGGAGTTTATACATAAAAAAATGAATTATAAGACAGTACCCCTGATAGATAACCTGTACTTGTTTTATAATGGAAAAAAACAGCAGCTTGTAACAAGAAATAAAACAGCAGCAAAACCACATAGTGATGAAGAAACGGTGCAGTTGCGAGACTTTGAAGCACGGGTATGGAATCCTCGCAGAAGTAAGCTTGCCTCTGCCATCCGCAAAAAAACACCACTCCACATCAAGAAAACAGATCGAATACTATATCTTGGTGCAGCATCCGGTACAACAGTAAGCTATCTCTCAGACATCCTCACAGAGGGCGTAATCTATGCTGTAGAAATATCTCCAGTGAGCATGCACAAGCTTCTACTACTGTGTGAAGAACGGGATAACATTATACCCATCTTTGATGACGCCAATAAACCGCAAAACTACCAGCATATCGTTGGAGAAGTGGATCTGATATACCAGGATATAGCGCAGAGAAACCAGGCAGAAATAGCCATGAAAAATAGAAAACTCTTTCTAAAAGAAGATGGATTGCTAATTCTTGTTATCAAAGTTAGAAGTATTGATGTATCCAAAGATGCAAAAGAGATACTAAAAAAAGAACTGCAAATACTTGAAACAGAACTGCATACCTGCCATATTACAAACCTGGCACCCTACCATAAGGATCACTACATGATAACAGCAGAAGTGAGAACTTGTGGTTGACAAAAGATTGAGCTAAAGCTATTACAGTGTTGATGGCGCAGGGGACCCCGCCCAGCCTCTCCGCTGTGAATCGAAAGACTTAAGCGGAATGCCATCTTTTTCAAAGAATAATAATTGTGAGCCTTTGGGTAGGAGTAACCGGGGCATGGCGGTCCCGATGTGGATTCCCGCGAATCCGCATAAGATTCCTCGCAATTCATTGCGAGGAGTACGTCAATTTATTGTACAGAATTATAAAATATATATTAATGTTTAATCTTGTGTCCTTGTATGAAATCGATCAAATGCCCCAGATGTAACAACGTCCATGCAATTGGAAGATTTAATGATGATTTAGAAAAGTACCAATGTCTTTTCTGCCATACAGAATTCAATGAAGATGATATTGAAATATTAACCTTTGCGTCCAAAGATCTGTATTCTAATAGCAAAATATTATTAAAATTAGTAAATTTTAGTGAAAAACACCTACAACTAAACTCTCGACGAGCACCTTTTTTGATGATTTCATTATTTTTCGTGTTTTTCATTATTTCATGGACAGTTGCAAGTTATTACGAAGGGACGCTTTATCTTGAAAATAATAATGTTGATTGTATTGGATGGTTTGAAGATTATGTATGGTTTTCAGTGACTTTATTTTTCTATGCTTTTTTCATCATGAATTTCTTTTTTTTTGATATGTTTGTAAAGACTTTTTCAAAAAATGGTACTATTCTTCCTATATTAAAATGGAAATCTAAAAATGATTCGAAATCAGGAATAACAAATGAAAATTATAATAAGTTACTTAGAAAACAAATTCAATATATTAATTGTGCAAATTCAAATTTAGAAAAATTAATAATTATTAGCTCATTATTATCTTTATTTTACTCAGGAATCTATTTACAACATTTAAAAATGCCTCCAGTTGATATATGGCACCTAGGTCATTATCCAATCGGTTGGATGACATGGTTTATTGCAAACTTCTTCATTGTGGTTCTCTTTCTTCCACCGTTTCTATCAAGATTCTTGAAATTATTATTTTCAATTTTTAAACTCACATCAATTTCAGAGCCAGATATTAATAATGAAATGAAATCTCTACCATTGAATCCTAACCTTCTGTCTCCAGATGGAGTTGCAGGAATGAAGCCCTTAGGAAATTTGGCTTTTTCTTTTTATTTAGTGGGATTCACTACTATGATTCCAATTATCACTTGGCTGCTTGTAAGAGAATTTTCATCAATGTTCTTCTTTACAGTGCCACTTGGGCTACTACTTATTTTTATTACTCTTTTTTTTCCACTATATAATGTTCATCTAGTGATGAAGAAAGCAAAGCACCATCAACTTAAGGAAATCGCAAATGAGTTTAAATTATACTATGAACTATTAATTGATAGAATTGAAAGCGACGTTGAAACATTTGATGAAAAAATGGTTAAAAGGGTAGAATCTATGAAACAGCTAGATTTTGTTTATGAAAAGGGTAAAAAAAGTCCCAGAGTGGCCTTTAGATACAGAACTTATTAGGAAAATATTTACTAGTTTAATACCTCTGCTATTAGTATTAATAAATGCTATGTAGGTTCATGAAAAAATGAGTGATAAATTTATTCCTTGTGTAGATATAAAAATATTCCATGACTTTATTGTAAGTATTGGAATAGTATTAGGCCTATTGTTAGGTAGATCAAGCGGGGTAATGGATACAATGATGCTGGAGGTGCTTGTGGGATATGTTTATATTGAAAGAAGAAAGAAATAATAATACTATGCAAGAACAAATAGAAATAAAAAACGAAGTGGATATACAGGGGAAATTGATATTACCAAAAGAATGGCGGAAGAGATACCTGAAAAGTAGGGAGGTCGTTATGCATCTCAAAGGTGCGGTAATAGAAATAATGCCCTATGAGAAGGTTGACCTGACAAAGTATTTCGATTCGGTTGAGGCGGATATAAAGTCAGATTTATCAGAGTGGAAATCGGTAAGAAGGGAATTATATGAGATTCGTTGATGCAAGCGTATTTGTTCACGCCTTCATAAAGCCGAAGAGAAAACTGAAGGAGCACGAAGTCAGGATCAAAGAAGCGGCTAAGAAAATTGTAAAGAGGATAAATGAGGGTGAGGAAATGGCAATTTCTACTGTTCAAGTCGCTGAAATAGCAAATTTATTGGAGCATTACATGCCGATAGATGATGCCTTGTCAATTGAAATGTTCCTGCTTACGGCAAGGAACGTGAGGGTGCACGGTGTTGAGAAAGCGGACTGTGTCAATGCGTTGGAGGTGGCAAAAGATACAAAAGTCGGATTGAGTGACGCCATAGCCTTCGTAATTATGAAGGAGAACGGGTTAAAAGAAGTATATTCTTTTGACCATGATTTTGATAGGTTAAACGTGAAGAGGATTACTGAATAAATACATTCTAATGATATGAGGGGGGAAACGGTGGACTACACATCATTTATGTATGAGGGGAAAGTAAGAGATAGAGATAAAAAGAAGGGGGGCCAAATAACCACCTGGGATGCCTCGGAATTTATTCCGAGTGTGGCGCAGATGGGGCATTCTTCCAATGTCGATTAAGAGTATAATTATCAAAGGGGCAAGGGAGCATAATCTAAAAAATATAGATATTGAGCTTCCAAGGGATCGGTTCATAGTGATAACAGGTCTCTCTGGTAGTGGCAAGTCAACCCTTGCATTTGATACGCTTTATGCTGAAGGACAGAGGAGATACGTTGAGTCGCTCTCTTCTTATGCGAGGCAGTTTTTGGGGGTTATGAATAAGCCAGATCTCGATAGTATCGAGGGAATCTCTCCTGCTATCGCAATTGAGCAGAGGACAACAAGCAAGAACCCGAGAAGCACGGTTGGGACTGTTACAGAGATCTATGATTACCTGAGACTGCTCTTTGCAAGAATAGGGATACCACACTGCCCGACACATGGTATCGATATTGTTGCACAGTCACCTGAAAAGATAGCCCAGAGGATTGCCGATGAGACCAGCGGATCGATAGTCGTACTTTCTCCAATCATCAGGCAGAAGAAAGGGACGTATGAGAAACTCATATCTGACCTCTATAAAGAGGGATTTGCAAGGGTGCGGGTCAACAAAGAGATACACAGAACCGATGAAAAAATAGAGCTTGAACGGTACAGGAAACACGATATAGAGCTTGTCATCGACAGACTGGATACTCTTGACAGATCGCGATTGTCTGAGGCAGTTGAGAATGCAATCAAGAGATCGGACGAAGGGCTTGTGATCGTTCTTGACGAAGACCGGAAAGAGCACATCTATTCAGCCAGTATGGCTTGCCCGGTCTGTGGCATATCATTTGAAGAGTTGCAGCCGAGAATGTTCTCTTTCAACAGCCCGTTTGGTGCGTGCCAGATATGCCACGGGCTTGGTATTAAAATGGACTTTGACCCTGACCTGATTATCCCCAATAAGAGTGAATGCATCGCTGATGGAGCGCTTGCAATCTATAGAAACGCGATTGATGGGTGGAGAGGACAGCATGTTGCTGCTGTTGCAAAGCACTTCGGGTTTGATGTTTTTACGCCGATAAAAGACCTTACCAGGGAACAGTACAGTGCTTTGATGTATGGATCAGGTGAGCAGATCAGGTTCAGCATGACCATGCGAAATGGGGATACAAGATGGTCTCACACCAGTTACTGGGAAGGGCTCCTGCCACAATCCGAACGACTCTATCGGGAGACCAAATCCGAGTACAGGCGGCATGAACTGGAGCGATTTATGAGAATCTCCCAATGCCCCGGCTGCAATGGAAAACGATTGAAAGAGAAGATTCTGGCGGTTACAGTCGGGGGAAAATCGATCATTGATATCACAGACATGTCGATTGACCGATGCATAAAATTCATAAGAAACATCGATTTAACAGAGAAAGAGCTTGAAATTGCCGGGCAGATTTTAAAAGAGATACGGGACAGGTTTGATTTCCTTCAGAAAGTCGGTCTTGGCTATCTCACGCTTTCGAGAGCGGCGGGTACGCTTTCAGGAGGCGAAGCCCAGAGGATACGACTTGCAACCCAGATAGGATCCAACCTGATGGGCGTGCTCTATATTCTGGATGAGCCATCAATCGGTCTTCACCAGAAGGACAACCAGAAGTTGATCGATACGCTGCACCGACTGCGTGATATCGGTAATACGCTTGTTGTTGTGGAGCATGACGAGGAGACAATACGACGAGCAGATTATGTTGTTGACATGGGTCCTGGTGCAGGACTTGAAGGGGGAGAAGTGGTTGCAGAGGGAACACCAAGACAAATCGAAGAGAACCGGAAGTCGCTCACAGGAAGATACCTTTCAGGAGAGTTGAAGATACCAGTTCCTGAAAACAGGAGAAAATCCAGCAGGTTTATACAGCTTAAAGGATGCAGGGAGAACAATCTCAGGAACATAGACGTGAATATTCCTACAGGAGTTCTTACGCTTGTTACAGGTGTCTCCGGAAGTGGAAAATCCACTCTTATTTATGAAATATTGTACAGGGGGATGATGCGGAAGCTCTATGGTTCAAGAGAGAGGGCAGGGCTACACGATGAAATTGTGTCAGGAGGCGAGCTTGATAGGGTGATTGTGATTAGCCAGAGCCCGATAGGAAAGACCCCGAGGAGTAATCCTGCAACGTACACAAAAGTCTTTGATGAAATACGAAAGATCTTTTCAGAGACGAAGGAGGCGAAGATAAAGGGTTTTAAGCCTGGCAGATTCTCGTTCAATGTGAGAGGTGGGCGATGCGAAGCATGTAGCGGCGACGGCGTCATTAAAATCGAGATGAACTTCCTGCCTGACGTGTACGTGGAATGCGAGGAGTGCAGCGGAAAACGGTACAACCGCGAGACTCTTGATATCAAGTATAAAGGAAAATCGGTTGCAGATGTCCTTGATATGACTACTACCGAAGCACTGGGCCTCTTTTCTAATATTCCGGCAATCAGACAGAAGCTTGAGACACTGGTCAGGGTTGGTCTTGGATATATCAAGCTTGGGCAGAGATCTACCACTCTCTCAGGTGGAGAGGCACAGAGAATCAAGTTAACAAGAGAACTCTCAAAGAGAGCTACTGGAAAGACACTCTACCTTCTGGATGAGCCAACCACAGGGCTTCATTTCCATGATGTAAAAAAGCTGATAGCAGTGTTAAACGATCTCGTGGATATGGGCAATACTGTTGTTGTTATCGAGCATAATCTGGATGTGATCAAATCAGCAGACTATATAATCGATCTTGGTCCGGAAGGTGGTGACAATGGCGGACTCGTGGTTTCATGTGGGACACCCGATGAGATTGCTATAAACGAGAAGAGTTACACCGGAAAATTCCTGAAGAATGTTCTTGGTTAAGCGCTGCTTGTTGGAAAGAACTAATGTAGCCTCTATTCCAACCGTTACATGTCAAGGACTGCCGGTTCCAATACTGTCTCTATCGCCCTCTTTTGTTTGTCAGAAGCTCCAAATCCACAAGCGCTGGTAAGCAAAAACGCACGGCTGTACTCGATAATAGATATACTCATACCGATTTTACCAGATTCGATTGTTTAGCTATGCAAAACCTGCAAACAGCCTCAAACACATACTTATTCTTATCTTTCACCGGGCAAAAATATTCGTCTCCAATCTTTTGAACCTTGAACCCGCCAGGGAAAGGGGTGCCAACTGGATGCACAGGAGTTCTGGTTATAAACAGATTATATGCAGCGCATAGATTATACAAAATACAGGAATCCACTTCTGGTTTATCAGTTAAATTTCTCATCACATATTCGAATCGCTTCAAAAAATCATAATAAGTCTCAAGACTCAGTGGCTCATTGCACGACAAATCAACACGGCGTATCTCTCTAATCGTGGAAAATAATTGTTCATTCCACTTCTTTCTGCACATCTCCTTGTAAGGAGATGGAAGGTATTTTATCTCGTCTGCAATAAAACCCTGGACACGCACCAGCTCAAAAATATTGTATTTAGCTATCTTCTCACGCAGTACAGAAAGCAGTGATTGCTGATCCACCACACGATATAAATCTTCAACCACTGTCATATAACAAACTCTTTGTTATTTTACCGTAGCCACTCACTTTGGTTATTCGTGTATTCTCTAATTGTATATTCCTAATCTGGCTGCAACACTTTTCATTATTTTTTAATTTTCGTTTTCATCTGTGACAGTTTCGATGCAAGCTGGCCCTTCGCAGCTACAACTTTTGAACCTATTGGTGCGATGATTGGTGCAATGGCTTCACGGCGCATGGTTACTAAATATATCACAATTAATCCAATCGCAGTTATAATACCTGCATACACTAACCATCCGATCGATTTCTTGACAACCTGAAACTCTCCGCCCATGTTCTCAATCTCAGCAAAATAGGTGCCAGGCTCTGATTCTGTGTATGTGAAATTTAGAGTAGTTACTTCACCAGGATCGAGTGTTGTATTCTGCGATGCCACAACACTGCCGTTAATTCGTAACTCAACAACATGCTCACCTTTTATGTTGCCTGTATTCTTAATATCTGCTGTGACAAACACAGGTTCTTTGTGCGTAGCGTGTACAGGTGTTATGTTAAATGCAACAGCTTTAAACTCTGCTGACGGCTTTATCACATTTACTGTTTTTTCAGCAGCATCGTACCCTTCCTTTTCAACTTTTACTGTATGAGTGCCGCTTGTATCAAACATATAAGAAAATATTCCATCAGTACCAGTTACACCTACCGGGTTGTCGTCTACAAACACATCAACTCCGGATAAGGGAGTTTCACCAGCAGTTACTGTAAGCTCAAACGTATCGGTTTGCAGAAGTTCACTTACCGACTCGATCCTCAGTTGCGTCTCGCTGTATTCCTCAACAGTTATCGTTTTTGATGCGGATTCATACCCCAACTTGGTAGCATTAATAGTAAAGTTTCCAGCACTGGTAAGTTCATAGAGCACCTCACCGTTTACATCTGTGGTGCCGATATTTTCTCCATCGAACTCCACATCAGAACCAGCTATGGATTCGCCACCGGCAGTAATTCCTATCGTTATCGTGTCACGCTCAGAAGCAGTGTCTGGCGCAGTGATACCAAGCTTACTTGCAGCTTCGGCTTCAACATCCACTGTGATGAATGGATAATACCGCAGAGAAGTGGAATTATCTGCTACCCTAAAACGAATTTCTCCCATCACATCGATCGTGTCGCCAGCACCAAGGGATATTCTCTCTTCCTTGTTTTTCATCTCAATTCCATGACTTGTACTCGTCACCTCCATTATTCCGTACTCATCACCACTATCGATTTCTATGGGGTTTTCTGAAATCTGGAATACTCCTTTAATTTGTACCATGTCTGTTTCTCGCCCATGGAACACAGTGTCAACATACACTATAATAATCGGGACGTCTTTGACACTTCCAATCTGCTTTTCATATACGAACTCGTCCTTATCGTTCACGATATCGTGACTGCCAGAAACTTCCTCGCCGTCCTTCAAGAGCACAAACCGCACTATACTATCATCTACGCTGATATCGATAGCTTTCAACACATAACCCTCTTCAAGTGGAAGTGTACTTCCAATGGTGATGGTGTGTTTTTTATCCTCATCGATTAACACTTTAGAAAGATACCCTTTTGAGAGTAAATCTTTATCAGAGCTTACTTCTGTATTTGTGTTATTATAAGCAGCAAAGTATTTCTCAGCCATAAAACCAATAAGATCGTACATGCCCCAGTCGTCATGTTCAAACTCTGTGTTGATTGGCTTGGATTCATAGACCAAATCATTTTCATCGATGCTGCTACCAGATGCACTTATGACTTTTAATGTCTCACTCCCTAAGCCAGTATCAAAATCATAGTACAACCCTTCAAAGTTAAACGGCGTCCAATCAAAAGCACCATCACTGCATGAAACTGTTCCTCGCAGTTCTTCAAGTCCTTCCACAAATGGCGCAAACCGCAAAGTATCAGAATCTGCAACCTTAAACTTGATATCGCCCATGATTTCCACAGTACTGTCTCTTGATAAATCAAAGGAGTCGTCATTTTTCAGCTCAATGCCGCTGCCACTTTTGCTCTTTACTTTCATGATGCCATAGGTGTCACCAGTTTCAATTTTTGTCGGGCTATCTGAAATCTGGAATACTCCTTTAATTTGTACCATGTCTGTTTCTCGCCCATGGAACACAGTGTCAACATACACTATAATAATCGGGACGTCTTTGACACTTCCAATCTGCTTTTCATATACGAACTCGTCCTTATCGTTCACGATATCGTGACTGCCAGAAACTTCCTCGCCGTCCTTCAAGAGCACAAACCGCACTATACTATCATCTACGCTGATATCGATAGCTTTCAACACATAACCCTCTTCAAGTGGAAGTGTACTTCCAATGGTGATGGTGTGTTTTTTATCCTCATCGATTAACACTTTAGAAAGATACCCTTTTGAAACCATATCTTTTTGTTTTACAACATCATTTTTGATATATCCTGCAAAATACTTCGCAGCCAAAAAGCCAATCGCTCTATAGTCTCCCCAACCATCATGCTCGTATTTTATATTCACAGGCTTAGATTCGTACACCAATTTACCGTCATCAATATTTCTATTAGTATTGGAGGCAAGAGTAATAGTCATAGTCTCGCTGCTCATATTGTTATCGATATCATAGAAAAAGCCAGAGAAGCTCTGTGCAGTCCACTTATATGTAGTGTTTAAGTTCATATCAGCAGCCCAGATACGGTTGCCGGTGTTATAGAACCTTGAGCGCACAGTCAAAATCCAGCTTGCATTATCTGCTGAACCATTTGCATTGCTTGCAGTGGCGTTGACAATGTAAGTTCCGGTGTTTTTAGTGAGTGTTATATTTGTTTTGTTGAGTGAATCACCTACTTTAGTATCATTCACATACCATCTTATCATAGCAACCTGATCAACAGATATATTAAACTTGATACTTTGCTCTTCAGGAGTCTCTGGAGATGTGGAGTTGGGTTCAATAACTGTTATTTCTGGTTTAGGAGGCACACCAGCAACAAACGGCGAGAGATTTTTAACTTCACCGGAGACTTTGTCATTTATTTGGTCAACATTTATGGCATTAGCTTCAACCCAACTACCAGTCAAATAATGATACAGCTTCACAAGTGATTCATCACCTGTCGAGGAGTATGGAATGCTGATAGTTATTGTACCAGAATAGGTTGCTGTAGTGGCAATATAATGATAATCACTCACCTCATCAAAATAGTGTGTTCCAGGACTTGTGCTGTTTGTAATGACAGTGGTGTTTCCAGATGTTATAACATTTGAAAACACAATGGTAACACCGCCAATATTCACACTAACATCGGTGCCAGTGGGTGTGTTCGGAAGAGTTGTGGCACTGCCATTCCTCCACGTGGAATTAACATTATTATCAGTATCTGCTGTGCGTGTCGCAATTTCATAAGTTCTGTTTGATGCAAGACCTGTTGCGTTATGATAATTCTGTGGCTTATCCACATCAAGCTGAAAAACGCCATCCAAATAAACTTCAACATGATCAAAATCAGCATCTCCTGGATTATCCCACGTCCAGTTTATCCATGTCATCCCGGTAGTGTTGGCGAGGTTTGTTATCGACTCTGGAGATGTTGAATCTGCAACAGTCCATGTCCATTCAGCAGAATCAGAACCATTTGCATTTGAACCGTTGGCACGCACAGTATATTCCCCCACTCCTGCTGTGCTGTCGGTGTAATTTGCCCATGTACCTTCTGTGACAGCGCCATTATAGTCCACCACTGTGCCGTCTATCTCCCACGTTACATTTGTTACATCCTGATCAAACTTCACACCAAACTCCTGTGCTGTGCTATTTGGAGTTGAAAAGATTAGTTCATTTGGGCTCCAATCAATCAGGGCTGGATCTATGACCACTTCAGTGACTGTGAAGGATTCATCGGAGGAGAACACCATATTTGACTCTGTAGTATTATCGTCTTTTGCTGTGAAGTTGTAGGTATAATGTCCTGCTGAAAACAGACCAATTGTGTTGTTACTATATCTTTTCCCATCTGTTGTATTATTGTCAGAGTCTGTCTCTGAAAGATCATAATCTATACCATCGATTGTGACCTTCACGTATTCCGCTGTGTCGTTATCTGCATCGGTAAAAATAACTGAAAAGTCAAAAAATGTTGTAGTATTCCCAGTTGAAGGAGTTACGTTTCCATCAGATAATTCTGGAGCTGCTGCCATCGCTATTATCGTAATTGTGACCAGTATCCCAATTCCTATCAGTATATTCTTTAATGGTTTCATTTCATCATCCTCTTATCATCATTATTTTTATAAGTCCAGTTATACATTTCGAATTGATTTAAAAATTATATGTATGTAGTGTTATTTATATTTTGTGTGATTCTTTTGCAGGCGGACTTAAAATTCAGTTATTTTGAGCTGTGCTCTGGTACACTGTTCACCTGGTATCTCAACCGGGTATACGCCGGTAAAGCAGCCTGTGCAAAAGTCCTCTGCTGGTATGCCGATAGATTTTATCAGTCCTTCGAGACTGATATAACCAAGGCTGTCTGCATTGATCAGAGCTTCTATGCTGCGAATTGTTTTATCAGAAGCTATGAGTTCATCCCGCGTTGGCATGTCGATTCCAAGGTGGCAGGGTGCGATTATCGGTGGGCTTCCAATACGCACATGCACTTCCCTTGCCCCTGCCGCTCGCACCATATCGACAATGCGGCGGGAAGTAGTCCCTCTAACGATGCTGTCATCAACGATCACCACACTTTTTCCCTTTATATTTTGTTTTATGGTGTTGAGTTTAAGTCGCACTGCTGCTTCACGCATATTCTGTCCCGGCATGATAAAAGTGCGCCCACTGTACCTGTTTTTTATCAACCCTTCAAGATATTGTATACCTGAACGATGCGCGTATCCAATGGCAAAAGTGGTTCCAGAGTCTGGAACAGGAAATGCAATGTCTGCGTTTACCGGGTGCTCATCATAGAGTGTTTCACCAACCCTTATGCGAGACTGGTAAGTGAGTTTACTGTCAAGGATGCTGTCTGCTCGTGCAAAATATATGTGCTCAAAGATGCAGTGAGCGCTGTGTTTTGAATTGTATAATTGTATTGCTTCCATTATTCCATCCCGGAGGATGATCAGTTCGCCTGGTTTAACATCTCTGATGCATGTCCCCCCAACGACGTCTATGGCGCAACTTTCAGAAGCAATGATGTATCCACCTTCAAGTTTTCCAATACACAGTGGTTTTATGCCAAGCGGGTCTCGAAAAGCTACGACCCTGTCCCCAATAAGCATTAAGATTGCATAAGAACCTACAAGCATCCGTACCATTTCTTTTATGGCACTGATAATATCTTTTTTCGATAATTCTTTTATAAAAAGCTGTGCTATGACTTCTGTGTCAGAATCTGAATGGAAGATGCGTTGTTCTGCTACAAGCCTGTCTCTTAGTTCCTGCGAGTTTACAAGATTGCCATTATGTGCTAACGATAGGATTCCATCCTTGTAATTAATTACCAGTGGTTGAGCATTCTCAATGTTTGAATCCCCGGTGGTAGAATATCTAACATGCCCTATACCAACCGTTGATGAGAGTTCGTTGAGGTCATTTCTTCTAAAAGCCTGCGGAACAAGTCCCATGCCTTTTTTTGTGCGTGTTGTTGTTCCATCATAAATAGAAATGCCTGCTGACTCCTGTCCCCTGTGCTGGAGCGCAAATAATGCACAATATAAGGAAGATGCAGCATTATTGGAATTCTCTTTAAAAGAAATCCCTGCCACACCACATTCTTCTTGCAATATGATTCACCAATCTTATCACATAGAATTTTCAGGGTGCTAAACAACGATTTAATGTCCTGCTCTTCGCTGCCATTTATAGTTTCGCATTCGCTTTGTTCGTCCAAAACCACAAGATGAACAGGCTTTTTTGCTTGTATGAAAAGCTACCTTGCCGCACCGCCGACATTTGATGTGTGTGCGCTTTTGTCTTTTTCCCTGTGAAGTAGTTCCTTTAGTCATGCTATTACCTTTTTTTAATCAAGGGGAGATGAATATGATATTATCCCCACGAACCACTATGGTCCCAAATTTTTTTATGGAATTATCAGCTAATATCTCCTCAGCATTATCCATCACCAGATTCATGTGCATGTCATATCCCTGAAGCTGTCCACGGAACTCACGTTGTCCTTTGAGTCTTATAAGCACATTTGAATCAAGAGCGTCATTTAAGATGTCCAGTGGTCTTTTGGCCATATTGCATAATTCTCCTTTCATTATATAACTTTAACTCTGCATCAATCAGGAAATGTGTTCAACCCGGGTTTTCCCATAGATTCCTTGCCTTCTTTGGAACCACAGTGATCATACTCATAATTATCTATGTGATAAATTACAATGAAAAAACGGTTACGATTGAGGCTATTAAGCACAAAGACGAATATTAAATCCCAAGTTCACTTGTAAGTTCCTCGAAATTGATAGCTTTGGAACCGTCCCTTTTCCCATCTTCGATCTGCTCCATAAGGTCTCTATCAGATAGAATCTCTATAGTCTTTCTCATGGATTCGTATTCATCTGTAGAAATGGTTATCCACCTGGCCTCATGCGCTCCGTGTGTTACAGCAGCATTAGACGCTTCCATAATTAAGCAATATGGTTTATTCACTACTTAAAAATTGTGATAAGAAGTGGCGGTAAAATCTTCTGGTGTTGAGGTTATTTCAACGTTGTTTGTTCACGTACTTGATTACGCAGCAATCAAGAGTTAATTCCTGCTTGCGTTGTATGCAGTTGCTGTATTATAAGCTCTCTAACTTTTTTTGGATCTGCTCTACCCCTTGTTTTTTTCATTACCGCTCCAACGATAAAGTTCAGTGCCTCGTTTTTACCATTTTTGTAATCTGCTACAGCATCCTTGTTTCCCTCTACTGCCTGTTTTACCATTTCTGTAACCTCATCGCCCTCTATTCTAAGCAAACCTTTCCCCTTTACTATGCGAGAAACACTCTGGTTTTGTGTATCAAGCAGTGTTCTTACGATCTCAATTCCGCTTTTCTCAGTGATCTTATTTTTTTCCAGTAGAGAGAGTATCTCTAACAAATCTGTTTTACTGAAAGAGTCGATGGTTTTACCTCGATAGTTAAGTTCGCCTTT
Organism: Candidatus Argoarchaeum ethanivorans; assembly: GCA_905067555.1. Lineage (GTDB taxonomy): Archaea > Halobacteriota > Methanosarcinia > Methanosarcinales > EX4572-44 > Argoarchaeum > Argoarchaeum ethanivorans_C. Next base: position 20,280 of record CAJHIS010000013.1, read on the forward strand.
GAGCAGGTCAGCTATCCACGTGGAGGCAAGCATCACGTCAGCACCTTTAAAAAGCACCTCTTCAAAGAATGTCGCAAGCTTTAATTCGGCGGTCAGGGTTTTTGCATGTTCTTCCTGTATGCCGTATTGTGCGATGAATCGCTCTCTCTGGGCATCCGGCAGTTCTGGCAGCGTTTCTTTTATCATCGGAGCTAAATCTGCGATTCGAAACGGTACAAGGTCTGGTTCAGGGAAATACCGGTAATCATGAGCTTCTTCTTTGGTTCGAAGGCTTACTGTGATTTCACGTGCCTCGTCAAAGTGGCGCGTTTCCTGCACTACGGTTTTACCGCGGCGAAGCACGTTTTTCTGGCGCACAATTTCATAGAGGAGGGCTTTTTCAGATGCTTTGTGAGAGGAGATATTTTTTGTCTCACTGCGCTGTCCGCCCATGATTGATATATTGGCATCCACCCTTACTGCTCCCTCAAGGTTCACATCACTCACATCAAGATATTCAATAATGTTTCGCAATTTATCAAGGAACCGCCGAGCTTCTTTTGGACTTTGAAGGTCTGGTTCTGTGACTACTTCAAGCAGTGCCACTCCGGAGCGATTATAATCTACAAGCGTGTATTTGGAGTGTTCAATGCTTCCTTCGTGCACTAATCTTCCAGGATCTTCTTCCATGTGTGCCCGATTAATACGAACACAGCGTTCACCATCTTCTCCTTCTATAATTATTGAGCCATCGTGTGCTATTGGATAATCATATTGTGTTATCTGAAATCCTTTTGGCAGGTCCGGATAGTAGTAGTTTTTTCTGTAGAACTGTGTGTACTCGCTGATCTTGCAGTTTAATGCAAGTCCTACTTTAATGGCACACTCAACTGCTTTTTTATTCACCACTGGTAAAGCACCAGGAAGCCCGAGACATATCGGACAGGTATGTGTATTAGGTTCATCAGATTGATAGTCTGTACGGCACCCACAGAACATCTTGGTGTTGAGCTTGTTTAATTGAATGTGTATTTCAAGCCCGATTTTTACCTGATCCTTGTTTTCATACGCCATTTTATTCACCACCCGGCCGCCTGTTATGAAAATCCGTACTATTTTCAAATTTGTGAGCTGCCTGTAGTATGGTTTTTTCATCAAAGAAATCTCCTATCAGTTGAAGGCCAACCGGGAGTTTATTTTCAAAACCGCAAGGAACTGAAACAGCAGGAACGCCAGCGAGATTAATTGGCACAGTATTCACATCTGCTAAGTATAAACTCAACGGGTCTTTTATTTTCTCCCCAAGTTTAAAAGCAGGGTAAGGCATGGTTGGTGCAAGCAGCATATCATACGTTTTAAACGCGGATTCAAAGTCTTTTTTTACAAGGGTTCTAACTTTGAGGGCTTTTAGATAGTATTTATCGTGGTAGCCTGCCGAGAGCGCATAGCTTCCTAACAGTATGCGTCGTTTCACTTCGTCTCCAAATCCTTCTGCACGAGTTTTTGAAAAACTCGTGTGGCAGTCGCCTTCCTCAGCATGATGACCATAACGCAAGCCATCGAAGCGGGCAAGATTGCTTGAAGCTTCACTCATAGCTATAATATAATAGGCAGCAAGGCTATACTTTGTGTGGGGCATCGAAACCTCCTTATATTCCGCACCAAGGTCTTCAAAGCTGTAAACTGCATTCCACACTGCCTTTTCAACAACGCTATTCATACCCTCTCCAAAGTATTCTCCAGGTACCCCAATCTTCATGCCTTTCATATCAAGTGGTTCTGTGGTGTCAAACTGCTTTTTTACTGACGTTGAATCTCTCTTATCATATCCTGCAACTACATTAAAAAGAAGGGCTGCATCAGCTACAGTTGTTGCCATGGGCCCTATCTGCTCAAGGCTGTTGGCATAAGAAATAAGCCCATAACGGGATACTGCACCATAGGTTGGTTTCAAGCCAACAACACCACAGAAGGATGCAGGACACCTTACTGATCCCCCGGTATCAGAGCCAAGTGCAAGAGGTACTTCCCCGCCGGCAAGTGCTGCTGCACTGCCGCCTGATGAGCCGCCTGGTACGCATCTTCCATTCCATGGGTTTTCTACTGCACCATAGTAGCTCGTCTCAGTGCTTGTTCCCATGGCAAACTCATCCATATTTGTCTTGCCGATGATGACAGCACCTTCTCTTTCCAGACGTTCGATAACAGTAGCGTTGTATGGTGGAATATATCCTGTGAGTATCTTTGATGCACATGTAGTCTGGATTCCATGAGTGGAGATATTGTCTTTGATTGCGATAGGAACTCCACATAGTCTGCCACCAGATGCATGTTCTGCCACCGAAAGTGCATCCTCTATATTTAGTGTGATAAAAGAATTGAAATCGTTTTGTTTTATCCTTTCAAAACAACGGTGAACCGCTTCTGCTGCGCCCTCTGTCTCTATGAAACGTTTTGTCTCCGGAACGCTTTGCCATGTTATCATTGTTCAGAGTATCCTCGCTGCTTTAAAGTGCCCATCTTTTATTTCTTTAGCGTTTGAAAGTGCTTCTTCCTGGCTTAACATCTCGGATGGCACATCATCCCTCCATACATTGTATAGATCAAGTACATGGTGTGCAGCATCCACATCTTCCTTGACTTCATCGAGAGTGCCGAAGTATTCCAGTATCGGGTTTATTTTTTCGCTGTATTCCTTTAATTCAGAATCTGTGAGCCGTACATGTGCAAGCCAGCTGATGTGTTCAATATCACTCGTTGTAATCATTATAATCTACGAAAGATAACAGCATATATAGAATATAGTTTTTGCCCCTTCCGGGACTGTCACATTACGTGGTGTTCGGAGCAATCACGAATGCCACGAATCAACACTGCTAAATTCGTGTCATTCGTGAAATCCACAAGATTTCTTGGCACAATCGGAAAATCCGAGTGTTATCACTGTATCCGCAAGTTTTACCGCGGTGATAAAACACTCGGATTTTTAGACAGTTCCGATTTCTGTGTTAATCTTGTGAAATCTCGTGGTTTTTTCGTCTCAGCTAAACACATACAATTTTCAAAATCGTAGTAACACCAGATGGCGTGACAGCCCCTCTGCAAAGCGCCAAGCTTTACAGCCTTCCGTAAACACTAAATGGTGAAACACCCTCTGGTCAGGTTATGCAGATTAATGTTGATCTTCACATTCATTCAAGGTATTCTATGGCAACCTCAAATAATATGAAACTGCCTGTTATTGCAGAACAAGCTTATAAAAAAGGCATTCAGCTCGTTGGAAGTGGTGATTGTTTGCATCCTAAATGGCGTGGCGAGCTCAGGCAACTGGAGAAGGTCGATGATGCGTTCATGTACGATCGTACATATTTTGTGCCGACAGTGGAAGTAGAGGATGCAAGTCGTGTGCACCACCTGATTCTTGTCCCCTCACTCTCGAAAGCAGAGGAGCTATACGAGACATTTAAAAAGCATTCTTTAAATATTGATACTGATGGGCGTCCAACTGTCAAACTGACAGGAGAAGAGATTGCATTGGCTGCAAAGGAAAGTGAGAGTCTGATCGGTCCGGCACACGCATTTACACCATGGACGGGAGTGTACGCTTATTACAACTCCCTGTCTGAGTGTTATGGCAGTCTTGTCACGTATATTAGTTTTGTAGAACTTGGTCTGAGCGCTGACACATCCTATGCAGACCCCATTTCTGATCTACGCAGGCTCACGTTTTTAACCAACTCTGATGCTCATTCGCCATGGCCAAACAAATTTGCACGGGAGTTTACACGTGTCGAAGTTGAAAACATCGGTTTTGATGAACTGAAAAAAGCAATCCTCCGGACAGAGGGGCGCCGCCCGGTCTTAAATGTTGGATTATTCCCAGGGGAGGGTAAATATAACGAGAGTGCATGTATCAGATGTGCCAAACACTACACTCTGAAAAAAGCAATCGCACTAAGCTGGCGATGTGAATGTGGTGGAAGAATAAAGAAAGGCGTGAAAGACAGAGCAGCAGAGCTTGCAGATGTAGAAACGCCATCACACCGCCCACCCTATCTGCACACAATTCCACTTTCAGAAATCATTGCTCTCTCGCTTGGATATTCAAGTTCAAAGAACAAAACCGTGCAGGGTGCATGGGAAAAACTTATTACAGCATTCGGAAGCGAGGTGAACGTGCTTGTTGACGCTGATATTGATCAGATCGATTTTGTGGATGGGCGTATTACTAAGGCGATCAAAGCGTTTCGAGATGGAGAAGTAATTCTGCACCCTGGTGGCGGTGGAAAATATGGGTGCATCGAACTGCCACCTGCTTCACAAACAAATAAAAGTGGCGGGCAGTCTTCACTTGGCGATTTTTAACTAAATAGAAAAACCGGGAAAATATACAAGATTACACAGGTTTCCATGGATAAATCGAAAATATTTTGGGTGATAGTAATCACAGTGCAAAGAAGGAAGTAATTTTCAAAACCAAATTTTGAGGCAAAAGTGAAAAAGAGGAGTAAAAAGTCAAATTGCAACGGCATGCTGTCAGTCAACGAACAACAGGCATAAAGTCGTCGAGTGAGGGGTGTAAGCCCCCTGCTGTTTCGCACTAAGCCATTATAGGCTTTCGTCATGCTTTAACGGCGTTCAGCTAAGCGCCATACTTCCAAAGGCTATATGTCCAAAAAACATACGATATAGCCTTTATTCTGGCTTGCACACACGAGTATTCACGCGTTCCATCCGAACACTGCACGACCTCAGCTTCACAGCATCATCGCTTTTGTGCGTGTCCTGCTTACAAGGTAAGCAGGACACCAGGTAAATCCAACCATACAGGGAGAACTTACCCGAGGTCGGTATCGTTTCTGTGCCATTGACATGGTTCTCACCATTGCACCCTTACAGGCTTTCGTGTTTTTGGAATGTGGGGGGACTTTCCTCAGCAACATTTGTTACCGGCAGCCGCTCAGCCTCTCTCAACAACAATCCTACTGTGATTAAAGCTATATAAAAACCTGGTGGTCAAGTTTGGAATGAATGTCAAGATCTGTTTTTCTTGATGATTTTTCCTATCTGTTGAATGATCTTTGATTTGGGTGCTTTTCTGTCGATGAGCACCCGCCCTGACACATTCCACCATGATTTTGGGTATGCTTTATCAGCCTCTACAACAGGGTTAAGCCCCAGTTCTGAAGCTGCTGTTTGTATTTCCTTCAGTGCTGGCTCTTTTACTGAATGTTTTTTTGGTGCTAATCGACCCTCTCCCCGAGATTTCGTAGTGTCAAGGTACACAGGCCATATTACAAGTTTATCCTTTTTACGTAGCATAGTACCATATATTATTGTTTCATTAGTTAAGAATCTTGTTTATGGGTTAGTAAGTGATAGAGGAATGTTCTGAACTCCGGATGCTCTATTGCGAACAGTTCGTGGTCTGAAAGGGTTGAGAACCCATCCTGTTTGATTATTTGTGTTATGTGTTTTCCAAGTCCGCATGTTAGTAGTTCTGATTGAAATAGTGAGGTTGGTGTCGTGTAGACTCTCTGTATGTTTAGAGTGTATTTACCGTCTTTGATGTATATATACGATAGATTGCCTGACTTTTTATGGTATTTCGCTTTGAATTTTTCAGCATTGTCCTTTAACCATACCGGTGGTCCAATGTGTTTTTTGACCATTGGAAGCTTCGTTTCAAACAGTTCAAAGATAAGATAAATATCTGCATTTAACACGATGTAATTGCTGTTTATGATTCGAAAATCATGCCTTGTTAATAATTTTTCTACTGCATTTTGCATTTTTTCAAGCTGCGGATACAATGTGTCCTCCACTATGCAAGGTTTATGAAATGTGATACCTATTAACTCGGTGCCTCTTCTGTGAAACAGTTGTTCTATCTCCTCCTGATACACGAGCTTGCGTGCTGGTTTGGAGAAATATTCTGTGCACGGGTTTTTCAGGAAACTTCGAGCAATGTCAATGAAACGACACATGTTATCAAGGCTGAGTGCTGCTGCCACGTTTCGTTTAGGATCGGTTGGATCAATCACCACGAGTGGATCACCATGTTTGTGTGTTGCATGTTTTTTTATATCGATTGTTGTGCAGGGTTTCCATCTCAAGGAGGCTTTGAGTAATGCTTCAAACGAGCCGTAGTGTATGATCAGCAGTTCTGTTAGGTAGCCAGAAAAGCCATGTGTTCGCAGTTCTGAGCCGTAGATTCCTGCTGCTTTGAGGAATTGTTTTGCAAGGCGCACGTCCTTCTCACACGTTTTTATATATTTTTTTACAAAATTGTTGTGGTGAGGAGTTCTATCCACTGCCGATTTGATGTTTTTTGTGTCTTTGATGTTAAAGCACGGCACAATGTCTATCTTGTAATTATTCATCATTCCATGCAAATACGGGTGCTCTGCATATCGCTCTTCTATTTTATCTGCATCGAAGAGTACTTTTCTTGCAATGTCAAGACCTGTTGTTTCAAGAGTTTTGCGATTCGCAGTTTCCGGAAACAGGATAAACAGATCGATGTCGTGTTCACCTGAAATCCATGTGTCTCTTGCTGCAGAACCAACAAGAACGCTTTTAACCTGAAACTCCTCTGCAAAGCTGTTGATGCGTTCTAACAGCAAGTCGGCTATTCTTTTTAGCTCTCTTCGCTCCTTCTCACCAGGCGTTATGCCCGGGAGTACTCTTTCAAAGATTTCCTGCATCTGTTCCTGTTTGAATGTCATATCCTGCACTTGATTACTTCGCAACTTGATTACTATCGCAATCAAGAATTACTTTCTGCACAACGAAGTTGTGCAGTTAAGCAAAATCTCACATACGGTTTCATAGATCGGTCCTTTTGCCGTAAGTGTGCTTTTTTTAACTCTCAATGAATCAACTGTGAAGCTGCCAAGTGTAATATCTGCAAGGCTGGATACCTTTTCTTTCAACTGCCTTTCTTTTTTGCTGTCTATTCTTTTTACTCGTGCAATGGTTGCATGGGCTGTAAAATCATTACTTGATGCAAAACCAAAACCAGATAAAACCTTATCCACTTCTCTCTGGAGTGCATCGAAATTTCCCTTTACTCCAAGCCATATCACTTTTATGCGATCTGGTTTTGGAAAAACCCCAACACCCAAAAGTTCTGCCTCAAAAGGTGAGAACGACACCTGCGATAATGCCGTGCAAATCCTTGACACTCCGGACTCGTCAACCTCACCTAAAAATTTCATCGTTATGTGAACAAGCTCCGGCCTAACAAGTTTTATGCCAGGAAAATCGAAGTTTGATTCAACATCTTCAATAGATTCCGCAAACGAGGCAGGGAAATCAACGGCAATAAAAGCTCTCATTTATTTTCTAAGATGTGGTCGAATTTACCTTCATCAACGGCTTTTGATGCATCCTTTGTTGTCATGTTCTCAACGGTTATACCGAGTGTTGTACAGCTTCCGATTACCTCTTTCACCCTGTTTTTGAGTGTATACGAGAGCATGTTTTCATGTTTTGCTCCTGCGACTTTAATAAGCTGTTCCATGTTTATGTTGCCAACAGTTTCACTTCCTGCGTTGCCTGATCCTTTTTCAAGTTTAAGTTCTGTAAGCACCAGTGCCGATGTTGGCGGTGTTCCGACTTCGATAGTGAACTTTTTTTTGTCATCGACGATTATTTTGACCGGAACCTGTATCCCGTTATAGGTACTGGTTATTTTATTTATTTCATCAACTACTGCTTTTATGTTTATTCCAAGAGGACCAAGTGCCGGACCTAATGGCGGCCCTGGGGTTGCATGCCCTCCGGAAACAAGTAATTCCACAATGCTTGTCATATTTTATCACCTTCTATTCTGTTTCTTCTCTTTTCAAAATTCGAACATTATCTCCTCGTACTGTTATTGGTATCGGGACGACTGATTCAAAAAGTTCCATCGTTATCTCATCATGCACTTCATCTACATGTTTGACACGTGCCTTTTCACCTTTGAAAGGGCCTGTAATAAGTTCGATAATAGAGCCTTCTGTAATGCCGGTAACAGTTGGTTTAGGTGAAAGAAAATGTTCGACTTCTGCAAAACTGGATTCCCCCTTTATCACCACACGAGCGTGTGGCACTCTTTGAACTGCCTGATCGACTTCCTCTGGAACAGCTGCTTCTACCAATACATAACCTTTCAACTCATCCGGAACAAGAATAGCCCGGATGTCAAATCGATCTTTTTTTGCTACCTGAGCTAATAGCCCTGCTACAGATCGTTCCTGGTTAACAGTAGTTTTGACTATGTATACAGCTGCATTCTCTGGTTTTGCAGGTTCATCCATATTAAAATTCCTCCACTCAAAGCTTCTTTTCAATGAAAGCCATGTTTGTTGGTAGAGGACTAATCAATATATAAACTTTTCGAGGCTCCTAGTTTTTAAGGTTTTGTTTAATAAACTCTGCTCTTGATATGGAAAACATTCGCGATTCCATCACTAAAAAATTAGATCGTGTCGA
>CAJHIS010000014.1 GCA_905067555.1 Candidatus Argoarchaeum ethanivorans
ACTCGGAAATGATACGATTGTGTACGATGCTGTGAAACAATACAATGCGACTAGCCACCATTTTGAGGACGCAACAACGATGGATCCGGGCACCGGGTACTTCGTGTATGTCACGACCGCTGGCAACTGGAGATATGAGGGCACGGCATACACTTCGATTTCCGCCACCCTATCGACAGGACTGAACTGCGTCGGCTGGGTGAACGAGACCGGTTCTGCACTTCCGGGTGCGCTCTCATCGATCGATGGCAGCTACAGGTACGTTGCACGCTGGAACGCTGGCACCCAGAGCTACGAGGTGTATCTGCCAGGAGCACCGGCAGTCTTCAACGACTTCGCAACGATGGACCGAGGAGAAGGATACTTCATTGCGGCAACAGCGGGTTGCACGCTTACGTATCCGTAAATCGGCAGAGGTTAAGAAGAATAGATGAACAGATAATCGGCAGGTTGCCCTCTGCGAGATGCATGGCAGCCGCTGGCTTATCAGGATAACCGGAGGGAATAGATTATGATTGATCTATATTTTTCGACTATAATAACAAGTTCGTTTGTATTAATGCAGACGAAAAGGAGATAATTATGAATAAAATTAACATGATAAAAACAGTAACAGTACTAATAATGGTGACGCTTACGCTCACCCTAACGATAGCGGCGTCCGGCTGGCAGCAGTTCCGGACGGACGGGGCGAATGCCGGAATCGCCGCTGATAGTGCGCCTGTTGCGGCGCCGGATGACATGACAACATGCGATGTGCAGATTGCACTTCAGGGTGCGGCAGACTTTGATGAGGGAACGGAACCGGGAAACGATGCCGGATACCTGCACGGACTTGCAAACTGGACGCGGTATGATTTCTGCGTAGGAGCAGGCGGAGAGGATGGAGCGGAAAAGAAGTGGGCGTATGGAAAGCAGACAAGTGGTAATCCCCCCACAGCCAATAACGACCCAAACACCGAGTTCTCAACAAAGTATAGCCCATCACAGTACGACAAGATAAAAGTGGACGATGGAGTATTCAAAAGCGATGTGACCAATGCCAACGGCAACTACGCTGTGCACCGGTTCAACTTCACCATCTTAGAGAGTACGGCGGACATCAGCAAGATCAACGTTACGTGGAACGGCACGGGATGGCACGACAGCGGAACACAGTACAACGGTACATACCTTTACATCTGGAACTTCACTTCAGGCGCATACGAAGAACTGGCTCACACGGACAGCGGTGCAGAAGTGACTTTGACTGGAGAGAATGCATCGAGCGCCAGCAACTACATTAATTCAGACAATGTGACGGTACTGGCGGAGCAGAAGAGCGCAGATGATGGAGAGGATCATTCGCACATCGCAACGGATTATGTTAAACTGGAGGTGACACGGTAACATAATCCTTTTTATTTTTTTAGGAGGTAAACAAGATGAAAGCGATATATATAATTTGTATGATTGCGCTGCTAAGTGCAATAATAGTGATACCTGCGTCAGCAACGACATGGGATGTCCACGAAGGTGAATCAATTCAGGCTGCGCTAAATAACGCTACCGATGGCGATACGGTCTTCGTTTATAACGGGACTTATTTATTAACAGCATGCCCTGAATGGGGACTTGTTGTGAATACACCGAACATCACATTGAAAGGAGAAGGTGCAGACGATGTGACACTGGATGGAAATGGAAGATGTGTAGCTATTTATTTGGGTCCTACTGGTTATGAGTTTAGCGGAGCGGCTCCAGGCTGTATTGTCGAGGGACTTACTATTGTAAATGGTAGTACTGGAGTAGCAGTAGCTAATGAAAAGTCTCCAAACTGTATCATCAGAAATAATATCATCATTGGTGGAAGGAGGGGTATCGATGCTGTCCAAAATACCACTATTATGAGCAATATTGTTTCAAATACCACACACAACCATTTTGCTTTCAGATTTTATAAATCTTCTAACTCGTTGTTTATTAACAACACCTATATAAACAACACTGGAGGAGTGGGTCTATACGAAGCAGAGACAACTAACAACACAATCGCAAGAAACAACATTATCTCGAATGGTGTGGGTATCAAGCTATATAATGCGCCTTCGGGCAACAAGATATACCTCAACAATATCGTCGACAACACTCAAAACGTACTTATCTCTGGCAGTGGTGGTGGCACCAACATCTGGAACTCCACCGAACAAATAGAATACACCTACGGCGGCACGACTTACACTGACTATCTCGGCAACTATTGGAGTGATTACACCGGAACCGATAGTGATAAAGATGGAATAGGAGACACATCCTACGTGATCCCGGATAGTCTCGATGAGGACTTCCACCCGCTGAAGGTGAAATTCGAGAAGTACTTTGAGGAACTACTACCATCAACATCATTCCTCATTTCAGGCGAGGTTAACTACACAAGCGGCGACCCTGTTCCGAACCCAGCCGTTACGGTGACGAATCTGGCAACATCTGGCGAGTTCACTGTGAAGACTGTCGCAGATTCGAACTACTACCTTGTATTGACCGACTCAAATCATGTTAGTGCTGGCGATACGATCAGAATCAACGCAAGCGATGAAACGGTCTTCACCGAGACCGATCACACAGTAACAGCATCTGATATGAACGATGGTGGATTTGTGCCGTATATGCTTCTTGAGGCAGGTGGTAGACCAGACCTTCTCGTGATAGAGAAATCAGAGGAATGGGTCAGTCTCGTGGATAAGACGTACAACATTACCTACACAGTGGCAAACATTGGAAGCGTTGATGCAGATGCAAGCAGCACATCTATTAAGATAGATGGAGTTGAGGTTGGAACCAATCCTGTGCCAGCACTGGCAGCAGGTGGGAATTATACAAGCACAACCGGTCCTTTCACGATGTCAGGCGATAACGACATGATCGAGGTCTGTGCAGACAGCGGAAATGTCGTTGTTGAGATAAGGGAGTCGAACAACTGCCTTGAAAATCTGCTTGAGTATCCGGATATGCCGGACCTCATCACATTAAGGATTGCGTTAAAAACAGACCGATATGTGAACGAGGAGAACATACTGGCCGTTACAGTGAAGAACATCGCCTACTTGGATGCAAACTCGTTCAATGTCTCTCTTAAGGTGGATGGAACACCATTGTGTGAGCAGACTGTTCCATCGCTTGGTGCAGGAAATAGCACTGATCTGGAGTTTATATGGATACCAACCGAATTCAGAGCGTATGAGCTTGAAGCAGTGGCGGATACAAAGAACGAGGTTAAGGAGTCTAATGAGACGAACAACATACTCTCCGGAATTATAATCAAAAGGACGAACTGGCCACAGTTCCATTGTGACGAGACACATGTTGGATCCTCACCATCAGTAGCGCCGAACACGAACAAGACACTGTGGATAAGCGAGGATATAGGTGCGATTGCAGGTTCATCAACGGTGGTTGTGGATGGTAAGGTATTTGTTAATTGCGGTGATTCATTAACCGCCCTGCATGAATCTACCGGAGAAGTCCTGTGGAGTTCTCCGGCTGAGGCAGGAGGGCAATTTGGTTCATGGACTTCACCATCATACCATGATGGAAAAGTATTCATCAATGGAGAAGGGGCATATTCGGCAACAGATGGCTCTAAAATATGGGGTGGGCTTCCCAGTAATACCAACGGCGGTCCCATGATTGCAGATGGAAAGGTATTTCAAGGAGACTGGGGTCGTCACTACTACTGTCTTGATGAGGAGACCGGAGAGCTGCTCTGGACTTTCACAGAAGAGAACACAGGCTCGTGGGGGACCGCGTACACACAGGGAACGCCAGCATACGCAGATGGTAAGGTTTACCTTACTACATGGGTATTTATCGGCGGGTATGTGTATTGCGTTGATGCGGATACAGGAGCAGAGATCTGGAACCAGTCCACTCCGCTTGATACCTGCGGCTCGCCAACGGTTGCAAACGGTATCACGTATGTCACCACTTATAATTTCTATGGAGACGGGGACATCTATGCAATGAATGCAGATACCGGAGACATTCTGTGGCGACAGACGATTCAGCGAACAGACTCGACACCCACGGTTGCTTATGGAAACGTGTACGTTACCGGAGGTGCCAGGGGATTCAGTGATAGACAGACCTACTGTTTCAATGCAACAACCGGAGATGTGATATGGAGCACAGATACAGCCGATGAGATCGGCGGCTGGACCTGCTCGGTTGCGGTTGCAGACGGTAAGGTCTTCGTTGGAACAGAAGGAGGAGATTCATTTGACTATGCCACAACGTATGCACTCGATGCATTCACCGGTGATGTAATATGGAGCTATCCTGCAGGCGGAGCATCTCCTGCGGTTGCCAATGGAACAGTGTTTACGATCGGTAGCGGCAGGGTCTATGCGTTTGGCGGCAGTGAGATACCGGCAGGCGTGACATTTGACAAGAAGAAGCTGGACCTGAACAGCAGCGGAATCCTCAAGGCATTCATCACACTGCCGGAGGGCTATGATGTTGCAGATATTGACGTAAGTACAGTTGAATGCGAGGGAGCGCATGCATTTGGAGACGGTAGTGTCATACCAGGTAAACAGGCACTTGAGGTCAAGTTCAAAATACCTGATCTGGTGGATGTGCCAACAGGCGATGCGGTCAGGTTAAGTGTGACCGGAGAACTGACAGATGGAACAAGATTCGAGGGAAGCGATATGGTCAGGGTGATAGTGAAAGGAACGTGAAAAGCAAGAAGTGAGAGAGGGATCTTTGTATTCCTCTCCTTTTATTTTTTATTGAAGAGAAGTGAAAGCATGGAAATTAAAAAAATGTTTCTTGCATGGTTCAAATCCGTGAAGGGGTCGAAAAGAACAGGAGATATAACAGGATGAATAAGAAGACAATGATGGGCGTATGCTTGCCGCATTGATATGCATGGCAGCCGCTGACTTATCAGGATAACCGGAGGGAATATATTATGATTGATCTATATTTTTTGACTATAATAACAAGTTCGTTTGTGTTAAAACAAACAATAGGAGATAATTATGAATAAAATTAACATGATAAAAACAGTAACAGTACTAACGATGGTGACGCTTGCGCCCACCCTAAAGATAGCAACGTCTGACTGGTCTCAGTTCCGGAAGGATAAGGTCAATATCGGAAGAACCGCTGATAGTGCGCCTGTTGCAGCGCTGGATGATATGACAACATGCGATGTGCAGCTTGCACTTCCATCAGGAGGCAAATAAGATGAAAGCGATATATATCGTCTGTGTGATCGCACTTTTGGGCGCGATGATGGTAGCACCGGCAGCGGCAACGGATTGGAGTGCATTCCAGAAAGATAAACACAATACAGGATTGACATCCGACAAGGCTCCGATAACCAATCCATACGGCAATGGAATATCATGGGAACGATCTTTTGCAGCCAACTTTGATGAAGCACCTGTCGTGGTGGGTGATATGGTATACGTGGTCGGCGCCGACAACAAAGTACGGGCAATGAACAAGACCGACGGTTTCGTGAAATGGGAAACATCCACAAGCGGCGGCGGATTCCTGCTTGGAAACATGGGTGCAGGAAATGGCACGATTTTTGTTCCAACATCTGATGGCAAGATATTTGGCATTGATGATGCTAACGGTGTTGTAGGATGGTCTGCAACCGAATCCGGTCAGATGAACACACCTGTAGTCTATGATGACCACAAGATATATTTCGGTGACTGGGACGGAAACAAAGCATATTACTGCTACAGTGATACCGGAACAGAGATATGGCAACGTACTTCCGAGAGTGGCTCTGGTTACTACTGGGCAGGTGCTGCCACCATAGGAGACTACCTTGTATATGGTGACGATGCAGGTCATCTTACTTCAGTGTACAAAGCAAACGGTACCACTGTCCACGAGATAGACGTATCCACAGAATTTAGTGTCACTGCAAACGAGATCAGATCCTCTATCTGCTATGTAGAAAATCTGGACCGTATCTACTTCACATCCAAAGGTGGATACATATACGCTCTTGGCATGAATAATGACGGTACATTTGATACTACCGATAAACATTATGCATACATCGGTTACAGTACATCAACACCTGCAGTCTACAACAACAAGGTGTATGTTGGTGCTGGTGGCATGTACGGTGGCGGCAGTGGTGTCTCATGTCTTGATGCTGATCTTACAGACGAGGACTGGCACTTTGTTGCAGCAGCGGGGGCAGTCCAATCATCTCCCGCTATTACCACAGCATACGATGATGGGGATGGAGAAGTATACATTTATGTTACCACCAACACTGCAGCTGGAAAGGTATATTGTGTCAACGAATCAGGCGTTGAGCAGTGGTCCTGGGGGGAGTCAGGAAAGACGGACTGGACCCTCTGTGGCGTGGCAATATCGGACGGATGGATATTCTACGGAACCGACAATACGTATGTGTTCGGGTTCGCAACGACTGAATCTTTATTTGGTTCTACACCAACTTCTGTGACCCCTTTTCTCATCTCAGGCAGTGTCAGCTACGACAACGGAAATCCGGTTTTGAACCCGATGGTCACGGTAACGAACCTTGCAACATCCGAGGACTTCACTGTGAAGACTGATGCAGGCTCGAACTACTACCTAACACTGACAGACTCAACACACATAACCGCAGGCGACACGATCCGGATCATCGCAAGCGATGGAACCGCTTCAAGCGAGACTGACCACTTGGTAATAGCGTCCGATCTTGAGACCGGCGGGTTCGTACAGGACATGACAATCGAGTCAGGCAACAGACCTGATCTCACAGTAACAGAGAAGTCAGAGGAATGGGTAAGTCTCACAGATGGAACCTACAACGTAACCTATACCATAGAGAACATTGGCAATTCCGGTGCGGATGCGAGCACGACCGCAATTGAGATCGACGGAACAGAGGTTGCAACCAATCCCGTGCCCGCTCTTGCGATAGGCGAGAGCCACACGAGCACACTCGGTCCGTTCATGCTCTCAGGTGAGAATGACACGATCAGGGTCTGTGCAGATAGCGGTGAGATTATCAACGAACTGAACGAGACGAACAACTGCCTCGAAAACGTGCTCGAAGCACCGAGTATGCCTGACCTTATCGTATGGGTCGCACTGAAGACTCCGGGCTACGTGAACGAAGATAACATCCTCGGTGTAAGGGTGAAGAACACAGGAACCGTTGATGCAGGATCGTTCAGTATCTCACTTGCAATCGATGGAACTCAGATGCCTGAGCAGACCGTCACGCAACTTGCCGAAGGAGAGACCACTGAGCTTGAATACGCATGGATGCCAACCGAACTCGGCACACATCTGCTCAGTGCGACCGTGGACACAGGAAACGATGTTTCCGAATCCAACGAGACAAACAACGACTTTGCAAGAACCTTAGTCATCATCAAGCGAACAGACTGGCATCAGTTCCACTATGACGGGGTACACTCAGGATTCTCGCCATCGGGTGCACCTGACACGAACGAGACGCTCTGGATCAGCGATGAGCTATCCGCGATAGGGGGCACGTCAACAGTGGTTGCTGATGGCAAGGTCTTTGCCTACGGCGGTCCCACGAGCCCCTATGGAAGTGGAGAAGGTGTACTGTACGGTCTCGATGAGTTCACAGGCGCAATTATCTGGAACATAAGCATTCCTACACCTGCGTTCGGCTCATGGTCATCACCGGCATATCATAACGGCAGAGTATTCACCTCTACTGATATAGAGACAGGATGCTATGACGCAGCAACCGGCGAGCAGATATGGGCATTTGAGAACCCGACAAACGGACCCTCTGTTAACGGCGGTCCTGTTGTCGCTGACGGCAAGGTCATCGTCAACGACTGGCAGGCAGGTCATTACTACTGTCTCGATGAAGAGACAGGCGAGCTGCTATGGACATTCACAGAAGAACAGACTGGTGACTGGAACGTTGGATACACCCAGGGAGTGCCAGCTTATGAGGATGGGAAGTTCTATCTCACCACATGGCTGTATGTCGGCGGGAACGTGTACTGTCTTGATGCCGATACCGGAGAAAATATCTGGAACCAGACCACTCCGCTTGACACCTGTGGCTCTCCTACAGTTGTGGACGGTACTGTATATGTCACGAACTACAACTTCGAGGGCTATGGTGAAATATATGCGATGAACGCGACGAACGGTTCAATCCTGTGGCATAAGGCGATCCAGCGATCTGACTCAACACCAGCAGTAGCTTATGGAAACGTGTACGTCACTGGTGGATGCCTGGGATACAGCGATCGCCAGACCTACTGCTTCAACGCGACAAACGGCAATTTGACATGGAGCACAGATACAGCCGATGCAATCGGCGCATGGACATGCTCGGTTGCTGTTGCTGATGGCAAGGTCTTCGCTGGAACGGAAGGAGGAGATTCCTTTGACTATGCAGGAACCTACGCTCTCGATGCATTCACAGGCGATGTAATATGGAGCTACCCAGAGGGTGGAGCATCACCAGCAGTTGCCGATGGAATAGTGTTTACGATCGGTTGCGGCAGGGTCTATGCGTTTGGCGGTAGTGAGATACCGGCAGGCGTGCGGATCGAACCTGAGACACTGAACCTGGATGCCAGCGGAGTCTTCACAGCGTTCATCACACTGCTCGAAGGCTACGATGGTGCAGATATTGACGTGAGCACGGTCAAATGCGAGGATGCACCTGCACTCAGCGGAACGGTTTCGGCTTCTGACAGCGGAACGCTTGTTATCAAGTTCGATAGAGCGGATCTTGTTGGCGTGCCTGCTGGCAATGCGGTCAGGTTAAGTGTGACCGGAGAACTGACAGATGGAACAAGATTCGAGGGAAGCGATACGGTCAGGGTGATAGCGAAAGGAACGTGAAAAACAAGAAGTGAGAGAGGAATCTGCCATTCCTCTCTTTTTGGTTTTTTTATTGAAGAGAAATGAAAGCATGGAAATTAAAAAAATGTTTCTTGCATGGTTCAAATCCGTGAAGTGATGAAAAGAAAAGGAGGTATGGGATGAATAAGAAGATAATGATAGGCGTGATGCTTGCCGCATTGATCTGCATGACAATGCCAGCGATGGCAGAGCCGACGCCGTTTGTGATCACCGGGCACGTGTATGGCTTCTGTGGCAACCCGTGTAACGGCTCGTATCTTCGGGTAACGAATCTGAACACGAGCGAGGGGGGATGTCCAGAACTCATCAGAATCGAAATACTACCTGCTCATGTTGTCCAGTGATTGCGTGAGTGCAGGGAGTATTCTGCGGTTTGATGCGCAGAGATTCTCACAGTCAAAGACCGTTACACACACGGTGACATCGGATGAAATCACAACAGGCGGCTTTGTAAAGGATATCACGCTTGAGCCTGCAGCAGGACCTGACCTCACAGTGACAGCGATCGATAGACCGAATCACATCTACTGTGGTAGAGATACGTTGATCTATACAACGGTTGCGAATGTCGGAACGGTCGATGTAGGTACATTCGATCTGACGCTTGAGGTGAATGGCGTCGTTGTCGATACGGTCAGTACTGTACTGCCACCCGAGATATGCACTGCAGGTACATGCGTAGCATTTGAATGGACACCAATATCAATAGGAATGTCCACTCTAAAGGTTGTCGTAGATTCAGGCGGGAGAATATCTGAATCGGATGAGACGAACAACGAGCTTGAAGAAACGGTGCAGGTTAATTCGTCAGAAACGATACGAGTGCCTGCGGATTATCCAACGATACAGACTGCGATCAATGCATCATCAGCAGGAATCACGATCATCGTATCCCCGAAGAACGATACGGACAACGTCTATCATGAGCATGTCAACATCAATAGGGATGGTATCTGGCTCATTGCAGAAGGGGATGTTGTGATATGGAATGATGTAACGAAAGGCTTCGTATATCTTCCGTCCGACGGAGATCAGGTCACAGTGCTTGGAGAAGGGTGCACGGTTCAGGGATTCGACCTGAGAGCTAATGTATCCGGCACGTATGATAACTATCCTGGTGTCGGTGTCAGACTCTGCTCTGACTATAATATCATAAGGGACAACCATATCCATCACACGGCAGGCGGCATCCAGGTTGAGGATTGTTCGTATAATCTGATCGATAACAATACGATTGGCCCCGTCGTCTTGCTTGTGATGGGGGTATGGGGTGACCACAACCTTATTACAGGCAATGCATTCGGCTCAGACACAGGAAATGGTTGGAGACTTGGAGGTAATATGAATAGGCAGGATAAACCGGCATCATATAACAGTGTCAGAGGGAACACAGTTGCAGGACACACCTCTCTGAAAGGTTCTGGCAATCTGATATACAACAACAGATTTTTGGGTTATGCAGAGATGGGTAGCGAGAACACCTACAACATCACGAAGACCCATGGAACGAACCTCATTGACGGACCGTACCTCGGCGGGAACTACTGGAGCGACTACGCTGGAAACGATACAGACCGAGACGGGGTCGGCGACACACCATATTTGTATGACCTGCTGCCACTTGTGGAGTACACACCGACATACACGACCGCAGACGCTGTAATCGCGCTTTCAATTGCAGCCGGCAGTCGCGAATACAACCCAAAGATGGATGTTAATAACGACGGTAAGGTCACATCACTCGACGCACTGATGATCCTGCAGGCAGCGTCGGGAGTAATCAGGATCGCATAAGTCGCAGCATCGGTAATTCTTGCTTCTACTGCCGCAGCTCGGCAACTAAGCAGAAGTACCTGCTGTTTCATCTTTTGGTGGTGTATCGATCTGACCCGATTCTACGCAAACAAAACCGAAACGTTTATTGATATAAAGTACATTTGCTCTGTATCAAGATAATTTGGTCAAAAGATGTGATGTGAACGCAAAGAATGAGAAGAATATCCCTGGTGTTGCTGCTCCTTCTACTGTGCATGTCCGGTATCACACTCGTGGCAGCAGCGCAGCCATCAGCGCCATTCATTGTCATGGGGCAGGCGTCTTATGAAAATGGAATTGCGTGTAACAACTTTACACTTACGGTAACGAATCTGAACACAAGCAAGAACTGGGATGCAGACACTTGTTTTGGATATAACTTCTACAAACTCGTTCTTGATGGATCAGATATCCACGCAGGAGATGTGTTACAATTCAATGCCAGAAATACGGATGCAGACACCGCAAACATCTCCGAATACCAACTGAACGATATGGATCGGTGGGGTTTACAATACAACATCACTTTCATCTCCGTAGATGTTATTGTATTGATACTCGATCCGGACGGACTGATCCATTACCAGCCGGTCTTTATGAATAACGAGTCCATAGCCATAGTCTTCAATGCCACAGCGATTGCGTGCGAGCTATCAAACCAGACCTTCGAATCCACCGGAAACAACGTGACTCGGGTCGACGGGATAGAATGTCCTGTGGTGCATCTCTATGATGAACCGGATGACTGGACGAATGCGACACAGGATCAACGTCTGAAGAGTGGGGATATCATCATCTGGAGTCAAGAAGATGAAGAACTTCCTGAACTTTTCTTTGTACTGCTTCCTGATCTCTCGATAACTGGTGAAATGATAATCGGTTCTGATCCGCACGCGAAATTCATGACCACGGTTACGGCGACGATAGCGAACAGAGGCGCGCCCGTTTTGGATGAGTTCGATGTGGCGCTTGTGGAGGATGGCAGAGTGATCGATATCCGGACACTACCGCCGCTGGACTCGATGGAAGATACGGCGGTCACGTTCGAGTGGGCGCCAAAAGATTCCGGAGACCACAGAATCGGCATCAGAACCGATCCCAATGATCTGGTTGATGAGCGGGATGAGTACAATAACGAGGTATCGAGAGATGTGGTAGTGGCGGAGACGATTATCATCAAGGTGCCGTATGATTATCCGACTGTCCAGATGGCGGTGGATAACAGCACGGAATATACTGTGATTCACATCGATGATGGGGACTACGAAAGTAGATTGACCATAACAAACAGACATCACCTGAAGATACTTGGCAGTGGCGAAGACACAAGAATCATAGTCCATGGCGGCCCCTCCAGCCGCTCCAAACCCAATCTGATAGAGATAGTCAACTCAAGCGATATCGAACTCGATGGATTTACAGCGAGGGTTGATTCATCATATAGCGGAAGTATATTTCCCCAGGGATGGCGGGCAATCAACATCCGGGAGTCCGAGAAGATCTCACTTACAGATCTTGTGCTGACGCATGCTTCATGGTCTGATTGCAGTTTCCTCATAAGAATCGAGGGTTCGACAGACTGTCTGATAGCAGATAACCTCATATCTGGCAGCCGGTCTCCTGCCGATTGGGCAGTACGTATGGCAACGGCAGGCATCTTGATCGCATCAGACAACAACACGATTTGTAGAAACACGATTTCCAACTGCCAGTACACGGTTAAATTACAGGGAGACAACAACACAGTCTGCGCCAACAATCTATTCTTCACAGAAGCCGGGAATAGCCCTGAAAACGCGTTTGCAATAGATACCGGGCATAACAATCACTGGAACGCAACAGTTCCGAGCAGTTACAGATACAACAACACAACCTTTGTGAATTACACAGGGAACTACTGGGATGGTTGGATCGATGAGGATCTCGATTGCGACGGGATCTGGGACATACCATACAACATCAGCGATAACGCAAGCGATTATCACCCTCTCCGCAAGCCTTATGCCGAGGAGTACGCCTTAAACGTCAAGTCGATCTCACTGCCAGATCGGATCTACACCGGACAGAACAACACGATCATTGCGGTAGTTAATCAGGATTCGCAGAGGATAACAGATATCACGGTAAATCTCACGATCAACAGCGAGTTGATAGAATCAAGAGAGATCAAACTGATCAGGACATCGCAGAATACCATCAGATTCAACTGGAATCCGGACGAGACAGGTCTCTACAACATATCAATAGGCGCATCCATCAATGACTCGATAGTGTCACTCGATACGCGCAGATCCCTCTTTGCGGACGCATCAGAACTGCCATACAACTGTTTGGATAACCTAACAGATGCGCTCCGGTTCCTGCGGGAAAAACAGACCCCGGGGAGTGGCAGCATCGGAGGATTCTCCACAACTGCATGGGCGATGCTCGCGTTCTCTGCTGGCTGGGAAGACCCTGATGTCAGGACCAAATACGGTAGAACGCCTGCAGGTTATCTATCGAGTTATCCCTCACTTCCGTACAACGATTTCGTGCTCGCAACCTTCGAGGACTGTGCACGCACGTTACTTGCCATCAGCACGCTCGGGGATGCCGACCCAACGAACTTCGGGAACGTGAACTACTTAACGATGGTAAAATCATACCACGACGGCATCCAGTTCGACGATCCCGCCTCTGTTGCGGATGACGCACTTGGCATCCTCGCACTCACAGCGTGTGGCGATAGTAGCGCCGCAGAGAGGGTCGACAAGTCACGAGGTTACATCATATCCTATCAGAACGAGGATGGTGGCTGGAGCAGGATCATCGAGAATCACCGTAACGGAAATGAGACAAATGAAACCGGTGAAAGCATCATCGACGGAAACGCAACTGACGGGAACACCACAAATGGGAACACGACGAATGGAAACGCCACATCCGAAGTCACAAGCGATTTGAGGACGACCGCATTCATAATCCAGGCACTTGTTGCGGCAGGCGAACCGCTCGATTCCAACGTAACAATAGACGCTCTGGCGTTCCTGCACAGGAATATCGGTTACGATGGCAACCTCTCAGACGCTATCACAACCGCGTGTGCGGTGCAGGCGATTGTTGCCATGGGCGAGAACCCGCTTGAATGGAGGAATACAAGCATAAACGATAGCAGCACACTGATCGATTATCTGATGAGCCTGCAGCAGCCCGACGGATCGTTTAACTATACAACGAACCAGTCGTTCTTCCCGAGATATACCACCGCAAAGGTGATCCCTGCGCTTGCTGCATCACCATATCCCCCGATGATCACGGATATCGAGTCGTATCCGCTTCCCGATGTCACCCCAACAGGCAAAATCGATCTTCCTGAGACTGTTTACGTCAATACAAGCTGCACCGTGCATGGGACACTGCGATGCAACGGCGGGATGTTCAATGTATCCCTCCTCGAAGACGGTGTCTCCGCAGCCGTAACAGAAGTCCGATCGATATGGCAAGACCCTGAAATACTTAATATCCCGTTCTCGATTGAATGGGCGCCGTCGAAGAATGGATTCGTCAATATAACCGTCTTTGTCGATTCGGGTGACCGGGTCGATGAGAGGTATGAAAATAACAACAACCTGACGAGAACGGTCTACGTAGACCTCCCTGACCTTGCGATCGCGGATGTGGTGCTTCCTGACTTGATCTATGTGAACGTAACGAACCTCATCAACGCAAGTGTCTCTGGAATAACTGATGAGCATTTCAATGTCTCATTCGTTGCAGATGGCATGGAGGTGGACCGAAGAAGGATTGAAGGTATAAGGGGCAGTACCAATCTCTCTTATGAGTGGAGACCGAACAGAACAGGCAATCACACAATTTCGATGATCGCAGACTCCGACAGCGAGGTGAGAGAGGTATGTGAGACAAACAATGCAGCCACACTCGTTTGCAAGGTTATCTTACCTGATCTGGTGCCCATCGGTCTGACCCCGGACGTTGCATTCATACGCGCCAGAAACAATATTACAGTTACTATGAACGGCACTGCCGAGGGGTTCAATGTCTCGCTTGTGGAGAACGGCACCGTGGTTGCGAATGCCACAAATATCACCTGCTACGGGCAGACGAGCGTGAATCTTACGTACAAGCCGACGAGTCTTGGGAATCACACCGTAACAGCGGTCATCGATTCGGATGGTGATATTTTAGAGACGAATGAAAGTAATAACAACTTAAGCAGCATCATAAACGCGACGCTGACCGATCTCGTCCCGATCAGGATACTTCCGGATATCGTGTATCTGAACAAGATGAACAGGATAACCATACCTGTTACCGGAACTGCAGAAGAGTTTAATGCGAGTCTCATAGCGTACGCACGAGACATGCCCGGCGGTACGATCACGATCATTAACGAGACTGGAAACGCCACCAATCTAACCAACCCGGTGATTATCAATGCGACAGACCTCGACACCTACAACAACGGAAACCTGACGATCTGGTGGCAGCCCGACTTTCCGGGATGGTACAACCTGACTGCAATCGTGGATCCGGATAACGATGTGAACGAGACAAACGAGAGCAACAACAACCTCACAGGAGAAGCGTTTGTAGCAAACGAGATTCAACTGGAACTCGTATCCCCGAGAGGCGGCGAGATCTGTGGCGGAATCCATCTGGTCAAATGGAAGGCACTCCACGATAAGAATCTGACAATCGACCTGTTCTACAGCTCGAACTACGGGACTACGTGGACCGTACTTGCGTCGAACCTGACGTGCGACCCGAACCTGACTGCAAATCTGACAGAGAATCTGATCGGGGAGGGTAATGCCACTAATAATACTACTGATGCGACCAACACGAGCAACACGACCAATTTAACACACGCTGTGAATTATAATGGGGTTTATCTGTGGGACACCACAAACCACACCGATGGCGAGTATCTGATCAGGATTACGGCATGGTGGTACATCCTTGAGAGCGTGTACATCTCAAACACAGTCATAGTCTTAAATGGCGATGCTGCAAGCGGGGGAATCGGCGGGAATGCACGGTACTTTGACTGGGATACACCTGATGATCCGCATCTTGCATGGGTGAGCGAAGACATATTTGCCGGAGGTGCAACATCGATCGTTGTTGCAGATGATACCGTCTTTGTCTATTGCACAGGAACCGATGGAGTATCGTCAAGCGATTACACTTACATGGTTGCGATGAACGCCACAAACGGGGAGATGCTCTGGGCAACCGAGATTGCGCCTGCCGAGTACGGTTCATGGGCATCCCCCGCGTACCACAACGGCAGTATCTTCATCGCATCGGGAATGCATGTTTATCGGATCGATGGCAAGACCGGAGCAATTCTCTGGGACTACCCGTTCTCTGATTGTTGCGCAAACTGTAACGCAGGTCCCTCGGTCAGCAGTGGGAGGGTCTACGTCACGTCGTTTTCCAGGTCTACGCATACAGACTCTTCCATGACATGTCCTGAATCAGAAGAAGGAAATCTCTTCTGTCTGGATGTGGAGACAGGCGTTGAACTCTGGAATACCTCGACGTATCTGCCACCCATAAGACATCTCGGGACTCCGACACCGAAGTACGGCAGGATATATTACGGACGGGGCGGTGATCTCTACTGCCTGACTACAGATGGTGCGGTGATCTGGAACACAAGCCTCAAACATGACGTCTTCAGCGCCCCGGTTATCGTGGATGGCGTGGTTTATGCATCCACTTATGAGTTTGGCGGCGGATTTGGCGGCTTCAACTGCCTTGACGCATTCAACGGAAGTATCTTATGGAACTATCCGGTACAGCGTACAGACTCAACACCTGCGTACTTTGCACCAAGGGACTCGGATAAGAAGTATATCTATGTCGTTGGCGGATGCTCCGGATTCTCAGGAAGTGGTGTGTACTGTTTCAATGCCACGAACGGTTCATTGATCTGGGGCAGCGAAGAGGTTGGTTCATGGACGAACTCCCCTGCGGTTTCGAGGGACGCCAGAGTCTTTGTTGGGGTTCACGCTGGCAACTTCAACTACAACGGACTAAAGTGCCTCGATGCATACACAGGAGACGAACTATGGAGCGCGCCCTACGGCGGCTCATCTCCGTACATCGCTTACGGCAGGATATACACGATAGGCGGGAACCGGCTGTATGTATTCGGGGAGAGGAATCAGCCTGACCTCGTGGTCACAGACGCATCCCCAGATGGTGACGTGGTTCATGCAACCATCAGGAACATCGGCACAGGCGGAACAAACGAGAGTTTCAAGGTTGCGCTCAGGAAGGAGGGGCGCACAATCGATGGCTGCGAAATGGGTGAGCCGCCGGATGTGGATGCGTCGGATTCGGCCGAGTCCGTGACACATCCAGCGAGGCAGATAAATATGACAGAATACCGCAACGTGAATACGCTGTATCCGGGCGAGTCTGTGGATGTAACGTTCGATCGTCATGGAGCGTGCGGGTATCTGATGGTGAAAGCGGACAGCAGCGGAGATATTCCGGAACGCAATGAGTACAACAACATGAGAGAGGTGTGGGTTCCGTGCGACGGCGGTGGCAGCAGCAGTACTGGGGGTAATGGTAAGGGCGACCTAGGTAATGGCGATGGCAGCACGAATTATGGTGGACTTGGCTCCGGAGGTGGTACCGGTGGCTTTGTAGGTGGCGGCGGCTATTGGAATTACTATCATGTGGGTGCTGGAGCAGACGATGTTGAGACAACCACAACTACCAGCACACAGACCATGGTTAATGAAACAGAGTCACAAGGTGCGAAGCATAGAGTAAAAGGCTATCAAATGGGTGCAAAACTTGAAAGCGGTGGTGGAGGCGGCGGCTACTTCAGTTATGCCATGATCCTTGCAGTCCTTGTCCTTCTTGGACTGCTTGTGCACGGAATTCGGAAAGAGCGGGGGAGATACAGGAGACCTACAAAATGATAATAAATATTTTGAATCTACCAATAGTGCTTCAGAAAGCGATATACCTCGTATCAACGATGCTTTTGTACCCGGTGATACTCGCTCTTCTGATTCTCACCGGATACCTGATCGTGGAGATCGGGATGTTTGTCTATGAATACTACATGCGTTTCAAGCAAAAGAGAGACCTCTTTGGTATCAGAAGAGCAAGAGAACTCTCGAAAAGTGGTCGTTTGGGTGATGCATTCGATCTGGTCGAGAACTCGATCAAAAGTGCATTTGTACTTATATTTGTAAGCGACCTTCGGAAGGTGCCAATCGATGATATCCTGAAGGTGGAGATTGAGAAGCTGCTGCATGAGTATGACACTGTAATCACAAAACGGCTTGAACGTACAGGTCTTGTTTCAAGGGTTGGACCAATGCTTGGGCTGATGGGAACCCTGATTCCGATGGGCCCTGCACTTGCAGGGCTTGCACAGGGAGACGTCGAACTCCTTGCAAACAACATGATCCTTGCATTTGGGACTACCGTTCTCGGTCTTCTCGTTGGCGGCGGATCGTATGCGATCTCGATGGTGCGAAGCAGGTGGTACGATCAGGACATGGACGACATGAAATATATTTGCGATATGATATACGGTGATTCTGATGTATCTGAAGAATGAAAATAGCGGAAGAAGCGGCATAGGCAGAAGGCGACGGAACGATGAGAACCCAATGAGCGGTGTTGCAAACCTCTTCGATGTGGCAATGGTCTTTGCTGTTGCGCTCCTTGTTGCACTTGTAACCTCATATCACCTGCCAGAATTGATCACGCCTGACCAGGATATAACGATCGTTAAGAACCCGGGAGAGCCCACGATGGAGGTCATCGTCAAGAGCGGGCAGGAGATAAAGACGTTGAACATGAGCGAGACCATGGTTGAAGAGGATATTGTTGGCACAGTTGGGACGATCTACGAGATGAAAGGCGGAGGTATGATTTATGTGCCAGACGGGTAAGGTAACTCACAAATACAGATTACTGGCACAAAACGGCATGGATCAAAGCCAGGGAATTTAACCGCGGAGCCAAGTAGAAGGGTGAGAGAAAGTAGTGTCTCAACAATTTAATTTTCAGACAAAAATCAGAAGTCCGGGTAAAGTCGGGATAATTCAACCACAGAATATACAGAATTCAACCACAGAGGGCACAGAGTACACAGAGAAAACAGCAACTGTGCCCTCCGTGTTCTCTGTGGTTAATCCAGAAGAAATTAAAAAGCCACGCCCAACCCATGACTTTAAAGCATCGTTTTTGAGAATTCCTAACGTAAAACTTGCCTCATAAGCGTTTTTCCAGTAATCACCGCCACAATAATCTTTTCAGATATTTTATTCGAGTTAAATCTTCTCTGTGTTCTCTGTGGTTTTATTTCTTATGGCTTATTCAACAAGAAGAGGCTTAACACTCACTTGCACTTCTCTGCGGTGAAAGAAGTTATCTCACGATTGCACAAAACGACCACAATTTACTACCAACCATTGATATAGGAGAAAGAGATTTTTCTATGCAGGGAAGAACTATGGCAAAACCATTGATGATACTTGGGACAAGTTCCCACGTCGGCAAAAGCATCATAACAGCAGGTATCTGCCGCATACTTGCAGAACAAGGCTACAGCGTCGCGCCGTTTAAAGCACAGAACATGAGCCTTAACTCGTGGATAACAAGGGACGGCAGCGAAATTGGCATGGCACAGGCGGTGCAAGCACATGCGGCAGGCATAGAACCAACCGCTGACATGAATCCTGTGCTTTTGAAACCAAGAGGCGACAAAACAAGTCAGGTGATCGTACTTGGAAAAATATATGCTGACAAGACTGCAGGTGACTACTACGACAGCATTCACACAATGACCGGCATCGTAAAAGATGCCTACACGCGGCTCAGTCAAAAACATGACTTTATAATAATAGAGGGGGCGGGCGGTGCTGCGGAAATAAACCTGTACGACCGTGATATCGTGAACATTGGCACAGCTCGCACGATCAAACCGCCAATAATACTTGTTGGCGACATTGAACGCGGCGGTGTCTTTGCAAGTATACACGGCACAATACAACTACTACCAGACGACATAAAACCACTGATAAAATGCACTATAATAAATAAATTCAGGGGTGATTTGAAACTATTACAACCGGGAATAGAAATGCTTGAAAAACTTACAAGCATCCCGGTACTTGGCGTACTTCCATACACAAAACTCAGTATACCTTCCGAAGACTCGGTCTCGATAAAAGACAAGCAAGCAGTGAAGCACAACCACAATATAACAATTGCAGTCATACGCCTCTCACACATCTCAAACTTCACAGACTTCGAACCATTAGAAGAACATGCGATAATAAACTACATCGAACCACATGAGCAGCTTAAGAGCCCGGATGCAATCATTATACCAGGTACCAAAAACACCATAGACGACCTTCGAGAACTTCAAAAACACAAAATGGATCTCCAAATAAAAGAACACGCAAAAACAGGCACCCCAATAATCGGAATCTGCGGAGGCTACCAGATGCTTGGAAAAACTATTACAGATAAATCAATCGAAAGCACAACACAAACAGACGTCACGATAAACGGACTAAATCTCATCAATGCTCATACAACCTTTGAGGAGTACCACAAATACACAAAACAGGTCACCAAAACAGTAACAGCAAACGGACCAATACTCGGGGGACTCAAAGGAACAAGAGTCAAAGGCTACGAAATTCACATGGGAACAACAGCAGGTAACGAGCAAACAGCATTCACAGACGACGGCTGCACAAGCAAAAATGGACTCGTAATCGGCACCTACCTGCACGGACTATTTGAAAATGCAGATGTCACAAATGCACTACTCAAGTACCTTCACCAGCAAAAAAACCAGCCGCACACACCCATAACACAAACACAGGACCCTTACACAAACCTCGCAAAACTGCTTCAAAACAACCTTCAAATGAACAAAATATACAGGCTTCTTGAGATTGGCAAGTAGTGGTTGCATCGGCGTTTGGTTAAGCATAACTCAACACAAACTGCGTTTATCTGTTTAAAATCAGAATATTTCCTCTGCCTTTTTTTATCTTATTTATAATGCCTCTATCTTCAAGATCGCTTATCATAAGGCTTGTCTTTGCCTCTGAGGTGCTGAGATGTTTTCGCAGTTCTTTCTGGGTCATGCGCCCACCGTTTTTTGAGATTATATTCACGATATTGCGCAGATCGTCCGGAAGTGCGGCAGGTATACTTTCTATGGAGAGTGCTCTCCTATCTTCCTCGTAAGTAGGTGCTTGAGGCTCTTTGAGTGGTACAGGTGATACTTTTTCGGTGAACACCTTTTTCCAAAGCAAAACTACGAAGATTAAAAGCATAACGATTGCAGCTATTATCAGTACCAGTGTTTGTTGGCTGCTCTTTTTTGGTATTACTATTGGCTCTGAAATGTCAATGTCATCAATGAACGTCTCTTCAAACTCTGTTGCAGGCAGCATCAGCAGGTCCAGAACAAAGCTGCCCTCTGTTTCCATACTGACATTTTCACTTAGCGTATGCTCAAGAATTCCATTATTGTAGTGTCTTACAGTTATCTGGTAGCTGCCCGGTGGCAGGCTAAAGTTGTAGTAGCCGTCAACTGCCACCATTGATTGAACTGGCGTAGTATTAATCTCTACGATGGTATTTTCAAGTGGTTCAAATGTTGACCAATCGTACACTGTCCCGTGCAGGGTTGATGCTGAAACATTGAAAGGGGTGATTAAAGCCAGCAGTGTAAGTACAAACAACAAAAAGATCCTGTTTGGCATTACCATCTATTTTCAAATGTCATTACAAATAGTTTTTGCTTTACTTGACTTTGCAATTAACAGTCTTTTAATCAATGGTTAAGTAAGAAAACAATGTGTAAAGTTTAATAAAGCTTTATCAGCTTTAAAAAGGTTTTATTTTTTTGTTTGATAAAAGCATGTTTATTTTTTAACCAGTTGTTGTGTGTGTTGCACAATATGTGCGTTATGTAAAAAATAAGTCGAGGTGAACCAAATTGAACAAAAAAACAGTACCGTTGCTGGTTGCTGCTATTTTGCTTGCAGGCATATTTGCAAGCATGACGGTGGCAGAAGTGCCGGTACAGATTAAAAAATTGGAAAAAGGACATCAAATAGCTGAGAAAAATTATAAAGAAACAAAACGTGTATATGAGATAGCAAGAGCTGGACAGCAGGATGCAGTTCAAAGATACCGTAACATCAAGGCTGCAGAAAAAGATCCGGAAGTGCTGCAATTGGCTGCAAAAGAGTATGTGCTTGATAGCATTGATGCAATGATTGCGAAGCTTGAAGTGTTGAAGGTAAATGCAAAAAGGGCAGAACAGCAAGGCTATGCTCCTTTTAATGGAGTTGAGCGAATAGATGCACACATCCTCAATCTTGAGCAGATAAAAAAAGACGTCAATAATACAGATACGCCGCAAGAACTGAAAGATGCAGTAAAGGAACTTCGTTCTGATTGGAAGGTGACAAAAAAAGAGGCTAAATATTTTGTATCACGCACAGCAAACAATCGCATTGAAAACTTCCTGATAAAAGCAGACAGTGTGTCAGTGAAACTCGAAACATTCATTGAACAGTTGGAATCTTCCGGAGCGGATACTGCAAACCTCACACAAAACCTTGAAATGTTCAAAAAAGAAGTCGAAGCAGCAAACGAATCATATAAAAAAGCAAGAGAAATTTACCAGGGAGAAACCGGATTCGATTCAACTGGACGCATAATAAATAACGCTTCATCTGATGCCTCTCTTCGGGAGGCAAATGGATACATGATTGAAGCAAGAGAACACATAAGACAGGCAAATCTGATATTAAAAGATATATTCAATGAAGTCAGAAAGTGCAGGGGTGCTGTATTTCTTAACGGGACAGGCAGCTTATATGCAGAAGGCAATGGTCGAGCAGCAATCTTCGGAAATGTTACAATCAACCTTTCAGCAGAAAATGCAACGATGATTGTATCAAAGAACGCAGAAGTTACCGTAAACGGCAATGGAACGCGCGTGGAACTTGAAAATGGCAATATAAAATACCAGGGATATGGAATCGCTGATGTAAGTGGTGAACAAATACGCTTTACCATAGCAAGCAGGAACATCGTTCTCGAAGCAGCAGGCACGGGCAGGGCAATTCTGTGTGGAAACGGCACGTACCATGTAGACAGTACAGACAGTGGTTCACATGGTGCAATACACCAATGGACAACTCCCTACGCAATGCAGGGCACGATGTTTGAGCAGCGACAACCACAGCCACAGCAGCAGAAAAATGGCTGGAGGAGATGATGTGAACAAATCATTGTTAGCCATTTCCATGTTCATTGTATTACTCATTGCAGCATCTGGATGCACCACACCAGCACCAGAAGAAACCACGACTACAACAAGTACTGTTGAAGAAATAAATCAAACCCAAGCCCAAACCGCAGTACCTGGGGAAACAATGGAAATAAGCTTAATCGATGACAGTGAACTTGCTGAACTTGAAGCAGAGCTTGAAGCTTTAGAAAACGAACTAAACAGCATCCTTGAAATGGACGAATTGGATATGCTTGATGTGTGAGCAAAAAACTCACACACAACTCTATTTTTTTAGCAATCTAAGCATCCAAAAGTTGTAGTTTAGTGAATTCACACCCCAACATCGAGCTTGTGACTTGGTGCTGTTATTATGGTATTACTCTCCTGTTTATATTCCCTCCATATTCCTGGTGCGTCCATACTCTGACCACGTATCTGGGCTGTACAGCGACTTCTGATATTTACAGTTACAGGAGTGTTGATTGCTACCCCACTTATGATAGCCTGTCCCCTCGCAAGTGATGGCAGTTCTTCTATCAGGTCTCTACTTACTGATTCTATACTCTGCTCTATCTGTTTCTGATCTGTTGGATTAATAATTCGCATGGTGATCTGGGTCATGCATTGTGAAAGTGAGTCGGAATCAAGCTTACTTGGACGCTGGGTTACCATTGCTATTCCAATGCCAAATTTACGTCCCTCTGACAGGATGGTTTTAAGCGTGTTCTTTGATTTTGCCTCTCCTGCCTGCGGGGCAAATCTATGTGCTTCTTCGAGTATGATAAACGTTGGATATGGGATGTACATGTCAGGATGCTGGTATTCGCTGTAGTATTCGTTGTCTGTGCCTTTTCGTGCATCAAACAGGTGGCGAAGAAGTATATCTGCTATTAACTGCTGTTTCCATTCTCCAATGTCTGATACATCTATGATTGTGAGCTGCCCTGGCTGGAAGTAGTCGCGGAGTGGTATGCTCTGGTAGTCATCAAACATTTTTTCATCTGTTACCCTGCCGTATCGCCAGAGTATCCCATCGATGGTCGATTCATTTTTCCCATCCCGCAGGCTTTCAATGGTTTCCCGAAGTTCGTTTTTGGTGAAATTTCGAATCTTTTTTTTATCGTCTTTTTTAAGATTGTCATATCCGTTTTTAAAAAGTCTTTTCATTTTCTCAGTCATGCTGCCGTCATCCATGATGCTGATAAAGTCTGCAACTTTAAGGTCGCTAACCCTGATTTTTATCTGATCTGATTTCACGATTTTAACTTTCGGTCGATAATCGTTATCACAGAATGAAGGATTGTTCTGGATATCACTCAGTACACTGTATTCACCATGCGGGTCAAATATCAGCACAGACGCCATGTTGTTCTTTGACATTAGCTCTTCAACGATTACTCCTACCGTGTAGGATTTGCCTGCACCAGTCGAAGCAATGATTGAGAGATGCTGACTTACCATTTCACGAACAGAGAGCACTGCATCAGAGTTTGTACTCATGATTGTGCCAATGTGTGCTGAGCCAACCTCTCCTCCGGATACCCGGTTTACATCAGACAGGATTTGTGCATCAGCCAGTTCAATCTTTGTGCCAGATAAAGGTTTTACACGCGGATTGATGAACTCATTAAATGTTCGATCGAAATATCCTACAACAACAGCAGACACGCGATAGTACTGGTAGTCGTTGTTATCAAGTCCATAAAAGGCAGCAAGATCAGAAGCATCTATTACCGCATCAAATAGAAACTCTACCGGGTAATCGTTTAACGGTTCTGTATGTCTTACCCGGGAAAGTATGTGGTTGCGGTTCATTAGATAGCAGACAAACTCCCCAACCTTGAATGGGCACTTCGTGATAAAAGTAAAATCGTCCTTTGAATGAGTTAATACAGTGCCAACCACAGTCATAGTTTTCCACTCCCTTCAATGTATTTTTTGACAATTAGAAGCATGCTGCTTGCTTCAGGCAGCATACGCATTAACTCATCACTAATTGCAAGCAATGTGCAATCTCCAAGTGCTTCACGATACTGATTGAAATAAGAGATGTTTGGTTTATTGTCTTTCAGGTGGAATTTTCTGATTGTCTCTTTATTTAAGCATTTTACAGGAGCTCGTATCTGTGGTGCTGTGCGAATCCTGTAGTTAACATCATCAGACAGCACGCCAAGCCCAAACACAATATAATAGCTGCTTCTAAAGTCTGTGTTATACGGCAGGTATTTTAACTCCTGTTCAAAGGATAGTAGTGTGGCTAACTCTTCCGGAATCGATCGCTGCACCCCTTTTATAACACAGACCACCATCCTATCACCACTGTCAACTCCCACAAACTCGCCAAGAGCAGGTTCGAAAGAGGATTCCGATGGTACTTTGACAAGATAGGTGTTCACACTGTCTATTCGAATAATCTCACCAAAAATTTGGTCATTGTATTCGTTCATAATTTATCACTTCCTAAAGAGGGCCATTGTTTGCGGGTTACCTTGGATGAAAGTCTCACCCGTGTCACTCTTGATTAAAATGCGGGTGCATCCTTATTTGCTGCATTTTGCATTTAAAGTCTTCCATATTTCTTATGTGCTTCTTCAATCGTCATAATATCTAACACCTTAACGGTCTTTTCTTTCTCGTAAGAATGCTTCATTCCTCCCCACGCATCCAGTTCACTATTTCAATCGCATCATCCATTTCTTTGAACACTGGGTGCTCGCTCCATACACCTTTCGTTTCTTTCATGAATTTTTCCCAACTCTCATCGATTTTTTTCTATCAATAACTTTTCATGTTTATATGATATCTCCACAGTGTCACCTATGACAATTTTCGATTTTTTGCAGATTTCTTCTGGAATTATAATCTAAGTAGCCGCGCACGAATAACCTGAACGCATAGAAACCATCGGAAGTAGATACGAGCCACTAAAGAAAACTATGGACGAGAGAACGCACCGTATATGAGCCGCGGGGAAGCAAAAGCAATAGGGCGGGGCGGCATATCAACGATGGCAAATTGTGGAAAGTTTTGCTTCAAAAAAGACCATTGGTAAGCCATGAGGTTATGGTAAAGTTAATAGGAAGCACTATAGCCAGAAAAGGATTGAAAATAAGAGCGGAGTTTGGATGAAAATGAATATCAAGCAGGAATCAAAGTCTCGGACAAAAAAGATGGCTGAAGTGGACATCGGAAGAGATGATTTTCATGGCAAATGGAATTACAAGATTTGTCCACGAAAAAGTTGACTTTGTTTGGGTTAATTATGCATAGCTACTAAGGTCATTACATAATATGATGGGGCACCATTTAAACCAGAAACCATTTTAAGTTTCGCTTTTCAGCACTATGCTATTACCGTTATTACCGTTGTGATTACAATCAAT
Source organism: Candidatus Argoarchaeum ethanivorans (assembly GCA_905067555.1). Classification (GTDB taxonomy): domain Archaea; phylum Halobacteriota; class Methanosarcinia; order Methanosarcinales; family EX4572-44; genus Argoarchaeum; species Argoarchaeum ethanivorans_C. Next base: position 26,407 of record CAJHIS010000014.1, read on the forward strand.
ACAAAAGTAAAAAGTAATGGATAGATTGCCGCGTTTATGTTTGAAGCCAGTGCTTTCGCTTTTGGATGTGGCTCCATAATGTTGCTATGTTCAGCACTTTTATATTCATAAGAATTTAGTAATTCCTTTGCAATCAACAGCACTATCAGAATACCAACAGCGATAGCACCATAAACTGCTGCTTGTGATGCTCCCATAGCCATACATGTTGTGGTTGTAGTTGTAACCAGCATTTTATATCACACCATTATA
>CAJHIS010000015.1 GCA_905067555.1 Candidatus Argoarchaeum ethanivorans
TGGTTTCCTTATTCTTGTTTTGATTGACACACGATAAAAACGAAGCCTAAGGAAATCAACTTATCAAATTTCAGTAGCATGAGAAGGTGGTGTGTTTATACTTCCCACACCTCAAGAAACTGCACAACTTCGTTGTGCAGAACGTAACCCGTGACTCTTGATTGCGAAGCAATCAAGTGCGCAAGCAATCGAGTAACTAAAAGAGGTGAAATAGTGTATGTCTCGAGACGTGTGTACGTTCTATGTTGGCGATAATAATGCAACTCTTGCGTGGTTTAAAGTCACGCTGATAGATAAACAGGGCTCCCTTTCAAAAATACCTGTTGTTTTTGCAGACAATGGTGTTAACCAGCTCTTCGGCTACTTTGGACTGATCGAGCAGGGTGTCAAAGGCAAATACATAACGTTTGTAGAATTTACAGAAAAAACCAGTGTTAATAAGCTTGTAAATGAATTAAAAAATCTTGATGAGGTCCTGGATGTAAAATATCATGTTACAAAGAAAATAATTATACAGACAGCCGAGTTCCCACTCGAGATGTTTGATTCAAGAGCTATTATTTCACGAAACACCACATTCTCTGATATAATAGAGGAGATAGAAGATGCAGCGCCCAATGCTAATGCGCTGATATTCCAGTGTGGTTTGAAAGGGGGAATGGATGCTGCCAGATACTTTAAAGAGGTTGCAGGCATAAAAAAACATGATTTCATCACTCTCTTAAAAGGCATACTATTTTCTGCTGGATGGGGAGTGATAGACATTGATTTTAATTTCGATTCGTATAAAGGCACTATTTCTGTAAAAGACTCCTTTTTAGCAGAAATAAAGCGTTCAACAGAACATGCTCAATGCGGATATTTAAGCGGTTATTTTGCAGGGTTTTTCACAGAAGTACTTGATCAAGCCATACACGTGCAGGAAACAAAATGCAAAAGTACGGGTGCTGAAGAATGCGAATTCACAATCCTGCCTGTTGCAAAAAAGTTTGGAACTTTTATGGAACAAACCAGAGAGGACACGGTGGACACAGAGCTGTGAAGGGAAAGTTATAAAAAAACAGATACAGTTTAGCACAACCAGAAGGAAGGAAAAAACATTGGTTATAAAACAGCCAAACTCTATTATAGGAAACCAGCAGCTGCTCGTAACGCTTGGGATGAAAGGCGAAATATTTGGCATGTATTATCCAGGAAGGGATTATGCACAACAGGTGACAGAAGCGCTCTTTGGAGTCAACACCAATGGAAGCATTCACTGGTTAAATTCCATCGACTGGCAGTCAAAACAATACTATCCGGACAACAGCGGAATACTTAAAACAGAGCTAAAACACTCCAGTGGAATTGGTGTATCAATAACAGACGTTGTGCCACCTGACTACCCGGTTTTAATACGACATCTTAAAATAAATAACAATGAACTTGAAGGCACCTTTTACACGTATTTTGACTTTGACATGGGTGAGAGAAAAGAAAAAAATTCAGGATTTTATGATGAGAGAGAGGGCATGCTTTCACAATACTGGCGGAACCACTACGTAGGCATAACCACAACTCCCGCGTTTAATGACTGGCAGGTTGGTAAAGCCCTCGGTGCTGCATGGTGGACAAGTGCCAGGTGGGGCGTTGAACATGGACAACTCCAAAAAAATAAAGAAGACATTGGAAATGTGAATATAGCAGCAGGCTTTCCACTAACAACAAAAGAGATTACACAATACGTAATCTTTGCAAAGAACCGGGAAGAGCTATACGATTTGAAAGAACAAATAAAAAGCATCCCGTTTGCAAGCTTCATCACAAAAACACACGAAGGGTGGAAGACCTGGCTTGCACGCGGAAAAGAAATAAATGCTCCAAGCAGGCTAAAAAGCTACTACTATCGAAGTCTTCAGGTGCTGCACCTTCTCTCTGATGAAAAACTTGGATCGGTAGTAGCAGCACCAGAGTTTGACCACGAATATGAAGAATGTGGAGGTTACGGTTTCTGCTGGAATCGGGATGCGGTTGAAGTGATGCAATCACTTCATAATGCAGGATACACAGAGTACCTGCCGCGATTTATCAGGTGGTGCAAACACACGCAACTGAAAGACGGCTCATGGTTTCAGCGATACTGGCTCAACGGAAGCCTTGCACCATCGTGGGGAAACCTTGATTACTCGACACAAATAGATGAAACTGCATCCACCATTTACATGATGGCAAAATATGGACAATCACTGTTAGAGGATGAAAGGCAGCAGTACCTTGATTATTACTGGCAGACAATTGATCGCGGCTCAAAGTATCTTATGAAACGAACACGGGAAGGACTGCACGATCCATGCACTGACCTGTGGGAAACGTACCACGGTTCTTTCACGTATACCAGTGCAGCAATCTATGCAGCACTCTCGGAAGTTGCAAAACTCGCGCGGGCACAGTCGAAAAGTGCCTGCGCTATAGAATACGAAGCGCGGGCAAAATGGATTAAACAAAAAACAATAAAAATGCTCTGGATGCCAGAAACAGAATGCTTTGCTAAAGCCATAATAAACAATGAAATCTATCCTGTAATCGATGCAAGCGTTATCGGTACTTTCATGCCGTTCAACATGCTTGACATTACCAATAACGATGAACGGGAAAAAATAATCCAGATGTTAAACACCATCGAAAAAAGACTCAACTGCATGGTAAACGGCAAAAAAGGCATAAAACGATACGAAAACGACAAATACAGAGGCGGAAATCCATGGACAGTAACAACACTGTGGCTGATAAACGCACAGCTAAGAATAGCTGAATACTACCTGCAAAAAGACAAAAAGATTGGAGAACGATGGTTAAACAACACGCGTCCTTATTTCGATATGGTGATAAACAGCACTACCAACACGAAACTTTTGCCTGAGCAGATCAATAAACACACAGGCAATCCTGCGTGGGTAATACCACTTGCATGGAGCTCTGCACTATTTATTGAGGCGGTACAGAAGCTAAGCAAGATATTGCAGAACCGCAGGATTGTATAGAACTGGACTCGGTAAGTTTTATATGTTTCCATGCGTATGAGTTTATTATCACTCTGTTGATGTTGGAGTTTGACAATGACCGTTACTGTGAATCGATACAAATGTGGATACTGTGGTGCTTGTGTGAGCGTATGTCCAATGGCAGCACTTGAACTGGTCGAAACATGGATTGAGATAAACAATTCCTGCAATGACTGTAACACATGCGTAAATATTTGCCCTATTGGCGCCATTGAGTCGGTAAAAGAATGAAAGACAAGTACGATGTTATTGTTGTTGGTGCTGGTCCGGCAGGTTCTTCTGTTGCAACAACAGCTTCAAAAGCAGGACTTGATGTATTACTCATTGAAAAACGACAGGAAATAGGAGACCCTGTGCGTTGTGCAGAGGGTGCTGACAAGAAAGGTATAAAAAGACACATCAAACCTGATCCGAGATGGATTGCTGCCGAGGTTAAAGGTTCACGCATATTTGCGCCAGACGGAACCAAACTTCAAATATCAGAAGAATTGTTTGGTGCAGAAGTGGGTTACGTGCTTGAGCGGAAGATCTTTGATAGAGCCCTTGCCGAACAGGCAGTATCCAGTGGAGCAGAAGTAATCGTTAAAACATCTGCAACAGGACTCATCAGAAAAAACAAGCAGGTAACCGGGATTCATGCACGAAGCATTGGAGAGTCGGTTGACATCAAAGCCAAAATTGTTGTAGGTGCGGATGGTGTAGAATCAAAGGTTGGACGGTTTGCAGGAATCAACACCACTCTTGCACCAAAAGATATCGAAACATGTGCACAGTTTCTTGTAAGCGGTATTGAAGTTGATGAGTACTGCCAGTTCTATCTTGGAAACAACATTGCACCGGGCGGGTACGCATGGGTGTTTCCAAAAGGTAGGGGGATTGCTAACGTTGGGATTGGGGTACTTGGCTCACGTTCTGACAAAGGCATGCCAGTTAAGCTGTTATCAAATTTTGTTAAACACCACTTCCCAACTGGTAAAATAATAGAGATGGTGCTTGGAGCAGTGCCAGCAAGCGGTCCGATTGAAAAAACAATTGCAGATGGGTTCATGCTTGCAGGGGATTCAGCACATCAATCAGACCCACTGACTGGAGGAGGCATTCTAAACGCTCTTGATGCTGGCGTCATGGCTGGCACAGTTGCAGCAAGCTGCATCGAAAAAGACGACGTTTCAGAAAAAGCACTGATGGAATATGAAAGACAATGGCGGGAAACTATTGGAAAAAAAATCAGCAAGGCTCTTGTCGTGAAAGAAAAACTTGTCACCCTTACTGATGAGCAATTTAACACTCTTGCTCATTCTATTAAAGGAAAATGTGACAGTACGATGGGTGTTTTTGACATAGTCCGTGCCCTTTTTAGAGCCAACCCCAAGTTGTTATGGGAATTTAGAAATTTGATAAAATGAAAACTATGTCGCAGCCAAACGCATTGAGGACATTTGCGCACTCTTTATGGTTTTCAACCACAAGATTTGAAATATTACTTACTCTACCCAGCTACTAAACTACATGCCATACACACTATCCAAAAATAACCTTACAGTGACCATAACACTTCACCACAACACTATAAGAGAAATCACATTATCAAAAGCCAGCCAGGGAGTGGAGAAGACAGAAAATGCAATCGACCTTCTCGATGATATTAGCGCCTACCTTGATGGTGAAAGAGTCGATTTTTCAAGATACAGGCTGGACATTGAAAATCTCACAGACTTTCAGCAGATGGTACTAAACGAGGTGAGAAAGATACCTTATGGTATGACTATAACTTATGGAATGCTTGCTAAAGACTTGCAAACATCACCAAGGGCAATCGGGGGTGCACTATCCAAAAATCCTGCACCAATAGTGATTCCATGCCATCGTGTCATCGGTAAACATGGTCTTGGTGGCTTCGCATGGGGTGTAACGATAAAAAAACACCTTCTGCATGTCGAAGGTGCCAGTATTGACTCGCAACCGGATGTGCCATCGACGAGGCTGGAGTACTGAAAAACCAGCTATTATTCCTAACTTCTTTTCCTGTACACCAAAGACACTAATAAAAAGGACCCTATCACAAGTATCGAAAAGAATATCGCTCCCCCGGAAACATCATTCTCTTCTTCAGGTTCTTCCACTCCATCAAAAAGCTGCCAATCCGGGCTTGTCAGAAATCTCTCTCTGATCGTTTCCCAGTCTGACTTGAATAGTGCTTTTTCTTCACTGGTTGCATTCTCCGGGATGCCAAACTTCACTTTTTTTCTAAGTTCAAAGTAGCCGTCTGTAAATACTTGCTCTTTCACTGTAACTTCAAAACATTCTCCTGTAGATATTCGACAAACATCAAACCTGAAATAATCAATGCTGGCATGCTTTGATAGTTTCTTTAAGTTCTTTTTTGTCATATTTGTAACAACAGTACCATCAGAAAGAATCATTTTGTATTCTCCCTTTGTATTTGTTTCAAGCCCATGTCCTGTTCCTGTTATATACTGGAAGCAATCCTTAGAGCCTGGTGTTGGAAGTCTGCTGATTATTTTGATATCATCCCTTGCTGGCACCTCGTCTTCCCATATTTGTGATATTCCCAACTGGGTTGCTCTAAACGCACAACACCCACATACACATATATCTCCATGATATTTTCCTACCTCTTCTATGGTTATCTCCATTTTTGTTTCGCCATCGTTTATCACAATAGGTGTTAGCTCAAAGTCAGGCAGTGGTTTAGCTCCAGGCATGTGCGCATCAACAGCAATGGTCAGGGATAATGCCAGTATAGACATTATCACAAGTGTTGCTACTCTAAAGTTCATTCTGCTTTTTGTATCTTTCATTTTGTTCTCTCCTGTTTTAGGATATAGTACACAACAACAAGCGAGAATGGCAGCAGGAATATTGCTGGTGCATAAGGTGGTGCATACGTCCCGAGAAATCCGGAAAGGCTGTTAAACCAGGGTCCATCTTCGCCACCCGGTATCGACTCTGTAATCATTGCAAAGATATCGGTTCCTGCCATGATCCATATCAATACACTTCCCATGGCAACTTTCGAAGCATTGTGCACCTCAGCTACATTTTTGCAACCGCTGAGGTAAAAGAGTCCTGCAAAGAGCACGATGAATCCGCCCCATCCGCCCCTGAACATATCGCCTGGTATCTCAAGTATGCTTAGTCCAGTGCCATCTCCTACAGCACTTACAAGTATGTCTGCAAGACCAAATGCTACGGTAACAAGACCAAGAATCGCTATGCATATCATTGCAAAATTATTCTTCTCAGCCATCTATGCCACCCCTATGAGTTTTCCTATAAGATGTATGATCCCGCCATACAAAAATACCACTACTGCAAGCACTGCCACACTTCCTATAAGCTCCTTCCATCCTTCTTTTAGCATCATCGCAAATGTCGCCACACATGGGAAGTATATCGAGACTAACACAACAGCAGATAACATCTGATACTGTGTCATTTCAATTACCGAGAGCTGTGCAACCGCGAGGTCTTTTCTCAAAAACGCTGCGACAAGTGGTCCTGCCGTTTCCTTTGGTACACCAAACCATCCAACAAAAACAGGTGCCAGTATATCACCAAGCCACTGTATGAATCCAGCGAGGTAGAGAACATTTACAACAACACAACCAAGAAGTACAAAGGGAACTGCAACCTTGAAAAAACTGCTTACCCTCATCCACAGCTTTCGTCTCACATTCGCCATCATCGGCTTCTGGTATGGCGGCACATCGATTAAAATCTCTGGAGATCTTCCAGGCACGATCTTATTTAAAATGAAACCAAAGATGAAGTAGCCAATAACCAGGTAAAGTAAAACGTATCCAATCAGATCAGGAATTACCTCTTCCATGATTCCAAGCTGAGCACCGCACGGGATGAATATGGCAAGAAGTGTCATCATAATAAACCGCTGCTTTCTTGTCTCAAGAATCCTTGTTGCTGTTACAGCCGGCACATTGCACCCGAGCGAGAGAATCGTTGGTACAATTGCATATCCATGTAGTCCAATCCTGTGGAGGACTGTATCAATGAGAACCGCGAGTCTTGGCATGTATCCAATATCTTCAAGAAGTGTGAGCATTAGGTAAAATATCACAATTGCTGGTAGAACCACACCGATTGCAACAAAGAGCCCTGATGTCAGTACGCCAAAAGCTTCAAAACAGTTATCAGATAGTATAAATTCGCCATTTGTCATTCCACCAGCATCAATCAGAATGGAGTAGAGCCAGCTCCCCTCTCCGGGAAAAACCACCTGGAGCCATGGAAGCCAGTATCCATCAAAGAGTTTGACAAAGAATCCATCTGTGCACAGTGTTCCTGCAAACGAGCCGAACACACTCCAGAAACCATACAAAACTGCAATCGCAATCGGTATGCCGGTCATTGGTTTAACAGTAAGCTCACCAATTGCATCCTTTAGCGTGTGCCTGTATTTTCCGTAGGTTACAACCTGGTCTGCGATACTGTCAATTAAATTCCATCGTTCATCCGGGCTCAGTTTCATGCTGCACCAGCCCCCCTTACAGCGATGTCTTCCACATCAACAGGTTTTGCATCCTTCAGCCTTGATATAACATTGCTGATTCCAATGTTCTCTATTGCAATGGTCGATACGACAGGAACGCCTAAAATCTGCTCAAGTTTTTGATTATCGATCTCTATATTTTTATCTTCTGCAACATCATCCATATTCAGTGCGATAATAACAGAATAGCCTTCTTCTATGATTTGCATCGCAAGATAGAGCCCACGCTCAAGCTTGGATGAATCTACAACACAGATCACGTACGCATCTTTCGTATCTTTTGCCTCTTCGAGCATTGCTACTGCAACCTCTTCTGCTTTGTCTTTTGGATCGAGTGAGAACGTGCCTGGCACATCGACGACTTCGACTTCCTTTCCATCCAAACTCATGCACCCGCATGTATAATCAACGGTTGTTCCTGAATAATTTGATTCGATGACATTTGCTCCTGTCAGTCGGTTGAAGAAAACACTTTTACCGACGTTTGGATGTCCCATCAATAATATCTTCATTTTTTCACCTCTACTACGATTTTTTCAGCCATGCTGCGCCCTAATGATGTAAACGACTTGTCTATTTCTATCACAACAGGCCCCTTTATAGGCTGTTTCGTCGTCATTCTAACATTCTTACCGATTCTTACACCCATCCCAGCCACCTGTCTCACCAAACTTTCGTCTATTTCTTTAACTGTTCCTTCTTCATCAAAATTTAGTTCATTCAATTTTTTTTCCATTTCACTCACGCCCTGTGTACCATAATCTTCTGTGCCATTCCACGACCGATGCAGACAACGTTTCTGTCAACCTCGACTGTTACAGGACCACTGGACGAAATAACACGAACAGAACTCCCTTCAAAGAGTCCCCGGAGGAATAACTTCTGGCGAATGCCATGACCCCCTCCAACTTTTATCACCCTCCCGACGTCACCTGTTTTCAGTTGATTTAGCGTCGTCATATCCATCATCATCGAGAAAATTTGCTTAAACGTTCAATAGTTATCAATGGTTCAGTCATGCTCGCAGATGCCGTACTATTTTCTTCTTGCATAATATCATTGAGTGATTTCATTTTTTCACCACCCCCATCGTATATAGTTAGGGCTGTAAAAGATGTACCCTAACAAAGTTAAGTTTTAAACAAAAAACCTAAATGATATGATATGTCACGCGCCTACTTTTTGCAGAATTATTAGAGCATCCAGTGAGGTAATCCTGCCATCACTGTTAACGTCCAAACCTGGATCATATTCGCGGCTTCCAACTGCGATTTCAAGTGCTGTTCTGGCACTTGTAACGCCCCAGACCATATTATTCACAGGAATTATTATACTACCCTCATCAGGATCATTGCATTCTATCAGAATATCTGCCTGGTACCTCCTGCAATCGAGATCTGCTGCATCGATTTCAATCGTTACGTTACTCTTGCCATCGGCAGGAATTGTGCCGCCCACTGTTCTGATCGACAGCCATTTTTCTGGTTTGAAACGTAGTGATGTATTGTTTTGTGGGATGTCCATGTAACCGATGCCGTGCAAACCATCACCAAGATTTAGTCCAACAGTAAGTGTTTCAGTGTTTTCAACCCTCATATAATTGAACTCGATCTCACCATTTTTATAGAGTATCATCTCAAAGCTGTTATTTCCATAAGAAACACCGTCGTACCAGTGAGGAAGTTGATACCATGTAATTATATACCTGTCATGGCTTGAGTTTATATATACCCCACCACCAATGCTTGCATTCCAATCATCTCCAAGTGGGAAGATAGTGTTTTCCCAATCATCCATAGGAATTCTCGCCCCTCTTCCATACATCCAGTCCATCCACTCATCTCCTGATGTGAAACTTGCCCAACCATCAGAACTGATATTAATCGAGCTATAGTTGTTTCCATAGAAATTAAACACAAACGGAAGAATCTGGCTTGAGATACTGTCATCACCAAGATTAAGATTGGTGCCATCACTGACTCCATCGATCCAGTTGTACTGGATGTCCTCCATCTGGTAATTGGTAAGAATAGTGACATTGAACGCGAGAGGAAGAGTCCCACTGTTGCCGATAGTAAGGTTCCTTGCAGCAGATGAGCCCTGCACGAGATCAAAATCGTAGTTTGGAGGCTCTATCCAGATGTCTGGATTATGTGATACATTAACAATCGCATATCGCATGTTATCATCGAGCAGAGTTTCGCCAGTAACCGCGCTGACATTCACCGATAGATTGTAACATCCCTCCTCAACCGGAACCCACGAAAAACTCACGTCAATACTCTCCTTTGTCCGGATGGATGGTATGATTGTCTGATTCAGCATGGTTTCATTTAATCGAAGGAACATTGTCACATTACTTTCGTTATTTATCCCGATGTTTTTGACTGTCACATTAATGGTCATGCTTCTATTTGGCTCTACATAAGAAGAAGCTTCGAGTTTAAGAATCGAAATGTCATGCTCCTCTGCACTGTGCAGGATCGCATCTGTTGCATTCACAACCCCCCAGCCATAGTTATTATCAGGTCCGGTTTCGCCGCGATCAGTAGCAGTATCCATCAATATTTGTCGTACCCTGTCTGGTGTAAGGTCCGGATTGTATTCAAGCATCAGTGCCGCAACGCCTGCTACATGTGGTGCTGTCATTGATGTCCCACTCATCGTGACATAGCCCCCCGCTGTACCCGCTTTAGCAGATGTGACGCTAACACCAACAGCACACACCTCTGGCTTGATTCTACCATCCAAGGTAGGACCTCTTGATGAACTATCTGCAATGGTTATGTCATCATCGACAGAACCCACTGTAATAACTTTTTTAGCACACGCTGGGTCTCCCACGGTTGCAGTGTCATTCCCGTCATTTCCAGCAGCAACACAGACAACGATGCCGTTATCCACAGCATGATCACATGCCATTTCCAGTGGAGTCGTCCCATTATTGTTATAATCATCACCAAGACTCATTGAGATGATTTTTATTCGGTACATATTTTTCTTCTCAACACACCATTCAAGACCAGCAATCACGTCAGAGTCACTCCCATACCCGGTCTTGTCAAGTACCTTCACTCCTACCAGATTCGCGTTTACTGCAACCCCAGTGTATTTCGTGCCGCCACCAGTACCAGCAGCAATCGCAGCACAGTGTGTGCCGTGCCCGTCATCGTCATACGGTTCTGTAAAAAAATTGACATAATCCTTGAATGCAATGACCTTTGGATCGTCTGTTGATGAATTGTCGTCAAGATCGTCAAGCCATTCATGTGAAGCATCGATGCCAGTATCAATGATTGCTATTGTTATGTTTGAGCCAGAAAGATTGTACGTATTCCTTGCAACATCTGCTCTGATCACAGGCACGCTGGAATCAAGGTATGCATGCACCACCCGGTCGGGATACACCATCTCTACATTGGGTTTCTCTGTTAGTTCATACAGGCTGCTGCGAGGAATCCTGAGTGCAGTTGCATTAATTATACTAAAATTGTATTTTACTTTGCCTATTGACAGCGGGATGTCTGTCTGTCTGTCGTAAAGCACGATTACATCAACAGCAGCGTCAACATCCGCGGTCGTGCTCATCTCAAATTCAAGAGAGTCCTCAATTTTATTATTATTTACATCGATACTTCCAACGACACCTGGTGTAATTAGGACAATAAACAGCAGACTGAGTGCTAATCGCAGTATAGTCATGATGTGTGAGTTCCCCGATTGCTTTTTCTTGCCATTTTTTTACCATTTTAAGTGCTACTCGCAGTATAATCATGATGTATGAGTTCCCGGTATCTCTGCACAACGAAGTTGTGCAGCTTGATATAAATGTCTTTGCTGTGGTTGTTGGATAAATATTATATATCATTATCATATCATAGTATAAGTAAATGGTTTTCAGACGCAGCTTATCTAAATTGCTTTATCGCAGCTATGAGCGGTTATTGATTCGTGAAATACATGAAGGACCGGTTCCTTCACACATTGCTATTATCATGGATGGTAATCGACGGTTTGCTCGTAACATTGGAGCTAAAAAGATTGAAGGGCACTATCGTGGAGCTGATGTGACTGAGAACGTGCTTGACTGGTGCTGGGACATTGGAGTAAAACAACTTACATTATATGCGTTTTCTACTGAGAATTTCAAACGCTTTGAATCAGAAAGGGACGGACTGTTCGGGTTGATCGGTCTGAAGCTTGATGAGCTTTCTGTTGATGAACGTACACACAAGCGGCAGATGAACGTTCGTGCCATAGGCAATATCGAACTGCTTCCAAAAAAATTACAGGATGCAATTACCCGTTCAGAGGAAGCCACCAAAGATTACGATCGTTTGAATCTCAATATTGCTCTTGCATACGGTGGGCGTCGAGAGCTTGTGGATGCTGCCCGCCTTATTGCAGAGAAGATTCAAAAAGGTATGCTGGCAAGTGCTGATGTAGATGAACAAATTATATCAAGCCACTTGTATACCGGGGATGCCCTCGAAGGTGATGTGGATTTGATTATTCGTACCGGTGGTGATAAACGCGTGTCTAATTTCCTTCCATGGCAATCGTGCGGCAACGAGTGTGCTGCTTATTTCTGTGCACCTTTCTGGCCAGAATTTAGAAAAATAGATCTTGTCAGAGCAGTAAGAACATACCAGGTGCGTGAGAGAGAGAAACAAAGAAACACGATAGTTAGGATGGTTAATTTACTTGCTGCGTGTGGCCAGGTAGAAGCAGAAGAAGTGGTAAACCGTTCACGCAAGATTCTTAATATTCCACCGAAAGAAATACGGCAGTTACTGGAGGAAATCTCGCAGCACAATCGCATAATGGCAGAGGCAATCAAATGGTGATGTACTGCACTGCAAAGCTTGCGCTTTGCAGAATCACACAACTTCGCTTTCGCGGAGATAATTCTCGACTGCATAACTCCGTTGTGCAGAAATAACGGTTAACGGTCAATTCTCGATTGCGAAGCAATCGAGTGCGTTAGTAATCAAGGGCAGAGGCAATCAAATGGTGGTGTACTGTTACTTTCCATACCTTCGTTGTCGTTTTTGGTAGTCCCTGATTGCGCGGAGAAAATCGACTTTTCGATAGTTTTGCCAGTTCGCATCTGTAAAGTAAAATTCAGAATATACTGATTGCCAGATCAAAAAATCCGTAAGCCTTTTTCCTCCTGAGCGAATTACAAGATCTGGTTCGCACTGTATGGAAAGATGCTGCTCAATGACAGCTTCATCAATATTTTCTGCCGATAGTTCCCCCATCTCAACTTTATGCATAATCTTTTTAATCGTGTTGGTGAGTTCAAAGCGTCCACTGTAACCAACTGCCAGATTGATGCAAAAACCATCGCCGAGCTTGATATCAGCACTTTTTTCCCTGCAATAAACATGGATGTTATCTGTTACCGGACAAAGAGCTTTTTGTATTTGCTCTACAAGTTGTTTACCAATAATCTCAGTTGCACTCTCTTCTATAATGCTTATAAAAATTGTCAGTATAGTGATATTAACCTCGATGCACCAGTTAGCAAAATGGGTAAATTTAATGGCGTCATTTGATAATGCATCCGTTTCGTCAAGCACCAGTACTACATGCCGTGGCACCGCACTTTTGTTAATTAATGCTAAAAGTCTTTGTTCATATAATCGCTGAACAACTTGCATGGTATCACATCTGTCTATGATGCATCTGGAGGATAAAGTATTTGTCAAACTATCTACGTTCAGTACTTAATAGATGGATCAGCATTACAACCAGTTCCAAACACTGCTGCTCGGACTCCTTGTATTTACACAACCGGTAATCAAAGATCATGGATTTGCATTACTCATCCTCATTACATCGTTAGTACTCTTCATCAAAAATAATACTACGGCAAAGCAGTTCCAGCGCTCTTTTAATATAAGCATTTCACTGTTTGTTATGGTACTCCTGAAGATCGTGTTGAACAACTGTGGTTACACGTTTGATTTTTATGTAATAGGGGCAGCAGCAGCGATCATCGCGATAGCAGGTCCACTCACAGAGATACAACTGCGCTACCTATCAAATCATAAAAACAATACATTTGATACATATTTTCTAACAGAAAAAACAGCAAAGCCAACACTACTGTATCTGTTTAATGGAGTAATCATTGCAAGCTTAACATGCTTGATACTAACAGGTAATACAATAGAATTTAGAAGTATGCTATTTTTAAGCGTGATTGGGAGCCTGACAGCAGTCCTGTTGAGTGTTATTCCCCATGCCCACAAGGATTTCACCACCATTATTGGAACTGCTATGGCTATATGGCTCTTTGCAAATATTGGCTATACCGTAGAACCAGTGCAACTGATGGTAGCGATAGCCATTGCCCTCTTGCTAAGTTATGCCGCCTACAAAAAGGATGTGGCAGACATCAGTGCAATGATTGCTGCAACTCTTATTGGAGTGATTATTATCAGCTTCACAAATCTGCTCTGGTTTGCTCCACTCATCGCGTTTTTTTCCATAGGGGGAGGGTTTACAAAATACAAATATGAATACAAGAAAGCAAAAGGAGTGGCAGAAAAGAAAGGCGGTGTTAGAAGCTACACAAATGTTTTCTCAAACTCTCTACCAGCCTTCAGCCTTGCGATTTCTTACCAGGCTTTCCCAGCATACCAGGATATTATATTAATAGCCTATCTTGCATCGCTTTCCACAGCTCTTGGGGACACTCTGGCAAGCGAGATTGGCCAGACCTCGAAGAGTCAGCCCCGCATGATAACTACCCTCAAAAAAACTACCGCTGGAACAGATGGAGGCATAACGCTTGCAGGAGAGTGTGCATCTATCACGGGCGCATTTATCATAGCCATGATTGCTGCAATAACACAACTTATTCCATTCCATCCAACCAGCATACTTGTGATAACCTTTGCTGGATTACTCGGCACAAACATTGATAGCTTACTTGGAGCCACACTACAGCAGAAAAAACTGCTCAGCAACAATGGGGTGAACCTTGCATCCACCAGTGCTTCAGCAGTAATCATAGCTATATGCACAACATTATAAGGAAAACAGCTATAAACAAAGTGCATCATCACAGCTGCAAAGCTTTGCGCTTTACAGAGACAATAACCTGCAAAGCTTGCGCTTTACAGAGACAATAACCTGCAAAGCTTGCGCTTTACAGAGACAATAACCTGCAAAGCTTGCGCTTTACAGAGACAATAACCTGCAAAGCTTGCGCTTTACAGAGACAATAACTCTCGATTACGAAGTAATCGAGCGATGAAACAGCACCCAGAAAGCGAGGGTAACCAAGTTGGCCAACGGTGCAGGACTTAAGTGGTACTTAAAAGAAGGTATCGAAGCCATCCTGTCTCTAAGGAGTTCGTGGGTTCAAATCCCATCCCTCGCACTTTGATTGCTTCGCAACTCGATTGCTGTCGCAATCGAGAATTGGTCGTTAACCGTTATTTCTGCAAAGCGCAGCTTTGCAGTTGCCGGTTACTTTCTGCAAAGCGCAGCTTTGCAGTGCTTCACAATAAAAGTTGCAAGTCTGCCTAAAGAAACTTCCAGTAAACAGTTTGTCTGATCTTTAAAAATTATCATAGACACAGATTTACACAAAATTTGTGTTAATCAACGCTAATCCGTGTCTTAAAAATTCAATGAAAATGGTACAGTTCAGGTAAATCACTGTTTGTGAGTTTTCTAACAACATGCTTTTTAAGGTCAGAACTAAAGAAGCCTTGATAGAACAAAAAAGACCTGTCAAATTAGAAACCGGAACTCTTAAAGCCAATCCGATAGCCTCAATCTGACTACGACATAAAATGAAAAACTATAAGTACAGTAATGTATAATGGATTGCGATGATGAATCGAACTTACTATTATCTTATTATATTATCTATGTGTATTGTTCTCTCTTGTTCTTATAGCGGCTTGGCTTTGGAAAGTAAATGCGCTTCCTGTCATAGTGGTGCATTAGAAGAGGTAAAACAGAGCGTTCATGGTACTGTTCTCGGTGATGAGCAAAGATGTACTGTATGTCATAGTTCCCAGTATGAAAAACGTCATTATGGAAAACATATAGAGGATATAGAAACTGGATTTGAAGTAAATCGTTGTTTCTTGTGTCACGGAAGTGATCTGTACGTTAAACATGGCGAAACCTTCCCACAGCCACAACTCCACCTCAATTCCAGAGGCGATACATCTCAAACAAGTTGCGCTATCTGTCATGTTGAAGAAAAAGATCCTCATCTCATCAAACCTGTTAAAATTTATGCTTTGAAAGATTGCGAAGAGTGCCATTCATCTGATTCTATTCTGTTAACGACACCATCCAAATCATCTCTGAAACACCAGATTATTGGCATTACTTTTACTAACAGTGAACTTACAAAAAAGGGGCAGTATGTTGCTGGTGCTAACAGAATTCCTATTTTAGATAACCTCTGCGTAATTATTATCATACTTACTATCATTGGTGTTTTCGTAATTCACGGCGGAGTGCGATTTATTACTAGAAAACGTAAAGGAGAGTAAAACAATGGCAGAAAAGATTTATCTACATCCTATATTGGAACGTGTCTGGCACGCCATTCATGCAATATGTATTGTGGTACTTATTATATCAGGTGCTCAGATCCACTTGCCTGGATCTATTCATCTATTTGGAAGTTTTCAGACCGCAGTGTCTGTCCATAACTGGTTTGGATTATTATTGGTTGCAGATTTTCTATTATGGCTCATCTACAACTTAGTCTCACGCAGGATTATACATTATATTCCAAATAAAAGAGATATCCCCAATGGACTGATTGTCCAGGCAAAGTTTTATATTTGTGGAATATTCAAACACGATCCACACCCTTATCCACCAACGGTTGATGAGAAATTTAATCCTTTGCAAAAGATGTCATACCTTATGTTCATGGGTCTGATGACACCTATTCTTCTTATCAGTGGCATTCTGTATTTATACCCTCTTTATTTTGCAGACTTTATTACCTCTATCGGCGGATTGAAGGTGCTGGCTGTCATTCATTTTATCCTTGCAATTATCTTTGCTGCATTCCTGATTGCCCATCTCTATTTAGCAACAACCGGGCATACGATTCAGGATAATTTCATCTCCATTGTAACAGGATATGCAGACAGTGAAGAAGAAGAAGAGGCCTGAGGTCTCTTATTTACTATTTATAAAATCCCTGATAATGCTTCCTGCAAAGGTAAATAATTGTTTCTTGTTTAGATGAGGAGCTATTTTTCTAAGAAGAAGTGATGGATGATCCATGTCACCGTATTGTTTCACTGTATCCATGATCTTCTGGTCATCAAAAATATTGATAAACTCATCTAATCGTTGATCACTGAAACTTCCAAGCGTGTTATGTATATACATACCAATCGTAAGCTCTTTTCCAATACGCTTTCGCCACATTGTATCGTACAGCTCCAGTCCCTTCTTGCTTGCATCACCAATGCTTGCCACTTCTCCTGCAATCCTGGCACAGACTGCACCTGTGTAAATTCCACCACCAGATGTTGGTTTTATCTGTCCTGCAGCATCACCTGCAATAAGTACAGCATCAGTACAGGTATGCTTCAAAGCTCCAACAGGCATTCCACCAACAACCATGCTCGTGGATGAGCCATGGTACCTTGCTGATACAATCGAGTGCTCTTTTAGCAGTTTTTGGAGATATTGGTGTGCCGATCTAGTAGAGGAATTTACACACAGACCTATACGGGCGATGCTGCCTGTTACAGGTACCACCCATGCGAAAAATCCTGGTGCAACCCTGTTTCCGAGAAATATCTCTACAAAATCGGCATTCGCTATTTCGTACTGTCCTTCGACTTGAATGCAGCTTAGTATTTTTTCAACTCTACCAAGTCCGGACATCCGTGCAATGCCGCTTTGAATACCATCCGCACCGATAACAACTGTTGTCTGTATTTCTTGCAGAGTGCCATTCTGCCGCACGGTCAACACTGTCCCGTTCTTGTTATTTTTAAGTGCGGCAGCTTTTGTTCGTAAAATAAGATCCGCACCTTCATCAAGTGCTTTTGCTACCAGTGTACGGTCGAAGATTTTTCTGTCGATGACGTATGCTTTTGTTTTACCGCCGTCAACTTTTATACAGTGGCAACCCGGTGAGTAGATGTTTGCACCCCTGATATTACGATACACAAAAGAGCTACCTGGTTTTAAATCGCATTCATCCAGTGCTTTTGTGCTGATAATACCTGTGCACTGGACTGGTGAACCAATATGGGGGTGCTCTTCTATTATTAACGTATTAGCGCCGTGTTTTGCACTATATCGCGCAGCAATCGCTCCAACAGGTCCTGCACCAACTACCACAACATCGTATTTCATAGACTTATAATCATATGACCTGGCTGGCTGTATTTAAGGAAGAGTTCTGCCACCGCATGCGCTTCAATAATTTCAACCCCTTGTATCAGCTCGGATTCATTTACTCCTATAATATCTGAGCCGAGACGACAGCATCGAAACACGACCCCGAGATTCAAACATTCTTCCATTTTTTCATCGTACTTTGGCGTACCTCCCCTTTTTCCGGCTTTTCCAAGCAATACCCCCATTGGCCCCCACAATACCACTATCACATCAAGTCCTTTTTTACGATAATACTTGGCAAATCGAAGGGTTTCGAGTGGACTCGTGCTCTCATAAACCATGTTTTTCAAAAGCAAGAGCACTTTTTTTATTTCAGTATTGTGTGTATCATCTGTCATTGTTTCTATATTGCATATCCATTATGCTTTTATATAAGTTGTTCTGCTATCTCTTCTGAAATGATATGATCGCAATACTTGCAGCGAAGAATGACCGGCTTTTTGGTTACCGTAAAACTGGACGCTACTGGCTCATCACTGTTGGTGATACAATCAGGATTGTTACATCTTACAATCCCTGTAATCTCTTCTGGAAGTTCAACGTTGTATTTTGATATTACATCATAGTTTCTGATAATGTTAATGGTGGCATCTGGTGAAATCAGCGATATTTTATCGAGCTGTTTAGAATCAAGTTCTCTTCCTTCTATCTTTACAATGTCTTTTAATTCCATCTCTTTGCTTGCTACGTTCATAGCAATGCTCACAACAGAACCTGTGCTCCCTGCTATGCCGATGATGCGTATTACGTTTAAAGCCTGCCCTGCATTGATATGGTCAATCACAGTGCCATGTTCAATTGGTCGCACCAGAAGCTCTTTTTTAACGCTCATATTTTCTCCCTAAGCTTTACAAATATCCTCTGCACAGTGCCTTTGGTATCCCGCGTTGTAGTTATCAAAACCACAGAGACTTTTTGATATTTTGAAACAATGTCTTGGAAAACCACAGAGACCACAGAGGGACACAGAGATGATAAAAAGGAAAAATAACAACTTTCTGTGATATTCTGTGGTTTAATCTTCTTTACCATGCCCTGATCCCCCGGAAGAGTGAAAATGTGCTGTGCACACGCGGATTACCAGAGAACTTCTGCACACCGAGCTTGCGAGGTGTACAGTTTTCAAGACTCACACATTCCCTCCCAACAGCTTTACAAGGACTGCCATGCGTGTAGGCACCCCATAAAAAGACTGCTTAAAGTAACATGCATGTGATGTTGCATCCACACTTGCATCAATTTCATTAACCCTTGGAAGTGGATGCATGATAATAAGGTTCTCTCGCGCACTATAGAGCATCTCACTTCCAAGTCGGTAGCTCCCTGCCACTGCAAGATATTCACTCTGTTCAGCGAAACGCTCCTTTTGAATGCGGGTCATATATAACACATCGATTTTTCCAAGAACGTCTTCGATACTATTAGTTTCCCTGATAGTTATGCCACGATGCACAAGATCAGATTTTATATGCTGTGGCATCTGTAATTGAGGTGGCGAGACGAGGTAGATGTTTACACCATATAATGACAGTGCATAGGCGAATGAATGGACTGTACGTCCATATCGCAGGTCACCAACAAGTGCAATATCTATTTCTTCAAGTTTACTCTCCCGTTTAATCGTGTACAGGTCAAGAAGGGTTTGGGTGGGGTGATGCCCCCCTCCATCACCAGCATTGATCACTGGTACCGACGAGTAGTCTGATGCCATTCGTGCAGCACCTTCTTTGGGGTGCCTGAGCACAATCGCATCAGCATATTCACTGACGACCCGAATGGTGTCTGCAAGAGTTTCACCTTTTGACACAGAACTTGCTTCGACCATGCCAAAATCAATAGAACTTCCTCCAAGCCGCTTGATTGCAGCATCGAAAGACAGCCGAGTGCGGGTGCTTGGTTCATAGAAAAGCAAGGCAAGAAGTTTGTCTTCCAGCATCCTGCACGGTTTGCCGCGTGCGAAAGGCTCAAGTTTTTCTGCAAGCTCAAGTACCTCATCAATCATTTCTCTTGTAAAATCTTTCATTGAGATAACATGATTTAGTGATTGAAACATCTGCAGGTATATTACACATCAATGCTTAAATTTATTGCGAAGCACAAACATATAGTCTTCCTTGTGATCATAAATGAACTTTGAAGACCTTGTAGATAAACTGGAGTTTATCAAAAAAAAAGAAGTGCATGAGCTTGCACCGCGGGATACACAAGAACTGCGTGAAATAATCCATTCGGCAAAACCAAAAGATGAATGGGCAGAGCGCATGGTACTTGGATACCTGACAACTATCTGTGCTGAATATATGTATCCTGATCCACTGATAATAGAAAAGAAACTGGATTTTATAGGTACTGAACTTGAAAAAGGACACATAATCGTTCGAGGTGATGCAGGTAATGGTTCCGGAACAGCGATGAGGGGTGGCAAGATAACGATAGAGGGAATTGCAGGTGAAAACACATGCAAATCCATGCTCGGCGGAGAACTTGAAGCTGAAACAATTGAGTCACTCGCAAATACTCTGCATGGGGCAGTAAAGGCAAAAAAAATAAATAAAATAGAGAAAAAACAGGGTGCAGATATCTATATAAATGGCAAGAAATACAAAAAAGGATTCTTCACACAATTCCACTAAATATATTGTAGTTGGTAAGAGATGTAACCTAATTAATCATTAAGAACAAAAAGAAAGTTTTAAATTGAATAAGTAGGAGTTAGTATTCCTATCATAACTTCTTTATATAGCATACAAGGCTATTAACATACGTAAGCAACTATGCAGTACGTAAGCAACTGTGTAGTACTGTACTGTAAAACTATAATAACTATTGGAGATGTGTGTAAATATGCATAAGGAAGAATTAATCCATCTACATACGCTGATGGTGCAATTAAAAAGGTATTTTGAGGAGGGCGGATGTAACAAAGTTTTTCCAGGCTACGAGTCACTTCAAATAAGTCCAGTGCACGTTCATCGAAGCAAGGCTGAGCACAAACATGCCATTTTTGTGCTTGGAAATGAGCTTGCAAGAGCAATGGAGGAAGATGAATTCTCTGGATTTGGAAGAACTTCTGTGAGAATGCAGGAACTTGCAAACCACTGTATACCACCAATGTTAAAAGTATGATTCAGTGAGTCCATCCGTTTTCATTTTATTAGAATTCTTTATCTGATCCCGCAACACGCTGAATACGTCCAGTACCATCAATATCATCGATTACCCCTGCAACAGAGTCTGGAACAAGATGTCTCCACTCTTTATCAGCAAGCATCAATTCTCGAATCATGCTGCCTGAATACATCATCCTGTTAAAAAGAGGTGTTTTAACAACCTGTACACCAACATCGCGAAATAACTCTACCACCAGGGAATTGTTGGAATAGACCACATCAAATGGTGGCACCATCGAGGTCACACGAGAGACCCACAAACTGTTGCAGTGGACATCTTCAACTGGGATAATATAGGATTTAATATCGAATTCTTCCAGAGCTTTTGAAACCATGAGCACCCGTTCACCGGCTGTGAAAGGATTGTTCGGATGATAACTTTCCTGCGCGCTGCCAATTCCGATGATTACTTCATCGATTTCTCCAACAATAACTTCCAGTACTTTGGAGTGCCCTAAGTGATATGGCTGAAACCTTCCAATATACAATCCTCTGCGAAGTTTTTTCATTTATTTTATCAATACAGTTCTGTTCTTGTTCTTTAAATAAGCATGGGATAATCTAAAAGCTTGTACGAATTTAGGGCACAGTCAAATTTATAGTGAAATTGCTAAATCCTTAAATTTCACAGCAGAGCACAACAGAGAATGAGAGAGACGCCAGAGACCTTGAGCAATGATCGAAACCGTCTTTAAACTTTGTGTGCTCTTGTCTTTCTCCGCGGTGATTTTTGGGATGCTATAAACTTGGGTTAAATTATTCGTATTTGTCTCAAGCTCTTTTTGTAACCACAAGACATTTTTTGTGTCGAATCTCGTGGTTTTATACAAACATAATTATTCGTACACCCATGCTTCGTCTGTGCGTGCGTAGTCTGTGAGTTCACCATCATTAAAATGGAGTGCGATTTCCCTTTGTGCCGACTCTATTGAATCTGATGCATGCACCACGTTTCGTCCGGTATCGATTGCAAAATCACCCCTGATGGTGCCTGGTGCTGCATCTGATGAATTTGTTGCACCATTAATGCTTCGCATGATTTTAATGGCATTTATTCCCTCCACAACTAAAGATACCGAAGGTCCTGATGTTATAAAACTTATAAGATCAGAGAAAAATGGTTTTTCTCTATGCTCTGCATAATGCTTCATTGCTACTCTCCTGTCTATGACATTCATTCGCAATGCTACAATCTTAAGTCCACGCTGCTCTATTCGATTGATTATCTCCCCAATTAGTCCACGCTGTACCCCATCAGGTTTGACCATGATATAAGTCTGCTCTGCTGCCTTAATCATTGTCTTATGCTTTTTTTATGTTGTGTGCCTGGTTGGTCCATCTCACTTTTCTGGGTACTCTGCCAAGTTTTTGGTTCTTCTGGCATTTGGATGAACAGAAATAGAAGATTGTCCCATCTCTTTTAATATACATCTTACCTGTTCCAGGCTCAATTAACTCGTGGCATTATGCTGTAGTCATATATGCATCGATAGCACCAAACAGATACGTCATATCTACCGTACCCGCCATATATGCATCGATAGCACCAAACAGTTCGCCCATGTCTACTATTCCGTTACCGTTTATATCGCCGGCTAATTCTTCTTCCTCGGACACATACTCTCCGTCAATTGTGTCTATTGGTATTACTGGATATGAAGCAGGATCCAGAACCGTTTCATTGGTGCATGGATCACAGGTTGCAGTCTCATGTGCCGTGACAGTACTTAATGTCAGCGGGCATGTGCCACCAGCGACCTTGGTGAACGTTATCTCAGCAATCGTACCATCGCCGCTGAAACCATCCGTGCTGACCATGCTGATATTCACTCTGTTATCTGTGATATAGCCAATTATGGCACCATAGTTCCGCATCATTTCGTTATCAGTGTCACTTATACCACCGGAGGAGTTGATAGTGTCCTCTATGATGAGAAGCGCGTCGGATGTTATTGTTCCCTTTAAAACACCAGTGGCACTAAGCACACTGGAATCATACGTAAGAGTGATCGTCATAGCACCTATGTCCGGTGCTCCGGACACATTTATTGGCACTGTTGCCGTGGAGCCAACCGTTGTTGCATCACCCACACTTACAGTTGCCGCAGATGCTGCTGCTGGCAGTGCTGCGAGTAGGATAGACACAATCGCAACAGTCAATACAATTTTTTGTATATTCATATTATATACCTCCATAAATATGAGACAAAAGGGAGATTTACTCCCTTTCGATCTATAACTCAGGCTGTAGCCATATATGCATCGATAGCACTAAACAGATACGTCATATCTACCGTACCCGCCATATATGCATCGATAGCAGCGAATAGTTCAGTCATGTCTACTATTCCATCGTGGTTGGTGTCTGCGGAATCTACTGCCTCGCTCACAGTCACAGCCGCAGTTCCAGTCACACTGCCACTTGTTGCAGTCACAGTGGTTGTACCTGCTGCTACAGCCGTGAATACGCCTGTGCTCGCATTGATCGTACCAACTGTGGTGTTGCTGCTTGTCCATGCTACGGTTGCGGCGATTGCATCACCGTTCTGATCCAGTGTCGTTTCAGTGAATGTCTGTGTATCACTTACATTAAGAACCGGTGTTGCAGGAGTGACATTTATTGTTGTTAGTACTGGTACTACTCCAAACGTCACACTCGTGCTATTCGTCGCCACCGTGCCTTCCCAGTATGGATTCGTAGCATTCGTATAAATCGCGTCTATTGTTACCGTTCCCACAGTGCTCCGCGTGTAAGTTGCCGATGCCACTCCGTTGGTGATATCACTTGTTGCAAACGAATAATCATCTGCCAGGAAGGTAACGTCGCTGATGCCAGTATCCACTGAAGAGCTATTGTAGCCAGCAGCATCCTTAAAGATTGCATACACGGTTATCGTATCATTCACATCTGGACTGGAGTTATTCACTGCAATCCACATCTGTGTCACGTTTCCTACGTAAGTCGTAGTATTTGTAGCACTAAGTGCATAACTTGAGTTCGTTGCCTTTATGGTATAAATTCCGTGGGTCGTTTCCGAGAAGTTGTAGGTTACTTTACCCGTGGGATCTGTGGTGTCTGAGATGGTACCAATAAGTACGTTGCTAGGGTCCCTGAGCGTGAAGGTAATCTCCACGTTGGCAATTCCAAGGTCACCACTTGGACCTGTAAGCTGTGCCGTTGCCTTTACTCCTGTTCCTACCAGTGGCAATGTCTGATTTACCGTGAGGTTCACGCCTGTGGGTCCTGAGGTCGTTATGGTTATTGTGTCCGTGAAACCGCAGTCGGTAACGTTTACAGTAAGATGTGCAGTGCCTACTACTGTGGAATTAACGGTATAGGTGAATGTCGTATTTCCATCAGTGATGTTGCACCAGAGATTGTTGTTCACCGCGGTAGCACCACCAAAGGTCATATTCCCAAGAACTTCGTTGTCCGTAGTAATCAGTACCGATGGGTCTGCCGTTGTGTTCTCATTTCCGTAAGCATCCTGTAATTGTAGAGTGAAATCCTGCGTGGTGTCCTTGACATTTGTCAAACCTTTACTTTTCGTTGGACTTATGTCCAACTTCGTGGACACATTCGGAACTACATCAATCGTATTCGTTCCACCTATTTGCACATCGCCATCCGTTTCATTCACCACTGTTGCATTTACGTTCAAAGCCGTACTTGCATTTGTGCTGTACACGTAGACGCTCGCATTTCCGTTTGCATCGGTTGAATCAATCGTCTTTAACGTGCCGTAATTCGCTGTCCCTGCACTGTCTGTGAAGTATCCGTCCCCGCTTGTCATGTTAAATGTCACAGGGAATTCACCTGAGCTCTTTATCAGTACAGTGTTGTAATCCTTCAACGTAGCCGTTATTATTCCCGGTGTTCCGGCAGTGAC
Source organism: Candidatus Argoarchaeum ethanivorans (assembly GCA_905067555.1). Classification (GTDB taxonomy): domain Archaea; phylum Halobacteriota; class Methanosarcinia; order Methanosarcinales; family EX4572-44; genus Argoarchaeum; species Argoarchaeum ethanivorans_C. Next base: position 25,049 of record CAJHIS010000015.1, read on the forward strand.
TGAAGCTGGCGTTGTAAATACGCTGTTTCCAGCATTGGATGCCTGCTTAAAAATGATTGTGCCGCTTTCGCCTGAGCTACCTCCGCTTTCTGACATTGTTATAGTCGTCGTTGCAGGCGCTACACCCTTTGCTGTTACGGTAAAGAGTGCCTGTCCATTGTCATCCGTCTGATTTGAAGACGGTGTGACTGCTAATAGCGTGCCGTTCGCATACGCGATATTAATAGTTGTGCCTGATGCGTAAAGGTTCTGACCATTTTCATCCTTCAACTGTACCGTCATTGTCGCACTGTCGGTGTTGTTTGCGTATAGCGTATAATTGTCAAGCGTTACTACAAAATGGTGCAATGCACCACTGAACGTAACCACATTTTCGCCTGTTTGTAATGATGAGTTCATCGCCTTTAATAGCACCAGTTCATTTGTGCTGTCACTCACGTTGAAGATACATTTTCCTGTAAGCTTTGTCCAGTTTGGATTGGGTGCCGCTACCGTTGCACTCCCATTCTTTATTAAGGTAACACTATAATTGCCTGTAGCATTGAGGTTTCCATACTGGTCCCGCACTTCTACTTCAACGTCCGCATAATCTACACCGGGTGCAGGATTTGATGCGTTTATCCATAGTTTATTTGGTGCGTCAGCAATTATATCCACATACGCAGGCTTTCCATCTGCATCAAACGTATAGTTCCCTGCAGTCGTTGGATTCTTCATGAATTGCCCTGACATATTTAATGTGATGTTCGTTAGTTTCATCGAACCAGGCAAAGAAACGTTCAAACTCCCGTTCGCTGTCGCCGTTGGTAACGTCAGCTTCGCGTACGAGCCGCCGAGCCATGGCGAGGTAACGTTCACTCCTCCGCCTGGACTGTAGTCTATATCAAATATTATCGTACCACCACTAACGCCCGTGTCATTTAAACCCTCTACAGCTACCTTCGTCGCTGGTGTACTGCCAGCCGTAAGTATAATAGTCCAGTTCGTCGTGCCGTTCCAAAGATACGCCCTTGCTATTTCATTTCCACTCGCAGCCGGTGCCACTGCCTCGAAGCCCGCTGGTATCGTTATATTAAGTTTGTTCCACGACGTAGCATTCACACTCACATTGTATGCAACTGTTGCACCTGCCGTGCCCGTATTTGGCGTTACGTTAAATGCCGTAACACCTGCTGATGCGATC